>JAPLPK010000079.1 GCA_026400275.1 Burkholderiales bacterium
CCCAGGGGCGGTTCAGAAAGAAATTGGGCAGCATGTCTTCCACAAAGGTGTAGAACACCACGCAGTAGTTGCCCGGCGTGACCAGGGGCAAGCCGAACATCTTCGGCTTGGTCTGACCATCGTCCACCAGCACCGCCACGCAGGGCATCAGCGACAGCAAGTACTTGCAGCGACTGCAGCACAAAAAGAGGCTGCTGTGCCATCAGCGACGTGTCGTGGTCCACCGGATCGGTGCCCCCGGCGGCCAAGTCCTGCAGGGCTTTTTTGAGACTCTCGCCTGTATTTACCATCGGACATATTCCATTTGCTCACCACAAATTTTCTGGCAGCGGTGTATTCCACCATTGCAGCTCCAGGCCGAGCGGGCCTGGCCGATGGCACCGCAGTCGCCAGGTACCACCACGAATGCGCTCCAGTACATGGAGCATTTGCGTAGGACTACGGCCCAGGGCAATCCATAACGCGCAGGGGCCGCTGGCATGGGCAAACTGCTCCGCCCATGCACTGGGAGCGTCCAGGTCGATCCGCACTACACGGGGGCGTCCATGCCAATCCAGTATTTCAGTGCCGCCCACGGCTTGCTGGGAGCCATCTGCCGCCATCGCGGAGGCCCGGATATCGACTGCCAAAGTCGACATTGCCGCCTGGAACCACCGCAACTGTTGGTCCGCCAAAGCGGCGTTTTCAGAGGAGAAGGCATATTGCCAACGCCGACCTCCCAGCAGACACACCTGTTCCAGAAAACTACTGCGCTGGCGCGCCACTTCCCATGCCACACCATTGCCCATCGCCGCCATATGGTGCCCCAGAAGATGGTCTGGAGAAAGCGGAAGCGGGTTTTCGGTCTGTTGGCGGCAGACCCTTTCAAACGGCGTCAAAAGGCCAGAGCGAAGAAATGCCAGGTAGGCGTTAAAAACCCGCACAGAATCTGCGTCACACCAGTTTTGCACTGGTAACGCAGCCAGCTTTTCGGTCGCCGCTGGATCAAAGCAGTCTGGCAATTGCACAACGCCCAGATCACACCGCGTGCCGATCGTGCGCAAGGTGTCTGCCGCTTCGCGCAGTATTTCGCCCTCATCCAGCAAATGCAGGCCGTAGTCCCGCACGCGGCGCATCCATATTTGCCGCTGCGTGGGCTCCTGCAGTTGGAGCAGCACATAGGTTGGCGCGTTTCTGGCGCGAACATCGACTAAAAAGTCGCTGGTCTTGACGACAGGTAGGCCATCGACGCTGGCCAACCACACCTCGTCATGGACGATGCCTGCAGCCGCCCATGGAGACTCTGGATGTGCCAACAGAGCCTTTATCGTCGTCGAGCGCGGGTTATCGTAGCCCCAGCCAATGACGTACAGTTCTTTTTGAAGCGGTGCGGTTTTCATAGGGCCATGGGCTTTTCAAACACGTGGGTAATCGTGCCGCCTGCATGGTGGACACGCAGCCGAGACTCCACCATCGAGTAAAAATTATTCGACACTTTCTTGCCTTCCGGGGTGATCAAATTGCAGCTAGCTCCCGCCCAGGTAATGGATTCAAGGCCGGCTGCTCTCCCAAGCTCCAGCATGTCTGTCGGCGTGTAATGGCGGAAATGCCATTTATAAGGGTTCTTTTGAAGATCGAATACGTCCGAGTTGGGGGCCGATATGACCAGTCGCCCCCCTGGCTTCAATGATTTGGCCAGCATAAAAAAGAACAGCTCTCCGTCCTCCACATGCTCCAAGGACTCCATGGACACAATGAAATCAAAATGTGCAGCAGGGAGGGCAAACGGAAAGAATTTCTGGCTGAAAAGCATGTTCATGCTTGCGTAATGCTCGCTGGCTTGGCGTATCGCATCCGCCGACCCATCGATACCCAGAATGAAGCAAGGAAGTTTTTGGGCTAACAGATGAGTTCCATATCCGGCCCCACAAAACACGTCAGCCCCCACCAACGGCGCACCCAACGGCAAAAGATGCTCTACCGCAAAATGGTAGCGCTCCCAGTGGTCTGGATGGATGTCGTCTACCGCCAAAGTGGCAATACGCTCACCGCTATCCAGTGCGAAATTGTGTTGTGCCAACTGCATACTTTTTCCTTATTGAGTGGATAGGGGATACGAAAAGTCGGCCCCAAAATAACGCGGCATCAAGATCCCCAAACCATCACTGGACTGGCAAACGACGCCAGGTGGAAGGTTTTGGCCGCTACGTCTGCAGCCACCCGCCCTGGCTTTTGCAGTACACATTGCTTGCCTACCTGCACGCCATCCGACACCATCACCCCCATGTCCAATATGGCATGCGGGCCCACGCTGCAGCCCGGCCCCAATAAGACTCCGGGGGCAAGCCACACGGAAGGGCCTAGCTTGGTACCGGCGCCGATCTGGGCTCCGGCACCGACCACGCAGTTAAAGCCGATGTCCGCCCCCACGCCCACAAGCGCGCCTGCGCCGATAAAACTGTTTTCACCCAACTTGGCGGAGGCAGCAACCACCGCACCACGGCACACCAGAGGCGGCATTTTGAAGCCCATGGACTTCACTTGCGCCATCAGCTCAAAGCGCCGAAAGTTCAAAAACTGGGCACCCAGTGCCGCAAACGCAGTAGAGCCGTCCAGCGACATCTCATCCAGTACGGACATATCAAACGCATAAGATGGATCTTGCTGCAGAGCAACTCGACGCAGTTCGATCGTAGGGTCTACTTCAGCCCATGCAGCCATAGCCCAATCCAACTCAGGGCCCGCACCCACCACGTATTTACAAGGCAAAACGCGCTCCCATCAGGTCCAGATACCAATGCTCAATGGTTTGGTTGGCCGACTCAAAATCCCCCAGTACGGCGGTGGGGGCCTGCGCGTGCAGTCCGGCCTGGATACGCTCCATGACCTCAAAATCTTCGCGCAGCACGGTTTCAGCCCCCTGCAGATGGGCCAACAACACCGCCGCAGACACCGCATACTTGGACTTCTTCTTAGCAGTCACGTAATGCACCACCACATCCGTACGATTAGCAGATACTGGCACATGGTGCTCAATGATGAAGGAGTAGCCACCCGAGCCAGAGGCGATATGCAAATTGGGAAATACCAGCCAGTTGTAATACCAGTCCTTGTCTCCGTAGCGCTCTACCTTGTCATGCCAGGGGTAAGGCACCAATTCTTCCATCGGCGCATCCGGCCCGCCATTGCTGAAACTACGCAACAGCGACAAGGCCTCTTCACGGCTTTGCACGCCCTGTTGGCGCAAGCGCTGCGACGCGGCAACACCTTGCTCGTCCAGCACCACCGGAAACTTCACTTTTTGGTACAAAGACTGGGCATGTACGTAGCGCGGGTGGTGGCTGTCACGCAGGTTTTCGTATACGAGCTTCCAGTTCATCTTGGTCTGGAACGTAGCTTGCAACACCTCGCCATCAAACGCCAGCGAAACCCCGCGCAATGAATCCAGCAGATCCGGGCTGAACTGGTCGGTCAGGGGCAACGGAGCGTCGGACAGGTTAATGAACACCAGCCCGCCCACCTCCTCCAGCGCAAACCGCCGTAGCCTCAAACACTGGCGCTCTTCTGCAGGGTAGCGGTAGACCTCCGCCTCGAAAGGAATATTGGACACGCCCCCATCCATCCCATACCCCCAGCCGTGGTAACTGCAGACCAAGGGGCGCACACCTTGCGGCGCAATTTGCAATGGGTTTTGGCGGTGCAGACACAGGTTTTCAAAGGCCCGCAGCTCCCCCTGAAAGTTCTGTACAACCACGGATACGCCCCACACGGTACGGGTGATGTAAGCATTGTGCTGGGCAAGCATCGACCTCAGCCCCACAAACTGCCACAGCGGCTTAAACAACAGTTCGCGCTCGTGCAGGAACCACACTTCGGACTGGTAGGCCTCAGCAGACATGCGTGACTTCATGGGGCGGCCCCTGCATCTTTGGCCAATAGCTTGCTGGGGCTCCCGTACATGCGCACGGGCAAAGGAAATAAAGCATCTACAAAAGTACCGTCCGCACACGCGCGGCGATAAGCGCCGGGCACATCCACTACGCAATATCTACCAATGCGGACATTTGCAGCCACGTGCACATCGGCTCCCAACACAGTGTGGCTTCCCACACTGGCACCCAACCCGACAGATGCCCCTGCCCCAATCCACGCATGGGCAGCGATGTGTACGTTGGCATCCAAGCGTGCCGCAGCCCCCACAAAACTATTGTTGCCCAAGCGTACGCCGCCAGACAGCACTGCCGCAGCGGCTATCCAACAGTTCTCCCCCAGTTTGACACCTGGCGCAAGAGCCGCACGGGGGTGCACCAGTGAGTCCCCCCTGAAACCAAGGAGGCGAACTTGGCGGTAAAGGTCTAAACGAGCAAAGTTCAGGGCGTTCTGGTCTACGGCTACAAAAACCCGCACCAGGGCTGGGTCAACACCACGCAACATGCCGACCGCATCTTGGGCAATCTCGTCGGTGTTGGTCAGGGCTAAGCAGTGAAAATCACGCCCAGGCGCAATCTCACCCCACGCGCCCTGGATCGCCTCGAACGCAGAACCACAGCCCAGCAGGTACAACGGAAGCTGAACCTCGCTCATGCCGCATCTCCCATCAACCGCAAATACACAGCTGCAACCCGCTGCAGAAGCGCTTCGTACGCACCATGCTCAGCCCGGGCAGCACCCGCATGCATGTGAGATTGCAGCTCCTCTAGCAATGCGCGGTCCTCTTCAAATACCCGAGTCTCTCCCTTGAGGTGTCCCCACAAAATTGCGGGCAACGCGGGAATTCGCTGCTGCTCTTGTGCCGTCATCAAATGGAACGCAACTTCAGTGCGGTCGGGCGCCAGGGGGTTAAATTGCTGAACCAAAAATACCAAGCCGCCCACCGAAATGAAGTTGATGTTTGGATAGAGGAAGAAGTTGTAATAACTATCGGCTGGTGCGGTGTCCACATAACGATCCACCAAGGCATGCCAAGGCATGGGTGCGATCGCCATGGGCATATGCGAAGAAAAACTCAAGTCCACCAAGCGGGTCTCCGCCAGCGCGGAGGCATCCGGCGCTGGCGCAGATACCGACGGCGGGCGCTTGTCTAACAGCGGGCGAAAAGTGCTGGGGTGCACATAGGCCACGTGGTTGGAGTCGAGCACGTTTTCAAAATTCAGCTTCCAGTTGTAGCGGACCGGCATGGTCGCATGGATCACCTGGGGCGAAAAGTGGACTGAAATGCCCTCCAGTTGCGCCAGCAAGGATGGACTGAACTGCTCGGTAATGGGCAAAGGCGTATCGTCCAGATTCACAAACACCAATTGCCCAACCGTCTGCACCGCAAACTGCTTCAAGCATAAACCTGCGCGCACAGCGTCTGGGTATTGGTAGAGGCTATCGGCATGGGGAATGGTCTTCACCGCCCCCTCCGCGTCATACACCCAACCATGGTATTTGCAGGCCAGCCGTCCCTGGCCATAGGCCTCAAACATGAGAGGCATCTGGCGGTGCGCACATTGGTTGACAAAAGCTTTGAGCACACCCGCACAGTTTTGCACCACCAGCGGTATGCCTCCGATCGTGCGGGTCAGGTACGCATCTGGCTCACTGAGCAGCCCTTGCAGCCCGACAAAGATCCACAGCTTTCGAAATATGCGCTCTTGCTCGCGCGCAAAAATGCTGTCATCCAGATAGTGGGCAGGCGTGAGTTGGGATTGCATTACTTGAATTCAAAACGCTTGGCCGGATTGCCGAAAACCGTCACACCAGCAGGCACGTTCGCAATCACCACGCTGCCAGCACCGACCACCGCGCCATCACCCACCTTCACACCCGGCAAGATGGTGGCGTGCGGGTGCACCACAACGTTTTCACCAATCTGCACGCCGCCCCCCATGAACACAAAGCTACCCACGGTGCTGTAGGAGCCAATCCGCACGTCGTATCCGATGATGCTGGTAGACAGCATGATGACAAAGTCGCCCAGCACCGCATCGGTACCTATGGATACGCCTCGCTCAAACAGACAGCCTTGTCCCATACGCACCCGCTCCGAAAGGAGGGCTCCGGGTAGTAGATTCATGAAAACCGCACCTTGCGCGAGCAGGGGCGCGGAGTACTTGCGGCGCATGCCAGGGTCGCCAAGAGCGCACACGATGTACCCAGGTGCTTGGTAGCGGTACGTAAAAGGGTCGCCTACGACAGGCAGGCCGTCTACCGGCGGCAGGTCTGCGCGGGTATCCAGAAACCCCCGCACCGTCCACTCCTTGCCATGCGCAATATCAGCCCTTGCGGACGATGCCGTGTTGCGGCCAAAGCCTCCGGCGTTGATGATGAGTACGTCCTTCATATCGTTCATGTGTACGGAATTCCTCCATCCAGGCTGAAACTGGTACCGGTCACTTTTCTGCTTGCATCACAAAGAAAATATATAGCAGCATATGCAACATCCTCCGGTCGTCCTAGTCCCAAAGGGTAAGTTTTGGCAACCACGTCCGTAAGCCAAGCCCGATGGTTATCAAAGAGTGGTGTGTCAACGATGCCAGGACAAAGTGCGTTGACCCGAATTCCGTGTTTGGCAACCTCAAGCGCCAAGCAACGCATAGCGCCCAGCAACGCGCTTTTTGAAGCCGAATACGGGCCAACGCCGACTTTCCCTGTGAGTGCGGCGATAGATGCAACAAACACAATCGAGCCACTGTCGAGAATTTGCTTGCGGTACAGCATGCGCTGATTTAAAAGGATGGGAACATGAAAGTTGGTTCCCATGACCTGCTGGAGCAGCTTGTCACTCACCATGCGCAAAGGTGCCACACCATCGACCCCGGCGCTATGCACAATGCCATTCACGGAACCGACTTCGTCCACGAGCGCATTGCGCTGGGATGCATCCGTTAAGTCCGCAACGATGTAGCGGTGCATGCATCCGCTCAAGCTAGCATGGACCGCTTGCAACCTTGGAAGATTTCGGCCCGTCAGAACCAGTGTGGCGCCAGCACGCGCACACTCCACAGCAATTGCCTGGCCTAAGCCACTGGATGCACCAGTGACAAGGATGGTCTTACCCTGTAACTGGAAAGGACTTTGAAAGTTATTCATCGCGATCAAATTACACACCCCTCTCACCGCATGGGCAGTGTCAGTCCGCCATCAATAACCAAGGAACTACGTGTAACCCAACGGCTGGCGGGTGACAAGAGATAGGCAATCCCACTGGCAACATCGACTGGCTCCAGTATTCCGAGTGGAACCAAGCCTACGTTATCCTGCACCGATGAAGTGAGCCTCAGCCGCTCCAGCATGGGGGTCTCTACATAGCCGGGAGAAACACAATTTGCCCGAATTTTCTGTCGGGCATGCTCAAGCGCCAGCACGCGAACGGTGGCCTTGAGAGCTGCTTTGGCACCAGAGTAAATACCCGTTGCAACCGGCGCTGTATGCTCTGCAATGGCCGTCACATAAACAAGTGAGGCCTCATCTCGTAACTTCTTGCGCTTCAATAAACCTTGCGTGAGCATGACTGGAGCGATGTAATTAATAGACATCATGCGCATTAAATGCTGCTGACTGACCATACGCATAGGCACAGTTTCAGCAGCTCCTGCCCCAAAAACACAACCATCCAAAATAGGCAACATATCCAGCAGCATTGATAGCTGCGCTTCATCTGTCAGGTCTGCCTGACCCATTTGATGCCCGTCGCCCGGTAGCTCGGCAAGCACGGCATTCAGCCTCTCGGCATCACGTCCACCGGCAATAACGTGCGCCCCCATTTGCGCGCACAACAGGGCGGTTGCCCTTCCAATTCCAGATGAAGCACCGGTTACCAAAATAGTTTTCCCGGACAAACTGAACATTGACGGGGAACTCACAACTCCACCATCTCTGGGAATTTCGCCCCCTCAATATCCAAAATGCAGGACCCCCAGGACAAACCAATACCAAAGCCCGACATCAGCAACTTTTTGCGCCCAGCGAGCAAGGCCTCACGCAGCCGTGCAGTCATTGTGACGGGAATGGAAGCGCCGCTGGTATTTCCGAAATCATGCAAAGTAGATGGCACTTTTTCGGGTGACAAACCAAGTTTTTTGCGGATGGTTTCATTGATCATCTTGTTCGCCTGGTGGAACAAGAAGTAGTCGATATCAGATTCGGCGAGTTGGCTGAACTCCATCAGCCGGCGGACAGCTGGAGGAATTTGCTGCGTCGAAAAGCTCAGCACAGCAGGGCCGTCCAGCACCAGAGCGCTGGGCCAGCGCAACACCCCATCTTTATCGCGCGCAGTCACCATGTGCTGCAACGCCAAGGGTTCACGGTGTCCGCCCACGGGCAAGATGATGGCCCGGTAACCACTGCCATCACTGTTCATGTCGAAGTGGATTGGGCTAGCGCTGGGGTCAAACTCCAACGCGGTAACAGTGCCTGCATCGGAGAATAGTGGATCGATCACGGTGGCGGATTTGTCGCCCACCAGCAAAAGCCCTTTTTTGACGACCCCCGAGGCAATCAAGCCACCTAAAATTTGCAGTCCAAAGGTGTAACCCGAGCAACCCAGATTGACGTCAAAAGCAATTGTGGATTTGGCCAAACCCAACCGATCTTGCATGATGATGGAGGTCGCCGGAATCAGATAATCGGGCGACTGGGTAACCACAATCAGGGCATCAACTTCATCTCGGGCCCACCCCAGATCCGCCAGCAACACCTCAGTGGCTTCGAACGCCAAATCTGAAAAACATTGCCATTCAAAGCACAACCTCCGCTGGTGGATACCAATGTTGCGCACCAAACGCTCTCTCTCCAAGCGCATCGAGGGGGGGCAATCTTTTATATTGGAAATGGTCAATCGCGGCACGCACGATGCCATGCCAGCGTAACGGACGTTATGCAGTGTGGAGAGACCCATCAGCGTCAGCCCAGCAATGCGTGGATGTCAGCCACGGTAACGCAGTTTTTCAGGTCGATCCCAGTAATGGTCTTGCCGTATTCCATATCGCACATCACGATAACGCCCAAGGCAGCCAATGAATCCCATTCGGGCAGGCTGGCCAGCGGAGTGTCGGCAGTCACAGCCACTGCGTCCTGAAAATCAACAGCTTCCAGAAATTTCTCTACAAATGCGTTCACGGTGCTCATAAAAATCTATTCCTCAAAAATCAAGCAAATCAAACTACAGACCGCACTCTTTCGGGCGTTATGGCGGCGACCACAGACGCAAGCACTGCCTCTTGCTGAAGCAGTGACATGGACGGGAAAAAAGGCAACCCGATCAAATCGCGGGCAATAGCATTGGCGTGTGGTGTGGGAGCGGACTCCCAGCGCGCAGCCGTACCACGGATCTCACCGAGCAAAGGCTGGTACCAGCGTCGCGTCATGATCTTCAATTTCTGGCATAGGCGCTCCAGGCGCTGCCGATCAGCAGCATGGGGCATACGGGTACACATCAGTACCGGCGCAGCAATGCCGTCCGAGGGGGTTGCCTGCCAACGCAGAGCACCGTCGGTGGCATCATCAAGCGCGGTACGCAAGCAACGGTACAACTCGCGCCGCCGCCGAGCGCAAGCATCCCACCGGGCCAGGGATGCAAGACCCACTGCCGCGTGGTACTCGCTCATTTTTGCGTTGGTACCCAAGCTGGCCAAAACTCCTGTGGGCACCCTCGCGCCAGGCTTTAAATTGATTCCAAAGTTAGACATTTGCCGAACCTTGTCCACTAAGCCCTCACGGGTGGAGACCACGATTCCACCCTCTCCGGCCGGCAAGGACTTCGTAGCATGCAAGCTAAAAACCAAGGTGCCATTGCAGCCCTGCAGCCACTGGCTGCCAAACGCACTGGCCGCATCCACGATCACGGGCAAGCCCGTAGATCGCTCAAACTCTTCCCAGCCTTGCATATCGTGTGGCACACCAAATGTAGCCACAGGAATCACGGCATCAAAAGCAAGGTGCTGGCGCATTTGCATGGCAATACGGGGGGTGAGCAGCCAGCTTTCGGGGTCAATATCGCCGAGCACAGGCACGTAACCCGCACGGGCCACGGCTGTGGCTGTTGCCACAAACGTCAATGCGGGCACAAGCACCCTTGCGCCCGGTGGCAATGCCAAGGCAACCAAGGCCAACTCCAACCCCAGTGTGGCACTGCTGACTGTTACAGCTGTCGCCTGAGGGTTGCCCACCTGGAAGCGCTGAACCAACTGCTGCTCCAACTCTCGCACCAGAGGGCCGAAATTTGAATAGACCTTGGACGCGTGCATGCGCTCCAGATACGGCATCAGCTCTTGCGGGCTAGGCAAATCCGGCACCAACAGAGGAACAGGGGTATCTAAATGCATGTGTCCAGTCTACACGCTGAGAACGGCTGAAACGGCCGAAATAACCCCCTACTTACCCGCCTGAAAACCCTCTGCGGCGTGTACAGCCTGTGCCACATCGCAGGCGACGTCCAAGTAGCGCGGCGCCTTGTCCAAGTAGTTCAGCCACATCAAACGGAAAGCGGCCTCCACCTCAGCCGTACGCGCGGCATAGTCCATCAGCACACTGGCCTGTAAGACCGCACGGTTGGTCGCACGGTAGTGCGCTAGGCGCTGAGGGTTTTGCAGCAACTCTACAACGAGCTGTACATACGCATCCTCGCCTCCTGTAGCCACCAATTCACCCAGACCAACGCCAGCCAAAATCCGGGCGCTGGAGGAATCGATAGCCCGCTCAGCGTCCAGGGCGGCCACGGGCAAGCCCATCCACAATGCGTGCAAGGTCGTTGTCCCGCCAGAAACCGGCGAAGTGTCCAGGGCCACGTCGGCCATAAACCCGAGTTCCATGAACTGTGCCAACGGCAACTGAGGCACTACAGACACCCGCTCCACGGGCAAGCCGGCGTCCTCCACACGCTGCTGCATGGCTGACCGGGCCGCTTCGGGAGTGGACTCCTTCACCATGATGATGAGCCGGGCATCGGTTCGATGCACCAATATACGAGCCCACACCCGCAGCATGACGTCGGTGATCTTGAAAGAGTTATTCAAAGAAATCAAGGTCGGGTAACCATTCGCCTCCATGGGCAATTGATCCCGCAGCGGCGCGTACTCAGGAGGCACATAACTGGCCATGCATTCCAGGCGAAACAGCTTTTCGGTATAGAACGCCTCGCTGCCGGCAGGGTCCGCACTCCAATCGGTCAACCGGTAGTCCATGCCCTTCATGCCCAAGGTGTTCATGTAGCCCAACCAGGTGACTTGCACCGGCGCGGCCCGGCGGGCAAACACCAACAAACGGTTTTCTGCAGTATGGCCAGACAAGTCCACCAGCACATCGATCTCGTGCGAACGGATCATCTGGTACAGCACGTCATCGGGCATGCCCGCCATGTCGAACCAATACGGCACGTCTTTCCGCATAGCCTCGGTGATGTAGTCAGACTTACCGCCCGAATACACATAAATATCCACTTGCTCTGGATTGTGGTGGCGCAATACCGGCTGCATGAAGAATGCGATGGAATGCACCCGGAAATCGGCCGTCACATACCCAACGCGCAGCTTTTTA
>JAPLPK010000183.1 GCA_026400275.1 Burkholderiales bacterium
CTGCAGCCACGGCAGCCACCCTGCGCGGCCTGGGTGAATCGGTGTTTGAAATCGGCAAGATTGCACCGCGCGGCGACACCGCCCCTGTCGTTGTTGCCTGAGACGCGGAATACCGGCCTATTTTTTAATTTATAAGAAATAGGCCTCTAGCGCAGACAATACCTGCGCTAGCAGCTATTTAAAATATAGCAAACCGTTCAACCGAGGGCCCGCCATGTCTGCTTTGACCGAAGACCAAGCCCGCAGCTATATGCATAAGCTGCTGACCGCCATGCACCAGGCGGGTGGCTCGGACTTGTTCATTGCCTGCGACTTTGCGCCCAGCATGAAGGCACACGGCCAGATGAAGGCCTTGTCGGCCCAGAAGCTGGCTGGCGATGTCACCCGCATGCTGGCCCACGCCATGATGAACGAGCGCCAGCGCGAAGAGTTCGCCAAGGAAATGGAGTGCAACTTCGCCATGGCACTGCCCGGGGTGGCGCGCTTCCGCGTAAACGTCTTCGTGCAGCAGCAAAACGTCAGCATGGTGATACGTACCATAGCGGCAAAAATCCCCAGCTTTGCCAGCCTGGTTTTGCCCGAGGTGCTGAAGGAAGTCATCATGCACAAGCGCGGGCTGGTGCTGGTCGTGGGCGGCACGGGCTCGGGCAAGTCCACCTCGCTGGCGGCCATGATCGACCACCGCAATGCCAGCACTGGCGGCCACATCATCACCGTGGAAGACCCGGTGGAGTACGTGCACACCTCCAAGATGTCGTTGGTCAGCCACCGTGAGGTGGGCGTGGACACGCATTCCTGGCACCACGCATTAAAGAACACACTGCGCCAGGCGCCTGACGTGATTCTGATTGGCGAAATCCGCGACCCGCAGACCATGGAGCATGCGATTGCGTTCGCCGAAACCGGCCACCTGTGTCTGGCGACGCTGCACGCCAATAATGCGAACCAGGCGCTAGACCGCATCATCAACTTCTTCCCCGAAGAGCGGCGCAACCAGCTGCTGATGGATTTGTCGGCGAATATGCGCGCCATCGTGTCGCAACGCCTGGTGCGCATGGAGGATGGCAAAGGCCGGCGTGCCGCCGTCGAGGTGCTGCTGAACACGCCCATCGTGGCCGACCGTATTTTCAAGGGCGCGTTTGGCGACCTGAAAAGCATCATGGACAAGTCGCGCGAGATGGGTATGCGCACCTTCGACTGGGCCCTGTTCGAGCTGTACAACGCAGGCGATATCTCCTACGAAGAGGCCATACGCAATGCCGACTCGGCCAATGAACTACGGCTGAACCTGAAGCTGAAGAGCACGCGCGGCGAACCCGCTACCGCCGCAGGCATGGAGCTGACCTTCGACAAACCACTGACCGAAGAAGAAATCGAAGCCCTGCGCGCAGAAGAGCTAGAGAAGCAGCGGCTTAAACGCCGCCAAATGGAAGACGAGCAAATGGCCCGCCTGCGCCAGGCTAAGCTGGACCAGCAGACCCCGTAGCCATAGCCAACACCTTGTCGATACGCTTGCCGTCCAGGTCCACCACCTCAAACATCCAGCCCGCACACTCGATACGCTCCGCCGTCGCTAGCATCCGGCCCGACACCGACATCAGCAAGCCCGCCACGGTGTTGTAACGCCCCCGCGCCTCGTCGGGCAGCTCCTTAATGTCCAAGCGCACCTTTAGCTCCGTCACCGGCATCAGGCCGTCCAGCAGCCACGAGCCATCGTCGCGCTGCGTGGCCCAGGCATCGGCCTGCGCGCCGGGCTGCAGCTCACCGGTGATGGCCTCCAACAGGTCGCGCGGGGTCATCAAGCCCTGCACCACGCCGTACTCGTCCACCACGAACACCATACGGCCCGACTTGGCGCGGAACTGCTCCAGCAGCTCCATACCGCTCAGTGTCTCGGGCAGAAAAGCAGCAGGCAGTACATGCGGCTCCACCGGGCCGGCCTGGTCGGCACCCAGCTCCAGTAAACGGGCCACGCTGATCACGCCCACCACGTCATCCAGCGACCCACGGCACACCGGGTACCAGGAGTGCGCGCCTTTGTCGCCACCACTGCTGGCCATCTGCAGGCATTGCGCCACGCTGTGCGTAGCTTCCAACCACTCCACATCGGTACGCGGCACCATCAGGGATGTCAGCGGCCGCTCGTCCAGGCGAAACACGTTTTGCACCATCAGGTGCTCGTGCTCTTCGATCACGCCCGCGTCCACGCCCTCTTCCAGGCTGGCAACGATTTCCTCCTCGGTCACGGAGCGGCCCGCTGCATTGTCGATACGCAGCAGTTTCAACACGGTCTGGGTGCTGAAGGACAGCAAACGCACAAATGGCTTGGCCGCCGTGGCCACCCAGACCATGGGCCGCGACACATAGCGCGCCACCAGTTCCGGGTGCAGCTGGCCAATGCGCTTGGGCACCAGCTCACCGAACACAATGGTCACAAAGGTAATCACCGTCACCACAATCACCGTGGCCGACACATCCGCCGCCCGTGCCGCCACACCCCAGTGCTGGATCCAGGCAGAAACGCCATCGCTGAACGCAGCCTCACCCAAAATACCGTTGACCATGCCTATAGAAGTGATGCCCACCTGTACAGAAGACAGGAATTGCGTGGGGTTGTCCAGTAAATCCAGCGCAGCCTGCGCCCCCTTGTCCCCCGCCTCGGCCATCGCCGCCAGACGTGCCTTGCGACTGGACGCCAAGGCCAATTCAGACATAGAAAAAACGCCGTTGAGCAAGGTCAACAGCACGATCAGCAATAAATCCATGGATCAGATGTGAGAATGAGGAGATGGCACTTTACTTGATTGGCGACATCCAGGGCTGCGATGCCCCGTTGCAACGCTTGCTGGACAGGCTGGATTTCTCGCCCAGCCGCGATACCCTGTACCTGCTGGGCGATCTGGTGAACCGGGGCCCCGCCTCGGCCCAGGTGCTACGGCGCTTGATGGGCTACGGCGATGCCGCACGCTGCCTGCTGGGGAACCACGACTTGCATTTGCTGGCAGCGGCCCACGGCATACGCCCGACGCACCGCCAAGACACCTTGCAGGGCATCCTGGAGGCTCCGGACAGATCATCACTGCTAGATTGGGTACGCCACCAGCGCCTTGCACTACTGGAGCACCTGCAAGGGCAGGAAATCCTGATGGTGCACGCCGGCGTGCTGCCTGGATGGACCGCTGAACAAACCCTGGCTTTGGCCGCCGAAGTGGAAGCCGTTTTGCGCGGCCCGGAGTTGGAGGCATTCTTAGGGCAGATGTATGGGAATACACCGACCCAGTGGAACGACGGCCTGCACGGTACCGACCGACTGCGGGTCATCGTGAATGCACTCACGCGACTGCGGTTTTGCTCTGCCGAAGGTCAGATGGAATTTGAAAGCAAAGAAGGTGCAGGTGGGGCGCCGGCCGGCTATATGCCTTGGTTCGACGTGCCAGGACGGCGTACAGCTAACACCACGGTTGCTTTTGGCCACTGGTCCACGCTGGGCTGGTTGGACCGCAGCGACGTGCTGTCGCTGGATACAGGCTGCGTTTGGGGAGGATGCCTGAGCGCGCTGAAGCTGGGCACCACTGCGGCAGACAATCAGCTGATTCAGATACGCTGCGAACAGACGCAGCGGCCCGGCACCTAAAAAAGCAGATTCAGGCCGACACCGAACTGTCAATCGCCTTGAACAAGGCTGCGACTTTACGCTTAGGCTTGATATTGGCCGAAATACCCCGCACGGTCGCATGTTTAGCCGCAGCTTCCCAAGAAGGTGCAGCATCGCTAGCAGCGGTTTGCTCGTAAGGGCGATCAAAAAATGGATCTCGCGGTGCTCCCGCTTGGCGGGGAGCACGCGGCGCAGGACGTGGCGTATCCATCACATCCCGAGGATCATCTCCACCCCAAGCACGGCGACCATCGTTGATACGGCCCTGCACGCGGATCTTAGGGATATCTTCTTCAAACTCGATGGCTTCAAGTTCAATCTTGGTTTTGACCAGCTTTTCGATGTCTGCCACCAAACGGGCATCGCTGCCTGACACAAAGCTCACCGCCAGGCCAGATGCACCTGCACGGCCTGTGCGGCCAATACGGTGCACATAGTCTTCGGCATTGAAAGGCACGTCGAAGTTGAACACAGCAGGCACATCCTTGATGTCCAGACCCCGCGCAGCCACATCGGTGCAAACCAGCAAATCGACTTCGCCCTTCTTAAAGGAGTCCAAGGCTTTCAGACGTTCATCCTGGCTTTTGTCGCCATGCAAGGCTGCGGTCTTCAAGCCTTCTTTTTCCAGCGAACGGGCCAAGCGCGCACAGCCCAACTTGCTGTTAACGAAGACAAAGGCTTGCTTCATGCCGCGGGATTTCAGCACCTGGTGCAAGGCCCGGCGCTTGTCGTCTGCGTTGATGCTGTAGAAATGCTGCTCCACAGTCGACGCCGTGGCATTGGAGCGGGCCACTTCGATAGTGACCGGGTCCTGCAGATAGCTGCTGGCCAGACGTTTAATTTCAGAAGAGAAAGTTGCCGAAAACAGCAAGGTAGTGCGCTGCTTGGGCAAATAGCTCAGGATACGCTGAAGATCCGGCAGGAAGCCGATATCCAGCATGCGGTCAGCTTCGTCCAGCACCACGTATTCCACCTGGTTCAGAACCGCATTCTTGGCCTCGATATGGTCGAGCAAACGGCCAGGGGTCGCGACCAGAATTTCTACGCCTTTTTTCAACTCCAGCGTTTGCGGCTTCATGTCCATGCCACCAAACACCACCGCGCTACGCAGGTTAGTGTACTTAGCGTAAGACTTCACAGCCTGCGCAACCTGGTCGGCAAGCTCTCGTGTAGGCAGTAAAACCAAAGCACGGACGGGATGGCGTGCCGGCGAGGTAGACGAGTTCTCATGCTTGAGCATGCGCTGCAGCAACGGCAGAGAAAACGCCGCTGTTTTACCGGTTCCGGTTTGGGCTGCTCCCATTACGTCGCGCCCCTGCAAAACCACAGGAATAGCTTGCGCCTGAATCGGGGTCATCGAGGTATAGCCCATGTCAGCCACGGCACGTGACAAGGGTTCTGCAAGCTGCAGTTGCGAGAAAGAATCCAGGGGGGTATCGCTCATCAAATCCAGAGGTAAGTAGCTATTCAAACAATAGCAAA
>JAPLPK010000088.1 GCA_026400275.1 Burkholderiales bacterium
AGCGGGTGAGCATGCCACTGAGTGGACTAAGACGGGTGAAGGTGCTGAGCGCGGTCATAGAGGTAACTACCGGTGTCCCGTTACTGGATGGCGTACTTGAATTCGCCCTTTTTATTGGCGCTGACCTTGATCTTGCGGATGGCGCCACCGGCGGCCATCTGGGCCAAGACGCTCTCAGAAATCTCAGGCAGCAGACTGCCGTTCAAGATGTTGTCTACATTGCGGGCGCCCGAATCCACCTCGGTGCAGCGGGCCAGGATGGCGTCCAACAGCGCGTCGTCATACACAAACTCGGCTTTGTGGTTGATGGCAATGCGCTTTTGTATGCGCGACAGCTTGAGGGCGATGATTTGCGCCAGCACCTCATCGCCAATCGGGTAGTACGGAACCACTTTCAGCCGCCCCAGGAAAGCGGGTTTGAAGGCCTTCATCAGCTGCGGCCGGATCAAGGCTTCCAGCGCTTCGGTGCTGGGTAGCTCGTCTGCCGTCTTGTTCAGGCAGGCCTGCATCATCTGGCTGCTGGCAACGTTGCTGGTCAAGATAATGATGGTGTTCTTGAAGTCGATTTCTCGGCCTTCGGCGTCGTCCATGACGCCTTTGTCAAAGACCTGGAAGAACAGTTCCATCACGTCGGGGTGGGCTTTCTCGACCTCGTCCAGCAGCACCACGCTGTAGGGGTTGCGCCGCACCGCTTCGGTCAATACGCCGCCTTCGCCATAGCCCACGTAGCCGGGTGGCGAACCTTTCAGGCCCGACACGCTATGCGCTTCCTGGTATTCGCTCATATTGATGGTGATGAGCTTTTTCTCACCGCCATACAAAGCGTCGGCCAGGGCCAATGCAGTCTCGGTTTTGCCGATACCGCTGGGGCCGACAAACAGGAACACGCCCTTGGGTTTGTTGGGGTCGTCCAGGTTGGCGCGCGAGGTGCGCACACGCTGGGCAACCGCTTCGATGGCGTGGGGTTGGCCCAGCACGCGCTCTTGCAGCAGGTCCTTGAGCTTGAGCACGGTTTTAATCTCGTCGCTGACCATTTTGCCCAGAGGAATACCGGTCCAGCTGGCAACAATTTCAGCGACGACGTGGCCGTCTACCTGGACGGGAACCAGCGGAGTTTCGCCCTGGTGGGTTTTGAGTTCTGCCAAGAGCTGCTGAAGAGCCGCTAGCTCCGGGCTGTCGCTGGCTTTGGCTGGTTTCTTGGTGGCTTTCACTGGTTTGCTGGCAGCATCGGCAGCCGCGGCAGGTGCCTGCGCCGCAACCGCTTCCAGGGCAAATCGTGCGGCCTTGATTTTTTGTGCCAGGGCTTGTTCCGTATCCCAACGCACGGTTTGCAGCTCTAGCTCCGCATGGGCGGCATCGCGTTGGGCGTAGAGTTCCTGCAGCCGCTCACCGTGCTGGCCGCCACTGGCCTGCTCGCGCTCCAGGTTGGCAATCTCGGTGTGCATGCGGTCCAGGTGCTTGCGCAGATTTTCTAGCACGGCCGGCATGGCGCTTTGCCCCAGCGCGACTTTGGCGCAGGCCGTATCCAGCACACTGATCGCCTTGTCAGGCAGCTGGCGGCCGCTGATGTAGCGGTGGGACAAACGCACGGCC
>JAPLPK010000112.1 GCA_026400275.1 Burkholderiales bacterium
AAGGGGCTCGCGATGTCCGTTCTTATGATTCTTGTCCTCATTTCCCTGGCCGTGGTGCTGGTACTGACGATTGCTGCGGTTGCGTCTTCGCCGCCAAACTCGTTCCCTGTCCTGGGCCGTGTGCAGCGGGGCAACACCGGCCCGGCCCAGTTGCGCCGTTCTACAGACAAAAAGCCGCCTGAGCAGGAATCGCCTTCGGTTATCGCTGCCGGTTTTCAGTAAGCCATGCCGACGCTGCTGCGCCTGCGGGCGGGCGGAGGAGGCGTATGGGCCGGGGTGGTCAAGGCCTGGCTGTTGGGCAACAAGCCCCGCTACCGGCTGTGGATGTCGCCGTCCGCGCCGTGGCAGCAAAGGTTGGAGCGTGCGGTGGCCCTGCGCACCGCAGAATTGGAGCGGCAGCTGGACCAGATGCATGCACACCAATTGCAGCTGGAGGTGCTGGCCCACCACGACAGCCTGACCGGCCTGGCCAACCGCAAGCTGCTGCAGGACCGCTTCGCGTTGGCGGCAGATCGGTGGCAGAGCAGCGGCACGCGCTTTGCGCTGCTGATGCTGGACCTAGATGGGTTCAAGGCCATCAATGACCGCTACGGCCATGCGGCGGGCGATACGGTGCTGGTCGAGATCGCGCAGCGCCTCGTAGCGGCCACCCGCGCCAGCGACACCGTGGCCCGCCTGGGCGGTGATGAGTTTGTGCTGCTGGTGGAGGCCGTATCGGATGCGCAGGAATTGCCACAGCTGTGCACCAAGCTTCTGCAAACCCTGTGCGAGCCCGTGCAGCTGGACGCTGCTACGGCTTTGTCCGTGGGCGCCAGCATTGGCTTGGCCATGTACCCCGAGGATGGCATGGGCCTGCCGCACATGCTGCATGCCGCCGACCAGGCCATGTACGCCTGCAAGACCAGCGGCATCGTGCACAGCCAGCTGCGGTCGGCGCCGCGCAGGCCCGATCTGTCGCATCGACCGATCGCAGTGCGACCGGTAGGGGCTGAGGCCCCAGCCCGGCCCAGCGCTGCAGCGCGACTACCAGAACCTGCAGGCAGAAAAAATCCAGCAGCACATCGCCGCCGACCTGTGGCTGGCCCAGCGCACCCGCGAGCTGCAGGCCGAGGCGCTGGAGCAAAAGAAGGCCGAAACCCTGCAGCGCGTCTTCCACCGCATTGCGGAGCGGGCTGCGGCAGGCCTTTCGTTCTACGACTTCCTGCAGACAGTACACGGCCTGCTGGGCGAGCTGCTGTACGCCAAGAACTGCTACGTAGGCCTGTACGACGCACGCAAGCACACGCTGAACTACCCTTACTACGTGGACGAGCGGGACGGCGACACCATGCAGTGCAACGACGTGCCGTACTGCAACGGCCTGTCCGAATACGTGCTGCGCACAGGCAAGCCCCAGCTCATAGACCACCCGCGCTTTCTGGCGCTGCAGGCTGCGGGTGAGATCACCGAGGCCAGTGGCGACCTGAGCTTCACCAGCTGGTTGGGCGTGCCCATGTTCATCCAGGGTGTGGTCAGCGGCCTCCTGGTGGTGCAGGGCTATGAGCCGGGCATAGCCTACAGCGCGGCGGACGTGGGCATCCTGTCCTTTGTGGCCAACCATGTCAGCAGCGCCATCGAGCGGCACCAGGCGCTGGAAGAGCTGCGCAGGTCCGAGGCGCGTTACCGCACCGTGATTGAAAACGTGGGCGTGGGCGTGGTGGTGGTGCAGGGCGGCCGCATGGTGTTTGCCAACCCCAGCCTGGTGCGCATCGTGGGCTACCCGCTGGACTATCTGCTGTCCAACCCCTACACCGCAGCCGTCCACCCCGAGGATGTGGCGGGCATGGTGGACCGCCACCAGCGCAGGCTGCGCGGCGAAGAGGTGGAGTCGTTCTACAGCTTTCGCATCATCACGCAGGCGGGGGCGGTGCGTACGCTGGAGCTGTCGGCGGTGAAGATTGAATGGGGCAAGCGCGACGCAACGCTGATGTTCGTGGTGGACGCTACCGAGCGCCTGCACGCCGAGCAGGCCCAGCGCATGACGCTGCAAAAACAAGCCGAGTTGAACGCCATGAAGACGCGCTTCATCTCCATGGCCTCGCATGAATTCCGCACGCCACTGGCCATCATCCTGTCTTCGGTGGAGCTGCTCAAATACTACGGCGACCGCCTGCCCGCCTGCGAAAAGTCCGAGGTCATAGGCACCATTGAGAGTGGCGTGCAGCGCATGACGGGCATGCTGGACCGCGTGCTGCAGCTGGGCAAGGCCGAGGCGCAGTTGCTGGAATTCCAGCCCCGGCAAATCCATCTTGCCGCGCTGTGCCACAGCCTGGTGGACGATGCCTATACCCATACTCAGCACCTGCAGCCGGCCGCCACCTGCCAGGTGGTCACGGACTTCACCGCGCTGCCGCCCACCGGTTGTTTCGATGAAAAGCTGCTGCGCCACATCTTTGGCAACCTGCTGTCCAACGCCATCAAATACTCTCCGCGCGGCGGCACCGTGCGCTTCCGTGTCTATGTTGACGGCGCGCAAACAGTGTTCGAAGTGTCCGACCAGGGCATAGGCATTCCGGATGATGAGCTGCCGCACCTGTTCGAGCCCTTTCACCGCGCCTCCAATGTGGGCGACATCCAGGGCACCGGCCTGGGCCTGGCGGTAGTGAAGAATGCGGTAGACCTGCATGGCGGCCAGATCGAGGTATGCCGTGTGCAGCCCCAGGGCACCTGCTTTACGGTACGCATTTAGGCGGCAGTCTTTGTAGTGAGCGTATATTCCCGAAAACTACACGTTTATCCAATCTGTTCACCAGGACTGGCCCGCGCTGCCAGGGCCCGTGGATCACGGTTTTCGGGGAGTCGCTATGGCGCGTATTTTGGTGATCGAGGACGAGGCTCCGATACGTTCGAACCTGCTGCGCTTCCTTTTGCTGGAAGGTCACGAGGCCGAAGGTGTGCCCGATGGGCATCAGGGCCTGCAGGCCGCGTTGGGTGGTCCGCCCGACCTGATCTTTTGCGATGTCATGATGGCGCCCATGGGTGGTATGGAAGTGCTGGCCGCCATCCAGGCAATGCCGACGCTGCGGCAGGTGCCCTTCATCTTCCTGTCGGCCAGCGCCGAACCCGAGCGCCTGGACGAGGCCCTGCGCCTGGGAGCCAGCGGCTATGTGACCAAACCCTTCAACTTCTCGCAGCTGCGTGCGGTACTGCAGCAGTACCTGCCGGCTCACTGCGGTCAAGGCCATGGCGCGCATCCTGATTGTTGACGACGACCCCGCGCTGTTGCGCCTGCTGTCGCTGCGTTTGCACTACGAGGGCCATACCGCCATCGAGGCGCCCCACGGCGCTGCCGCCTTGGCTCTGCTGGACCAGGGCCTGCCGCACATCATGATCACCGACCTGCAGATGCCCGGCATGGACGGGCTGCAGCTGTTCGAGGCCGTGCACCGCCGCTACCCCTTGCTGCCGGTACTTATGCTGACAGCCAACGGCAGCATTGCCCATGCCGTGCAGGCTATGCAGCGCGGCGTTTTTGGCTACATCACCAAACCCTTTGAGGGCGCAGACCTGATGCGTGAGGTGCACCGCGCGCTGGAGGTCTCGTCTGCGTTAGGCGCCGACATGCCCAGCCCGGACGGCGGCGAGACCTGGCGCGAGGCCATCGTCACGCGCAGCCCGCGTATGGAAAAACTGCTGGCCGAGGCCCGGCTGATGGCGCAAAGCGATGCCTCGGTGCTCATCTACGGCGAGAGCGGCACCGGCAAAGAGCTGCTGGCGCGGGCCCTACATGCGTCCAGCGCGCGCGGCGCCGAGCCCCTTGTGGCGGTGAACTGCGGCGCCATCCCCGAGAACCTGGTCGAGTCCGAGCTGTTTGGCCATAGCAAGGGCGCATTCACCGGCGCGGTGCGCGACCATGTGGGCATGTTTACCAGTGCGCACCGGGGCACCATTTTTCTGGACGAGATCGCTGACCTGCCGCTGGCCATGCAGGTCAAGTTGCTGCGTGTGCTGCAGGAGCGCGAGGTGCGGCCGGTGGGCGCGGCACGTTCGCACAAGGTAGATGTGCGGGTGATCTCGGCCAGCAACCGCAGGCTGGAGGACGAGGTGGCTGCAGGCCGCTTCCGAGAGGATTTGTTTTACCGCCTCAACGTGGTGGGCCTGACCCTGCCGCCCCTGGCCGAGCGGCGTGAAGACGTGGTGTTGTTGGCCAACCATTTCATGCGCAGCCTGTCGCAGCGCTACGCCAAGAACATCAGCGCTTTCGCACCCGGCGCGCTGGAGCAGCTCAGCAAAGCGCCCTGGCCGGGCAATGTGCGCCAGCTGCAGAACGTGGTGGAGAAATGCGTGGTGCTGTGCACCGGCAGCATCATTGCGGCCAGCCTTGTGCAGGGCGCGCTCAGCAGCCAAAGCTCCGAGTTATTGCCGCTGGACGAGGCGCGCAAGGAGTTCGAGCGCGGCTACCTCACGCAGCTGCTGAAGATCACCAACGGCAACGTGGCCCATGCCGCCAAGCTGGCGCAGCGCAACCGCACCGATTTTTATGCCCTGCTGGCGCGCCACCAGATCGAGTCGGCGCACTTCAAGACGGGGTGAACGGACTGGTTCAGCGGACTGGTTCAGCGTTTGCGCAGCTTGTAGGCCGCCACCAGCACGCGCACGCCCACCAGCAGCGCCACCGTGCCATAGGCCGCCCATTGCAGCTGGCCGGTCATGAAGCTGCCGGGCAAGATGTTCAGGCCTTGCAGAATCCAGGTAACACCGGCCAGTGCCAATAGACCGCCCAGGATGAAGAGAAAGGTACGCATGGCCGGGCCTTAGCCTAGGGTTGCCCGCAACGCACCCAGGCCTGCGCCACCCAGCAGTATCAGCGTGGGGGCGACGCTGATTGCGTAGCCCACTGCGCGCTTGGCTGGGTCTTGGGCGTAGGCGCGCCAGTAAACGAAGCGGCCCAGCACGTAGACCACGCCAACGCCGGCCACCAGCAGTGGCGACCAATAGCGCGCAGCCATGTAGAGCGAAGGCAGGTAGATCAGCAGCATCTCCAGCGTATTCATCTGCACCCGGTACAGCCGCTCGAACATGGGGTGACCGCTGATAGCCGGGGCTTTGACCCCGTACTTCGTGCGGGCCTGCCCAACCAGCGCGGCGAAGAATACGAATTGCACAAGTGCGAGAACCGCCACCAGATCCACCCAAGCCATAGTTGTCTTTCCCAAAAAGATTGAAGGAGCGACTATAGCCCTGCCCGGACAGGTTTACGAAGTAAATGCCCGTAGCGCAAGTTCTACTTGCGCTAGCAGCTATGAAAAAGATAGCAAGCCGCTAGCGTACGGCAAAGCGTACCTGCTCGAAGCGCCCGGCGCTGTCCATGGCGGTCAGCGCATGCGGGCCGGGTTCGGCCAGTGGCAGGCGCAGGCTGCCGGGCGTGTTGCCAGTCTGCTGGGTAGACCCCACCCAGCGGCCGTCCAGTAGCCAGACCACCGGCTCGGTGGTGCCCAGGGCCTGCAGCTGCAGCGTCAGGCTCTTCTTGCCGGGTACGGCGTGCAGTACGCTGCCGGGGTCTATGCCGGTGATGCGCAGGCTGCGGCTGGGCGTTTGGTGGGCGCAGGGCGGGCCCAGCGGCAGGCGTTCTACGGCGCTGCGTTGGGCAGGTTCTATCCAGGGTTGCAGCAGGGTGGGCCAGCGGGCGTATTCCACCGCGTGCTGGGCGTTGCCAGGCTGGCAGCCGGGGCGCAGGCGTTCGCGCTCATGGCTGTCCACCCAGGCGCTGTCCAGCAGGCTGTGCGGGTTGACGCGATCGGGCAGGGTGGGTGGCGCGGTGTCGTCCAACGTCCAGGCGCTGCGGCGCACGGCGCAGTGGGCCGGGTCGGTGGCGCTGGCGGCCAGGCCCAGCGGCCAGCAGATGTCTTGCGCGTGCACGTTGGCGGGCACGGGCCGGCTCTGGGCGGACGTGGGGCCCAGCGCGGCCAGCAGGTCCTTCACCAGCGGGGCGGCGGTGTTGGCGCCGAAGTGGCCGGGGTTGGGAGTGCCGTCTGGGCGGCCTACCCACACGCCCAGGGTGTAGCGGTCGGTCACGCCAATGGCCCAGGCATCGCGAAAGCCGAAGCTGGTGCCGGTCTTCCAGGCCACGCGGGCGCTGGTTTCGCGGAAAGGCGCGTCTGGCCGGCCACCGTTTTCCAGAATCTCGCGCACGATGAAGGCTGCACCCGGGCTCATCAGCCGCGTGTCGGTGTGCGGGGCGTTGGGCGTCAGCCGGGGCAGGCCGGCTACGCCGTTGCGCGCCAGTGACGTGTAGGCGCCCACCAGTTCCTCCAGCGTGGTGCCCGCGCCACCCAGGATCAGGCTCAGGTTGGGTGCGGCGCCTTGCTGCATGCGCAGCTTGAGCCCGGCGTTGCGCAACTGGCCGGCAAAGCGGGCCGGGCCTATGCGGTCCAGCAGGTCCACCGCTGGCACGTTGAGCGAGCGCTGCAGCGCCTCGCTCACACTCACCGGCCCGGTGAAGGTGGCCTGGAAGTTACCCGGCGCGTAGCCGCCAAAGTTCTGCGGTGCGTCGATCAGCAGGCTCTCGGAATGCACCAGGCCCTCGTCCAGCGCCATGGCGTACAGAAAGGGCTTCAGCGTGGAGCCCGGCGAGCGCACGGCGCGCACCATGTCTACGTGTGCGGCACGCGCGTTGTCGCTGAAGTCGGCCGAGCCGGCGTAGCCGCGTATCGCCAGGCTGTCGTTGTCCACCACCAGCGCGGCGATGGACACGGCATCGGGCAGGCTGCTCAGGCGGTCCAGCAGCACCTGTTCCAGGCGGATCTGCAGGCCAGCGTCCAGCGTGCTTTGCACTATGCCGTTGGCGTGGGGCTGGCGGCGCAGACGCTCGGCGGCCAGCGGGGCCAGCCAGCGGGCTTTGAGTGGCGGGGCGAATACGCGCTCCAGCAGCGCGTCTTTGACCAGCGCCACGTCCCACAGGCCCAGGGTCTGCATGCGCTGCAGCACCTTGTCGCGCGCGGCCTGGGCGCGGCCCGGGGCGCGGTCGGGCCGCAGGCGCGACGGGCTTTGCGGCAGGGCCACCAGCAGCGCCGCCTCGGCCGGGCTCAGGTCGCGGGCCGACTTGCCCAGGTAGGCGCGGCTGGCCATTTCCACCCCCTGCACCTGGCCGCCCATGGGCGCGTGGTTCAGGTACAGGGTGAGGATGTCGCGCTTGCTGAGGTGCCATTCCAGCTGCAGGGCGCGGGCGATCTGGCGCAGCTTGGTGCGCAGGCTGCGCGGCGCCGGCCCGCCGTCGGGGTCGTTCAGCTCCAGGATGCGCGCCACCTGCATGGTCAGCGTGGAGCCGCCCGAGACGATGCGCCCATACCGCCCCCACTGCCACAGCGCCCGCGCCAGGGCCACTGGGTTCACGCCCGGGTGCCAGTCGAACCAGTTGTCCTCGTACTGCAGCAGGGCCTGCAGGTAGCGCGGCGACACCGCCTCCATCGTGGTCGGCTGGCGCAGCGCGCCGTCGGTACTGGCCCAGCTGCGCAGCGGCGTGCCGTCTTGCGCTAGCACTACCAGCGTGCCGGGCGGCGCCAGGCCGGTGCGGGCGGCTTCGGGGAGGGGGAAGAGGCGGTCTAGCGTCCACAGCGCGGCCAGTAGCAGCGCCAGCCCGATGAGCGGGCGGCGCCAGGGCTGGAGGCGGCGAAGGGCTGAGAGCGGGGGCACGGGTTTGTGGGGGAAATAGCTTGTTGGCGCAGATGATATCTGCGGGGGTAGCTATGGTTTTGGGAGCGATTGGTGGGAATGCTGCGGTGTGCGGATATTTGGAGATAGGGCTTTACGTCGGCTGCTGGGGCCGGGCTTTGTGCTCAGGTTGTTGCAGGCATGCGTGCCCTTGAGAACGTGGATCCCAAAATCTGTCTCAGAGCTTTTCTGCGACTCAACGCCAGAGTTAATCGGAAATAACCCCACGTATTATTGGTTGAGTTGAATGGTCAGTTGACTTGGGTTGTTAAGTATAAGGTGTTGACGAAATCCTGGAATTTCCATGAATTTTAATCAATGGACTTTTCATTGTGCTTTACTTGATGTTTCTGATCTTAGTTAAATTTTTATTTTGAGTTGATGGCCTTAATACACGATTCTTTGAATGCCTTTACCATAGTGAACGAGAGTGATATAGAGTTTTGAAGACCACGCTGTGCTGCTTCAGTGTCTCCATTTAGCTCATCAAAAGACTTGTCGTAATCGGATATCGCATCGAACATTAAGTCGCAGTAGCGTGGGAGTATTGCCAATTGTGGTATTAGTTCTGTTGATGGGCAGTCAAAAATGTTAATTGACTTTACTGCGATGCAAACATCTTGCATGTGCCCAATAGAGCATAGATTTCTACTGGGTATTTTGTATTTTTCTAGATTTTCAGAGAAGTTTTTTAAGTGAAATTCAAGATTTTCAATTACTGCAAGAATCGCTGTAAGTTTACGTTGATCGTTAAATGTGATCCTCTCTGCTTCAAGGATGCGGTTGGCCTCTATTTGATTTTGCCCCATTTTGTACGCAGCCAATATGGCGGCAATTGAGCCGAAGGCTTGTACCCAGTTTGCAGCGGGGCCAGTAAGGAATTCTGTAAACCACTTCCATCCGTTCATTGCCATAAGGAAAATGCTTGCGAATAATAAGGATATTATCGCGGCGCCTATCGGCGCTGTCCACCATTCTTCTTTATCTGTTTTCATGGGTATGTTTATTTTTTTAAGGTGATGCAGGCAGGAAAATATGCGATTTAAATTTACTGTAGGGGTTTATTTTGTTCATAGGTATTTCGTGAAAGAGGCTTATCGAGTGAGGCTTTTGCAGGGTACTTTTATAAATATCCAGGTATCAAAAATTTGATAAATGCTTGCCATGGCAAGCGATGAACCACTATAGCCTGGTGTAACCGATCGGTTGCCGACCTGCAGGCCTCTTCCCTTCAAAAATATGGAGCCATCATGTGCTCTATTTTTCATAGCTTCTTGCGTACATTGAGTTTGCGCTGGAGCCAGTTTTTATATCAAGGTTTCTTATACGTTTTGGGGTAGTGCAGATGGCACCTAGCGTCTATGCCATCCCTGGCCGGGAGTTCGCCCCGGCGGGCGAGTAACTTGTTCTTTTGCGCAAAAGAAAAGTCACCAAAAGAAAGGCGCCCCCACTGTCTGCGCCCCAGCACTATCGTGCTGGGGAACCTGCG
>JAPLPK010000169.1 GCA_026400275.1 Burkholderiales bacterium
CCCGCCAGCCCACGGTACGACAGGCCGCACTGGCGTTTGATGCCACCACCTTTGATGAAGCCAGCGTATTAGGCGCACTTCGCACCTGGAAAAATCAGTTTTAATGAAACTCCTCTCTCTTCTCAGCCTGTCCGTCATGGTCTGGCTGACAGGCTGCGCCAACATCGCCCCCAAGGCCGATGTCAGCCCGGCAAGCACGACCCCGGATGCCGGTCTAGCCACGGCCAAACCGGCAGCAGGGACTTCTGCGCGCACAGCTATCTACCCCCGTGCTAGCCTGCAGCCGATTACCGCCGCAGAAGCCAGTTCGCGTGGCGTGGCCCAGCTAAAGCCCCCCGCAGACCTGTGGGAACGCATACGCCGCGGCTTTGCCATGCCCAATCTGGAAAGCGACCTGGTGGTAGACCGCGAGCAGTGGTACACCACGCGGCCTGACTACATCCAGCGCATGACCGAGCGCTCCAGCAAATACCTGTTTTATGTAGTGGAAGAGCTGGAGCGCAGGGGCATGCCCACCGAGCTAGCGCTACTGCCCTACATCGAAAGCGCCTTCAACCCGCAGGCCGTGTCCAGCGCCAAGGCGGCCGGCATGTGGCAGTTCATGCCGTCCACCGGCAACTACTTCGAGCTGAAACAAAACCTGTTCCGCGACGACCGGCGCGACGTGCTGGCATCGACCCGCGCAGCACTCGACTATCTGCAAAAGCTCTACAACATGTTTGGCGATTGGCAGCTTGCATTGGCCGCCTACAACTGGGGCGAAGGCAGCGTCAGCCGCGCGATTGCACGCAACCAGAAGGCAGGCCTGGGCATCAGCTACAGCGAGCTGAACATGCCCGCCGAGACACGCTTGTATGTACCCAAGCTGCAAGCCGTCAAGAACATCATCGCCAACCCGAATCTGTATCGTACCGATCTGCCGCTGATCGAGAACCACCCTTACTTCCAAAGTGTGGACATCACACGAGACATCGACGTGGCCTTGGCCGCCAAGCTGGCCGATGTAAAGCTGGACGACTTCAAGGCGCTCAATCCTTCGTCCCACCGGCCCGTGATTCTGGCGGCGGGTACGCCGCAGATTCTGCTGCCCTGGGACAACGCCACCGTCTTCACCCGTAATCTCGAAGCCTATACACAAGGCCAATACGCCAGCTGGACGGCCTGGACGGCGCCCAGCACCATGAGCGTCAGCGCTGCCGCACAGCAGGTTGGCATGAGCGAATACGACTTGCGCAGCGTCAACAACATCCCGCCGCGCATGCTGATCAAGGCCGGCTCTTCGCTGATCGTGCCGCGCTCGGCCCTGATGCAGGACGTAAGCGAACACGTGGCCGACACGGCACACCTTAGCCTGGCCCCCGAGATCGTCAACCGCAAGACATCGGTCAAGGCTGGTAAACGCGACACCGTCGCCAGCATCGCTAAAAAGTACGGCGTCAGCGCCAGCAATGTGGCGGACTGGAACGACATCAAGGCCAGCGCAGCCTTCAAGGCCGGCCAACAAGTGGTGCTATTCCTACCCGTCAAGCTGACCGGCACCCGCGCTGCGCCTCCCGAGCGAGCGGGGCAGCACTCGCGCAGCACGGCCAACAACAAGACCAGCGGCACCAGCAAGCAACCGGTGATTGTCAAGAAGCCACGCAAACGCTAACGGGCTGGTGATGCCCGTATGGCATCAGGCCTTGAAACGCTCCTTGGCGTTGCGGGCAAATTCGTTGGTGTAGGTTTTCGACAGATCGATGCGGGCGTTACCCATGCTGACGTCAAAGCTACCCAGCGCCTTCAGTGCCAACCTGGCGCCGTCTTCGGCCAGCATGCCGTCCAGCGAGATGGCCTCGCGCCCCTTGTTGAAAGACGCCAGGTACAGGGCGCGGTCTCCCAGGAAATAACTCTCAGGCACGATCTTGATGATGTCGCTAGGGCCGGCGGTCTGCAGCCATTTCAGGCCGTGCACCATTCCATTGGCCAGCGCCTGCACAGTGTTGGGATTTTTCTGGATGAAGTCCAGCGGTGCATACAGGCAGGCTGCGGGCATGCCGCCCCCCATGGCCTCGCGGGTACCGCGTAGCGTGCGCGCGTCGGCCACCACACGGATATCACCCTTTTGCTCCAGCATGGCCATGACCGGGTCGCTGTTGCTGATGGCATCAATTTGCCCGGAGCGCAGCGCCTGCACCGCAATCCACCCTGCCCCCACGGCCACAAACTGCACCTCACCCGGATGGATACCCGCCCTGGCAAGCACCACATTCGCTACTGTATGGCCGGGCGAGCCCAAGGCCGATACGCCTATGCGCTTGCCCTTCAGATCGACCAGTGTGCGGTAGTCTGGCAGGCTGCGGGTCGATATGCCAAGCGCTATCTGGGGAGCACGGCATTGCAGCACGAACGCCTGGAAGTACTGGTTGCGCGCCTGCAAAGTCAGCGTCTGCTCATACGCGCCTGCATACACATCGACCGGGCCGCCGGATACCGCCTGTGGGGAGCGCGCACCGCCCACCACGTCGCTGATATCCAGGTCCAGGCCCTCGCTCTTGAAATAGCCCAACTGATCGGCAATGGTCAGCGGCAGGTGGTAGAGCGCAGCCTCGCCATCCACCACCAGGGATACCTTGTTACGCTCCAGGCGACCCTGGGCACGCAGTACCGGAGCCGCCATGCCCGCAGCCAGGGCAGTCATGGAAGCGGTGAACGTGCGGCGGCGAATGGGCATGGTGTGCATAGTTGTATGCATCCAGCTTAAAGACCGCCAGCCCGTTTCCTATTGGGGCCATCCCCGTGCGGGTTTGCCCGTAACGCTTCGAGTTAAGGGTTAACGTCTATCCACGAAGGCATGGGCGATCGTGCCCAGATCTACATACTCCAGCTCGCTGCCCACCGGCACGCCACGGGCCAGGCGCGTAACCTTCAGGCCACGGGCCTTCAACGCCACGCTGATCACATGCGCAGTGGCCTCGCCTTCAGCTGTGAAGTTGGTGGCCAAAATCACCTCTTGCACGATGCCATTGCTGGCGCGGTCCAGCAACTTCTGCAGACCGATGTCTTTGGGGCCCACGCCATCCAGCGGGCTGATCTTGCCCATCAACACAAAGTACAGCCCTTTGTAGGCAGCCGTACGCTCCACCGCAGACTGGTCGGCGGGGTTCTCCACCACACACAGCTTGGACGCGTCACGCCCATCGTCCTGGCAGGTGTCGCAGATAGCGTCTTCGGTAAAGGTGTGGCATAGCTCGCAGTGCCGCACATTGCCCACCGCCTGGGCCAAAGCCTGCGACAACATCTGCGCACCCTCGCGGTCATGCTGCAGCAAATGAAACGCCATACGCGACGCCGACTTCACCCCCACCCCCGGCAAGCGGCGTAGCCCCTGAATCAAGGCAGTCAACGCACTGGTATCAGCCATGCACGCCTCTTGCTACATTTTCAGTAGCTGCCTGCGCATATTCCGTATGCGCTAGCGGCCTAAAAAGCATAAACCTGATCAGAACGGGAATTTCATGCCACCCGGTAAACCTGGCATGCCTGCAGTCAGCTTGCCCATTTTTTCCTGGGTGGTTTCTTCGGCCTTGCGCACTGCGGCATTGAAGGCTGCAGCCACCAGGTCTTCCAGCATGTCCTTGTCGTCGGCCAACAGGCTGGGGTCGATGGTGATGCGTTTGACATCGTGCTTGCAGGTCATCAGTACCTTCACCAGGCCAGCGCCAGATTCGCCGGTCACTTCGACGAAAGCCAGCTCGTCCTGGGCCTTCTTCATGTTGTCCTGCATGGCCTGCGCTTGCTTCATCAGGCCGGCGAGTTGTCCTTTGTTGAACATAGTTCTTCCTTGAATTAAAAGTTAAAGGGGTTTCAGCGTACCGGGCACAATTTTCGCGCCGTAGTCTCGCATCAGGGATTGCACCAGCGGATCACCCAGGATGATCTCTTCCGCGATGCGTTGCTTTTCTGCGGTCGCCGCCGCGTTGCGCTTGCCTGGGCTGTCCACCACCTGGCCGACCTCTACGTCCAGGCTGGCTCCGGGGCTGATAGCGTCCAGAGCGACGCGCAAGCGCTCGCGGCTCATCGGCTGGTTCAGCGACTCGCGCTCTATGCAAATGACCCAGCGGCTATCCGCATGGGACACCAATTGGGACTGCAGCGCCAGCTCGCGCGCCAAGCCTGTGACAGCGTCGGTAGCCACTAATTGCTGCACCGTGCTGTGCCAAAAGTCGCCCTCTTCACCAAACACGATGGCGGGAGCCGCTGGCGCGCCAGGAACACTGACGGGAGCAACAGATGTGGGCGGCTCAACCGGTACTTCGACGACTGCAGCAACCGGCGCAGGCATGGCCGGCGGTGGCATCTCTACGGGTGCGGCAACTGGCACCACTGCGGGTGGAGCTACGGGCGCAGCCTGGACAACCGGAGCAGCAGGCGGCTGAACGGGAGGTATGGAAACAGCAGGGGCTTCGGGCCGGGGCGCTGCAGCCAAGGGTGCCGCCACGGGCGCTGGTGCTGGCTGCGAAACACGCGGCGCAGCTTCAATCAGAGTTTTTTTTTCCGCTGGGGCTTTGGCCTGGGCGGGCTTGAAGGCCAGCAAGCGCAGCAGCACCATGGTCAGCGCGGCGTATTCGTCCGGCGCCAAGCCCAGCTCGGCGCGGCCATGTAGGCACATGCTGTAGAGCAGCTGGGTTTCGTCGGACGGCATGGCAGCAGCCAGGCGGGCGGTATCGGCGGCCTCGGGGTCGGCATCGTCTGCGGCCTGGGCTTTTTCAGGCACGGCCTGGATCACGGCCATGCGTTGCAGCACGCTGGTCATTTCTTCCAACGTGGATGCCGCGCTCAGGCCATTCAGACGCAGGGCTTCAGTGGTTTCCACCACCGTCTTGCCATCGGCCAAGGCCAGCGCTTCTATCAGGCGGAACACGTAGCTGCGGTCCACACTGCCCAGCATCTGGCGTACCGTAGTTTCTTCCAGCTGGCCGCTGCCAAAGGCAATCGCCTGGTCGGTTAGCGACAAGGCATCGCGCATCGAGCCGCGTGCGGCGCGGGACAGCAGACGCAAAGCACCCGTCTCGGCCTGCACGCCCTCGGCCTGCAGTACCTGGGTCAGATGCGACAGCACGGTTTCAGGTGCCATCGGGCGCAGATTGAACTGCAGGCAGCGCGACAGCACGGTGACCGGCACTTTTTGCGGGTCGGTGGTGGCCAGCACAAACTTCAGGTATTCGGGCGGCTCTTCCAGCGTCTTCAACATCGCGTTGAACGCGGTGTTGGTCAGCATGTGCACTTCGTCGATCATGAAGACCTTGAAGCGGCCTTGCACGGGCTTGTACACGGCTTGTTCCAGCAGGGCCTGCACCTCGTCCACGCCACGGTTCGACGCCGCGTCCAGCTCGGTGTAATCGACAAAGCGGCCCGCATCGATATCGCGGCAGGCCTGGCACACGCCGCAAGGGCTGGCGGTGATGCCGCCGGTGCCGTCCGGGCCCTGGCAGTTCAGCGACTTGGCCAGAATGCGCGAAACCGTGGTCTTGCCCACCCCTCGGGTACCCGTGAACAGATAAGCATGGTGCAGGCGCTGTGTGGTCAGCGCATTGCTGAGCGCCTGCACCACATGCTCCTGCCCCACCATTTCAGTGAAACTGCGCGGACGGTATTTGCGGGCAAGCACGAGATAAGACATTGCTGGATTCTAAGGGGCAGCGTCACCCCGTTTTTTTGCCTCAGCGCCCGCAACAGGCGGCTCAGCTTTTCATTTACCCAGAACCAGAAAGGCCGTGCCGTTGGCTTACAATAGACGGTGACGGGCCTTCCCGCATGGTAAAGCGGCCAACCGAGTCAGGTGGGGAACCAAGCAGCTCTAACTGTGGAGCCAGTGCCGGGGTCAAGGCTCGTCAACTAATTCCCCAAAAGTCCAATGCTGGCAACAGGTTAAGGCAATTAGCCACCTCCAGCCCTGCGACTGTGTACCTTTAGCCTTTCCAGAGTCCGCCCATGAACCAAAAGAGCGCGGATCTGAAAAGAGCAACAGGCGTAAGTCCTAGGTCTGGTCCCACCAATTGGCAATGTGCCATCAAGCCGCCAAAGGACCTCCAGGCGCACTACACGGGATAGTGGGCACACTGCGCTGACGCGGCACAGCAGACCTCCAGTAAGCCAACACAAATGCCGCACAGCTGCGCCATGAATGGCTCCAGCGCTTTGAAGACCTACGTAAGGTTTTGAATCCTGTTCCCGTGGTGCACATCTCTCCAGAACTGTCTTCGCTTCTGGCCGATCGAGTGAGGGCCACATTGCTATGGCAAAGATGATCAACTACGCAGAGGCCCCCCGCTGTTGGCTGAGCTGGTGCACACCCGCAAAGATGCACAGCGTAATCAACCCAATCAGCTGCGCATCACCCCAGACGCAGGCCTGCCAAAAGCTACACGCATAGCGCAACCGCACCGAGTGGGGTCTTGAGGCGTCCGGATGGTGCCCCTTGCATACCAAGGGGGCCGCCTGCCGTCACCTCAAGCTACGCGCCGCCACCCAGCGCCATGGGCTTCGCATTCACAGCCACGCACGCCATCTCCTCATCTGGAAATATTGCAACCAGCCAAAAAAATGCATCGCTGCCGTGCAGCACTTTGGCGGCTTCGCTGGCTGGCTTCTGCAACGTGGTCTGCAACGCCTCGGGAATCCCAGGCGCCTCCAGCAGATCTACTCTTTGCGCTGCGGTAACTGGGTCGAGCTGCTCCTCTGCGTTGAAGATCAGCACCAAGTCTTTCGTTTCGTAATGGGTCACAGCATCCCAATAGGCCGCAAATAGACGGTCATCAATCAGGCCCTGAACGCGGCTTTCAAGTGCAGACAAGTTTTCATTCATATCTGCGAAGCATACATGGCCTAAATCTGCAGGAAAAATGTCTGAGGGGTGCACGGGTAAGCATCCCGCAATAGCGCTAAATCGGGCGAAACCCGAAAGGCCTGGACGCATTGGGCGTAGACGCAGTGGCGGCAAAGCCGCCGACTTGCTCCTTACTTCCTCCACGTCGTTCACCGTACTGCTTGTGAAACCCCATGGCCCGGTCGTAGTCTTGCCGCGCTACCGGATCGGACAAAACGGAGTAAGCGTTGTTGATCAGAATGAGTTTGTTATTCGAGACATCGTTATCCAGGGCAACGTGCTTGTCCGGGTGGTGGCGCTGGGCGAGGCAGCGGTAAGCGGCCTTGACGACTTCCATGCTGGCACGCGGACTGATTTCCAGAGCTTCGTAGAGCGTGTCGTCACATGTCATTCAGTACGGTCGTGTAAGCAGGCACAAAAAAATGTTCAAAGGGCTATAGCCCAAGCCCAGCTTAACCACGGGTACTGCCGACCGTGCGTGCGCTGCCACGCATTGCTCACAAACCCTCACAAATCTAGCTGTGGATGCAAACCGCCCAACGACCGGTCCTGACCAGCGACACTGGCGAGACACAACAGGCTCTCTCCACAGCATTGCGCCCTATCGCCTATATCTAAATAGCCCGTAAATAGCTCGTGTACCCAGAAATTACCTGCGTGAGCCGCTATGGATTTGATAGCCCTAGATCCCGCCCAGGTAAACCCGGCGTAAAAGCCGGCGACTTCATGCGGGCTTCACACGCGGCGATACTTCCACATCGTAGTATGCGCACATTCTGCGGTTTGCCCCTCTACTTCTGCCCTCTGCCCCATGACCCCATCCCTCTTGACTGACAACGGCGCAACACAGCAACAGGGGCGGTCCAGCATCCGCTTTGCGGGCGTACTGGTACTGGTGGCCGCTGCTGCGGGCGGTGGCTGGTGGTGGGGGCAGCGCAGCAACCCTGCGCTTGTTGGCGCAGCCGGGCCAGCCAGCGCCGCCAGCGCCCCCGCAGGTGCTGCCAGCGGCTCCCGGCGCTTCACCGGCAACAACCGGGTGCAGCCGGTATCGGTAGCCACGGTGCGCACCCAGGACGTGCGGGTACTGGTGCCGGCCATCGGCAACATCAGCGCGCTGAATACGGCCGTCGTGCGGGTACAGGTGTCGGGCGTGCTGCAGTCGGTGCGTTTCAAAGAAGGCGATATGGTCAAGGCCGGCCAGCTGCTGGCGCAGATCGACCCGCGCAGCTACCAGATCCAGTTGGCGCAGATGCAGGGCCAGCTGGTGCGCGACCAGGCCCAGCTGCGTAACGCCCAGCTCGATATGGAGCGCTACAAAGACCTGCTGGCCAAGGACTCCATTGCCAAGCAGCAGGTGGACACGCAGGACGCACTGGTGCGCCAGCTGCAGGGCACGGTGCAGACCGACCAAGCCCAGGTGGACAACGCCAAGCTGCAGCTCTCCTACACCCAGGTCACCGCGCCGATCAGCGGGCGGCTGGGCTTTCGCCAGGTGGACGTGGGCAATATGGTGCAGACCAGCGATACCAATGGCCTGGTCAGCATCACCCAGACGCAGCCGCTGAACGTGGTGTTTGCGGTGCCGGAAACCCATCTGCCCGCCATCAACCGCCGCCTGAAAGCTAAAACACCGCTGCAGGTCGAGGCCTGGGACCGCGAGCAAAAAAACCTGCTCGGCCAGGGCCAGGTCACCAGCACCGACAACGCCATCGACACCACCACCGGCACCATCAAGCTCAAGGCCGCGTTTGCCAATGCCGACGGCAAGCTGTTCCCCAACCAGTTCGTCAATGTGCGCCTGCAGCTGGACCTGCTGAGCGGCGCCATGGTGGTGCCCACCAGCGCCATACAGCGCGGAGCACAGGGCACGTTTGTCTACGCCGTGAAGGACGACGGCACGGTCAACGTGCGCAAGGTGCGCATGGGCAACCTGTGCGTGGTCGGCTCTTCCAAGGTGAACGGCGTGGCCGAGATCCACTCCAAGCTGGTGAAAGAGGATCTCTTCCCTGAGTATGCCGAGCTGTGGCCAGAGAAGATGTGCAACGTCACCAACGGCGTGACCCCCCGTCGCTGGCTGCTGGCCTGCAATCCCGAGCTGGCCGAGCTGTACAACGAAGTGGTGGGCAAGGAGTGGCCGCTGCAGCTCGACAAGCTGCGCGCCGTCACCAAGTTTGCCGACGACAAGGCGTTCCAGCAGCAGTTCATGACCATCAAGCGTCACAACAAGGAGAAACTGGTCAAGGTCATCAAGGCCGAAACCGGCATCGATGTGAGCGCCGAGGCGATCTTTGACGTCCAGATCAAGCGTCTGCACGAGTACAAGCGTCAGCAACTGAACCTGATCCACATCATGGCGCTGTATCGTCGTCTGCTGGCTAACCCAGACTATGACATGCACCCACGTGTGTTCATCTTCGGCTCCAAGGCTGCCCCAGGTTACAAGCTGGCCAAAGACATCATCCTGGCTATCAACAAGGTTGCCGAGCGTGTGAACAACGATGAGCGCATTCAGGGCAAGCTGAAGGTTGTGTTCATGCCGAACTACCGCGTGAGCCTGGCTGAGAAGCTGATCCCGGCGGCTGACGTATCCCAGCAGATCTCCACTGCCGGTTACGAAGCC
>JAPLPK010000115.1 GCA_026400275.1 Burkholderiales bacterium
CACTGCGGGCTACGGCGCGGAGTATCAGCACGAATCCGTCTCCTTCAGCCAGGCGCTGCTGCACGCCACCACAAAACTCAAGGTGCTGGCCGCCATCCTGCCCGGCCCCTGGAGCCCGGCCGTGGTGGCCAAGCAGATTGCCACCATCGACCACATCTCCAGCGGGCGCATTGCCGTCAACATGGTGAGCGGCTGGTTCAAGGGCGAGTTCCAAGCGATTGGTGAACCCTGGCTGGAGCACGACGAGCGCTATCGCCGCACCAACGAATTCATCCGCGCACTCAAAGGCATCTGGACGCAGGACAACTTCAGCTTCAAAGGCGACTTCTACCGTTTCACCGACTACACGCTGAGCCCCAAGCCCATCCAAAAGCCGCACCCCGAAATCTTCCAGGGCGGCAGCTCGCGTGCGGCCCGCGACAACGCGGCCAGCGTGTCCGACTGGTACTTCACCAACGGCAACACGCCCGACAAGCTGAAGGAGCAGATCGACGACATCCAGACCAAGGCGGCCCAGAACGGCCACAAGGTGCGGATTGGCGTCAACGCCTTCGTCATCGCACGCGACACCGAAGAAGAAGCCAAGGCCGTGCTGGCCGACATCATCAAACACGCCCATGTGGAGGCCGTGCACGCCTTTGGCGACGCGGTGAAGCAGGCCGGCAAGGCATCGCCCGAAGGCGAAGGCAACTGGGCCAAGTCCACGTTTGAAGACCTGGTGCAGTACAACGATGGCTTCCGCACCAACCTGATTGGCACGCCGCAGCAGATCGCCGAGCGCATCGTGGCGCTGAAGGCGATTGGCGTGGACCTGGTACTGACGGGCTTTTTGCACTTCATCGAAGAGGTGGAGTACTTCGGCCAGAAGGTGCTGCCGCTAGTGCGCATCCTGGAAGCCGAGCAGGCAAAGAAATTGGCACAGCAGCAGGCCGAGCCGGCGCTGGAAGCCGTGGCCTAAGGACTGCACAACATGCCCAGCGCCAGCCTAGGTTTGGACCGGCTCGCACCGGTCTCGCCGCCACCCACCACCACACTCAGGCAAAGCACCGAGCGGCCCCGCCCGGCACGGCCCGCCCACACGGCGCCAGCCGCTGCCACGGCAGCGACGCCCGTGCTGCGGCTGGAAGACATACACCTGTCTTTTGGCGGCGTGACCGCATTGGCCGGCGTGGACCTGTCGATTGCGGCCGGAGAAATCCGCGCCGTGATCGGGCCGAATGGTGCGGGTAAAAGTTCGCTGGTGAATGTGGTCAGCGGCCTGTACCGGCCCGACCGGGGACGCATATGGATAGGCGGCAAAGACTTCGCCCAGGTTCCGACGCCACAGCTGGCGCGGCTGGGCGTAGCGCGTACCTTTCAGAACCTGGCGCTGTTCAAGGGGCTGACCGTGCGCGACAACATCGTGATGGGCCGGGTGGACACGGTGCGCTCCACATTCATCGAGCAATGGATAGGCCTGGGCCGCGCACGGCGCGAGCGTGACGACGCACAGGCCCGCACCGACGAGATCATGGGTTTCTTGGGCCTGCACAGCGTGCGCGAGCGCCTGGCCGGTACCCTGTCCTATGGCCTGCAAAAGCGGGTAGAGCTGGCACGTGCCCTGGTGGCGCGCCCGCAACTGCTGTTGCTGGACGAACCCATGGCCGGCATGACCGTGACCGAGAAGAGCGAGATGGCGCATTTCGTGCGCGCCGCGCGCGACCAGTTCGGCACCACCATCCTCTTGATAGAACATGACATTGGCGTGGTGCTGGCCCTGTCCGACCGCGTAGCGGTACTGGACTATGGCCGCAAAATTGCCGACGGCACACCCGCCGAGGTGCGCGACGACCCGGCCGTCATTGACGCCTATCTGGGCGTAGCCCATGCAGAAGAAAGCCTGTGATGGAAGGATTTGATTTCGCCTTTTTTGCCGAGGTGCTGGTGGGTGGCCTGCTCTCCGGTGTGATGTATTCGCTGGTGGCGATTGGCTTTGTGCTGATCTACAAAACATCCGGTGCCTTGAATTTTGCGCAGGGTGCACAGCTGCTGTTTTCTGCGCTGACTTTTGTGAGCCTGGTGGAGCGGGGCATCAGCTTTCCGCTGGCGCTGCTGGCTACTTTTGCGCTAATGGTGCTGCTGGGCCTGGCGGTGGAGCGCGTGGTGCTGCGCCCGCTGGTGAACCAACCGCCCATCACCCTGTTCATGGCCACGCTGGGCCTGTCATATGTGATCGAAGGTGTGGCCCAAATGTTATGGGGCACCCAGGTGCATGCGCTGGACCTGGGCATTGCCGACGAGCCGATCGAGGTGTGGGGCATTCTGATCTCCACCTTCGACCTGTTTGCGGCTGCCATTGCCGGCACCATGGTGGCGCTGCTGTCAGCGTTCTTCCGATACACCCATGTGGGCCTGGCCTTCCGCGCCGTGGCAGACGATACCTATGCGGCCATCGCCGTAGGCCTGCGCCTGCCGCGCATCTGGGCCACGGTGTGGGCCACCGCCGGCACCATCGCGCTGGTGGCGGGCCTGCTGTGGGGTGCCCGGCTGGGTGTGCAGTTCTCACTGTCGCTGGTGGTGCTGAAAGCGCTGCCGGTGCTGATGCTGGGTGGCTTTGATTCCATTCTGGGCGCCATCGTCGGCGGCCTGCTGATCGGCGCGCTGGAGAAGCTGGCCGAGGTGTATCTGGGCCCGTTCGTGGACGGCGGCATTGAAAGCTGGTTTGCCTATGTCGCAGCACTGACCTTTTTGCTGGTGCGCCCCGCAGGCCTGTTTGGCCAGAAGCTGGTGGAGCGCGCATGAGCACGACTGCCTTCCCCGCCAAGGCTTGGGTCGCACCATTGGCCTTGCTATTGATCGCGTATGGCGTGGTGCCCGCGCTGGGCAGCGCCTATTTGTTCGACGCGATCCTGATCCCGTTCCTGGCGTTGTCGCTGGCGGCCGTGGGGCTGAACCTGTTGACAGGCTATGCCGGCCAGCTGTCGCTGGGCTCAGCCGCCTTCATGGCCGTGGGTGCGTTCGCGGCGTACAACTTCAACCTGCGCCTGCCCGGCCTGCCGCTGCTGGCCAGCATCGCGCTGGCAGGCCTGTCGGCCACCGCCATCGGTCTGGTGTTTGGTCTGCCGAGCCTGCGTTTGCGCGGCTTCTATCTGGCCGTGTCCACACTGGCGGCGCAGTTCTTTGTGCAGTGGGCTTTGACCAAGTTCAGCTGGTTCACCAATGACAACGCCTCGGGCGTGATCGACGCACCTCCGCTGCAGGTGCTGGGCTTCAGCTTTGACACGCCCGTGGGTCGCTACCTGTTTGCGCTGACCCTGGTGGCGGTGTTGACTGCGCTGGTCTGGCGCCTGGTGGGTACGCAGACCGGGCACAACTTCATCGCCATACGCGACAACGAGCTGGCGGCCCGCGTCATCGGCGTGCCGGTGCTGCGCACCAAGCTGCTGGCGTTTGCGATTTCGTCTTTCATCGTCGGCGTAGCCGGTGTGCTCTGGGCCTTTGTGTACCTGCGCACGGTGGAGCCTGCGGGCTTCAACCTGGACCGCTCGTTCCAGATTTTGTTCATCGTCATCATCGGCGGCTTGGCCACCATACGCGGGGCCTTTCTGGGTGCCGCGCTAATTGTGGTGTTTCCACTGCTGCTGTCGCGCGTGGGCGCCCTGCTATTTGGCGGCTGGTTCGACTCCGGCGTACTCGACATGACCCAGCGCATCGTGCTGGGCGCAATGATCATCTTTTTCCTCATCGTAGAACCTCAAGGCTTGGCCGCCCTCGGGAGTCGCCTGCGGAAAAAGCTGTCTCCGGCTGTCTGAAAACAGCATTTCAATTCAAAAATACACGGGAGTTTTCATCCATGTCTTTCATCAAGAACCTGCGTACTGCGGCCATCGCCGCTACGCTGGCCATCAGCGGTCTGCAGGCGGCCCAGGCCGACGAACAATTCTTTCCGCTGCAAAGCTACCGCGTCGGCCCCTATGCAGCCGGCGGCACCGGCTTCTTTGGCGGCTTCATTGACTATTTGAACCTGGTCAACACACGCGACGGTGGCGTGGGCGGCGTCAAGCTGACCTGGGAAGAAGGCGAAACGCAGTACGAAGTCGAACGCGGCGTGGAGGTGTACGAGCGCCTCAAGACCCACCCCGGCATCGCCGCCTGGAACCCGCTGTCGGTCGGCATTGCCTACGCACTCATCGACCGCGTGACCGCCGACAAGGTGCCGCTGCTGACCATCAACCACGGCCGCACTGACACCACCGATGGCCGCGTCTTCAAGTACATCTTCCCGCTGCTGCTCAACCCCTACAGCGAAACCTCAGGCATCGTGAACTACATCGCCGGCAAGGTCGGTGGCGAAGACAAGCTCAAGGGCAAGAAGATCGTGGTGCTGTACCACGGCTCGCCCTACGGCAAAGAAACCATCCCAATCTACGAGCTGCTGGCCAAGAAATACGGCTTCACCGTGCAGCAAATCGAAGTGCCACACCCAGGCAACGAGCAACAGTCACAGTGGCTCACCATCCGCCGCGCCAAGCCCGATTACGTGGTGCTGCGTGGCTGGGGCGTGATGAACCCGGTGGCGTTGAAGACCGCGCAGAAGACCGGCTTCCCGGCCGACCACATCATCGGCAATGTGTGGTCCAACTCCGAAGAAGACGTGATCCCCGCAGGCGACGCCGCCAAGGGCTATGTGGCCATCACCAGCGTCAACGCTGGCACGCAGTACCCTGTGGTGCAGGACATCGTGAAAACCGTGTACGACGCCGGCAAGGGCAATCTGGAAGACAAGAAGCGCATCGGTACGCGCTACCACAACCTGGGCATTTTGAACGGCATCCTGAACGTGGAAGCCATCCGCATCGCGCAGGCCAAGTTTGGCAAGCGCACGCTGACCGGTGACGAAATCCGCTGGGGCCTGGAGAACCTGAAGATCGACGAAGCTCGCGCCGCCGCGCTGGGTGCCAAGGGCCTGTTCCACTCGATCAACGTGTCCTGGGACAACCATGAAGGCGATGGCCGCGTGGCATTCCAGCAGTGGGATGGAGCCAAGTGGAATGTGGTGTCCGACTGGATCGCCCCGGACTGGAAACTGCTGCGCCCCATCATCGAGAAGTCTTCCCTGGCCTACGCCAAGGAGAAGAACATCAAGGTGCGCAGCAGCATCAACGACTGAGGATACGGCCACTAGAAGCCCCCCCCCAAATCCGTTCAGGCTGAGCTTGTCGAAGCCCTTCGACAAGCTCAGGACAGGCTCCTTCGACAAGCTCAGGACGAACGGTTCACACTTTGCTATTGCGCATTAATTAACCTGGCCCCACACACCTATGCTGCAGCTCCAAGCCGTAGAGGCGGTCTACCAAAACGCCATCGTTGCCCTGCACGGCGTGAGCCTGGATGTACGGGCTGGCGAAATCCATGCCCTGCTGGGCGCCAACGGCGCGGGCAAGTCCACCACCCTCAAGGCGGTGTCCAACCTGCTGCCGGCCGAGCGTGGCAAGGTGACGGCGGGCAGCATTGTGTTTGACGGGCACGACGTATCCCGCACCAGCCCTGCCGCCCTGGTGCGGCTGGGCCTGGTGCAGGTACTGGAGGGCCGGCACTGCTTCCGCAGCCTGACGGTAGAAGAAAACCTGCTGACCGGCGGCCTGGGCCGCAGCGCCAGCCGGGCCGAATTGGCCCAAGACCTGGAGCGCGTCTACGCCATCTTTCCGCACCTGCGGGACAAGCGCCGCGCCCAGGCAGGGCTTACCTCTGGCGGCGAACAGCAGATGACGGCCATAGGCCGCGCGCTGATGTCACGCCCCCGCCTGCTCGTGCTGGACGAACCTTCCATGGGCCTGGCGCCGCTGGTGGTGCAAGACATCTTCCGGCAGCTCAAACGCCTGAACCAGGACGAAGGCCTGACGATTCTGGTGGCCGAGCAGAACTCGACCGTGGCACTGCAGTACGCAGACCGGGCCACCGTGCTGGACACCGGCGTGGCCGTGCTGAAGGGCAGCGCTGAGGAGCTTAGGCAGCGCTCAGACATCCAGTCTTTCTACTTTGGCGAAGCCATAGCGGAGGAATTGGCGGGCTAATACCTGCCATTTCATCCTCAAGTCTGCAGGCTGGCGGTCGATAAATAAGATATGAACGTCTCATCCATCAGCGCAACGTCCTCGACAGCCTCGTCAGGTAGCGGGACTTCTGACGCCATCGCCAAGCTGCAAAAGCAGATCCAGGCACTGACGACCCAATTGAAAGACCTGGCCGCCAGCGATATGGATGCCAAGGCCAAAGAAACCCAGAGCCAGTTGCTGCAGAATCAGATCCAGATGCTGCAGGCGCAGATCGCCGCCTTGCAGCAGCAGCGCCAACAGGCTGATGCGTTGAAGATTCAAAAAAACTCCAAGCCAGACGCAGCCGACGCTGCTGCGCAAGCGCCTACTGCACCCAAGAAACGTGCGCCTGGGCTGGGTGAGTTGGTCGATACCTACGCTTGAGGCGTATCTGAGGCCACAGCCTCAGAACTCATTCCTAAGCAGCGGCTATACAGCGGCGCCAGCCGCGTCAAACACACCTTCAAACAAGGCCGAGCTGAGATAGCGCTCACCCGAATCCGGCAGTACCACCACGATAGTTTTGCCCTCGCTCTCAGGCTTCTTGGCCCAGCGCACGGCGGCTGCCACGGCAGCGCCGCAGGAAATGCCGGACAAGATGCCCTCCTCGCGCGCCAGCCGCCGCGCATAGTCCAGCGCCTCTTCGTTGCTGACCTGCTCTATCGCGTCCACTAGCGATAAATCCAGCACATCCGGCACAAAGCCCGCGCCTATGCCCTGGATCTTGTGCGGTGCGGGTTTCAGCTCTTCACCGGCGCGCTTTTGCGTCAGCACCGGGCTGGCCGATGGCTCCACCGCCACCGAAATAATGGCCTTGCCCTGGATCTGCTTGATGTAGCGCGACACGCCGGTAATGGTGCCGCCCGTGCCTACGCCCGACACCAGGATGTCGATCTTGCCGTCGGTGTCTTGCCAGATTTCAGGGCCCGTGGTGGTGGCGTGGATGGCCGGATTGGCCGGGTTCTGGAACTGCTGCAGCAGCACGTATTTGGGGTCACTGGCCGCGATTTCCTCGGCCTTGGCGATGGCGCCCTTCATGCCCTTGGCGCCCTCGGTCAGCACTAGCTTGGCACCGTAGGCCAGCAAAATCTTGCGCCGTTCGATACTCATGGTCTCGGGCATGGTCAGGGTGATTGGAATGCCCTTGGCTGCCGCCACAAACGCCAGGGCGATACCGGTGTTACCGCTGGTGGGCTCCACAATTTCCTTGCCGGGGCCCAGCAGACCGCGCTTTTCAGCGTCCCAGATCAGCGCCGCGCCAATGCGGCACTTCACCGAATAGGCGGGGTTGCGGCCCTCGATCTTGGCCAGCACCGTGGCATTGGCGCCATCGGTAATGCGCTTGAGGCGGACCAGCGGCGTGCGTCCTATGGACAAAGAGTTGTCTGCGTAAATCGCGGTCATGGTGGGCGTGCTCCGTGGTGAAAACGGCCACTTTAGGATCAAAGCGCGGTTACTCCAACGAAGAAAAAATCAGTTCCATACAAGCAATGTGTATGAGCTAGCTGCCACATCGCTTATGCGTTTTTCAATCTTGAATATCGCCATTTATTCGTTCACAGCATGTAGCGGCGTGCCTACAGTCGGCCTCCTCATCACTTCTCTGAGCGAACCACACAATGCCATTCCGTCCTGCCGCAATCATTGCCACCGCACTCGCTGCAACCCTGCTGTCCCACGCCGCAATGGCCGACCAACTGGATGACATCAAGAAGAAAGGCGAGCTGGTCATCGGCGTGCTGGGCACCGACGAGCCCAACAGCTTTGTCGATCCCAAGACCCGTGAGATCGTGGGCTACGAGGTAGACATCGCCCAGGCCATTGCCAAGAAAATTGGCGTCAAGCCCGTATTCAAGCAACTGGCCGTGGCCGCGCGCATTCCTGAGTTGCAGCAAGGCCGGGTGGACATCCTGGCTGCATCCCTGACGCACAACAAGGAGCGTGAAGCGCAGGTGGACTTCTCCCTCACCACCTTTGTCACCGGCCAGAAGGTGTTGGTCAAGACCGCCAGCGGCATCAGCGACCTGCCCCAGCTGGGCGGCAAGAAGGTGCTGACCGTGAAGGGCGGCACGCAAGAGCCGAACATCCGCAAGGCCGTGCCGGGCGTGGATGTGGTGACGTTTGAAACCACGCAGCAAGCCTTTCTGGCGCTGCAACAAGGCAAGGGCGTGGGCTATGTGAATGACGAGGCCTCCCTGGTCAACGACTACGCCAAGCTGGGCGCTGCCAAGAAGGACTACACCATCCTGTCGCAAAGCATCAGCGTGGAGCCGCTGGCCCTGGGCCTGAAGAAAGGCGAAAAAAGCCTGAAGACCACGGTGGACGGGGTGCTGCGCGAACTGGAAAGCTCGGGCGAAGCTGACAAGCTGTTCGCCAAATGGTATGGCCCCACCACCAAGCTGCAGTTCGACAAGCGCAGCTTCAAGATCGATAGCGACCAGATTTAACAGCGGCTTCGTGTTAGTCCGCACCTTCCTGGCAACAGGACGGTGCGGATTCTTTTTTGCTTTTTGCCCATGTTGAATTTTGATCTGAACCTGCTGCTGACCGGCCAGTACCACGACTGGTTGCTCAGCGGTCTGGCCTTGTCGCTACAGCTGGCTGGCATCACCCTGGTGCTGGCGCTACCGCTGGGCACGGTGGTCGCCCTGCTGCGTCTGTCGCCCTTGCGCGTGCTGCGCGGCCTGGGCTGGTTGTATGTGGAGAGCATACGCAACGTACCGCTGCTAGCGCACCTGCTGTTCTGGTACTTCGGCGCGCCCGAGCTGCTGCCCGACCAGATAAAGGAATGGCTGTACGCCGGCAATATCGAGGCGCTGAGCGCCATCATCGCGCTGACGCTGTACACGGCAGCCTATATGGCCGAAGACATACGCAGCGGCATACGCGCCGTGCCCACGGTGCAGACCGAGGCCAGCCGCGCACTGGGTTTTGGCTTCATCGCCACCATGCGCCTGGTGGTACTGCCGCAAGCGCTGCGCGTGACCGTGCCGCCGCTGCTGTCGCAAACACTGAACCTGTGGAAGGACACCAGCGTGGCCACCGTCATCGGCGTGGCCGAGATGATGTACCAGGCCGCCAAGGTCGAATCGGCCACCTTCCGCAGCATGGAGGCCTTTGCCTTCGCCACCAGCGCCTACCTGGCGGTGGCACTGCTAATTACCGGCCTGGGCGCCTGGTACCAGCACCGCTACCCAGTGCGCTCCATCTAAGTAGGCGGCCATAAGCATGTTGGAATTGATACAGACCTACTGGGTCTATTTTCTGGTCGGCCAGTACCCGAACGGGCCACTGGGCGGCTTGGCGCTGACCATTTCACTGGCGGCCCTGGCACTGCTGCTGGCCCTGCCGCTGGGGCTGCTGCTGGGCTTGGCGCGCGTCAGCCCCTGGCGCTGGCTGCGCTGGCCCATCACTGCCCTGGTGTTCCTGGTACGCAGCGTGCCGCTGCTGATGGTGATCTTCTGGGCCTACTTCTTTCTGCCCAGCATCACCGGCCACAAGACCGAGCAGTTCAGCACCATGCTGATGGCGCTGGTGCTGTTCGACGGCGTGTACCTGGCCGAGATCGTGCGGGCCGGTGTGCTGGGCGTGCCCAAGGGGCAGATGGAGAGCGCGCGTTCGCTGGGCTTCAGCTACCTGGCCACCATGCGCCTGGTGATACTGCCGCAGGGTCTGCGCCATATGCTGCCCTCGCTGGTGAACCAGTTTGTGGATTCCATCAAAGCCACCTCGCTGGGCTACATCATCGGCCTGACCGAGGTGTCCTTTATTGCCGCGCAGATCAATACCCAGGTGTTCACCCAGAGCACCCAGGTCTACACGCTGCTGGCCCTGACTTATTTTGTGCTGTGCTTCGGCCTGTCGCGCTTCGCCTTCTGGCTGGAACGGCGCAGCACCCTCTCTGTGAAAGCAAGCGCATGATCGAATTCCAACAAGTCCAAAAATGGTATGGCGACTACCACGCGCTGGTAGATGTGTCTGAGACCATAGAGCGCGGTGAAGTAGTGGTGGTCTGCGGCCCGTCGGGCTCGGGCAAGTCCACGTTGATACGCACGCTGAACCGGCTGGAGTCGATCCAGTCGGGCCAGATCCTGATCAACGGCGAAGACATCCACCGCCGGGGCGTGGACCTGAACCGCTTTCGCTCGGGCATAGGTTTTGTGTTTCAGCAGTTCAACCTGTTCCCGCATTTGACGGCGCTGCAGAACTGCACGCTGGCGCCGGTACGCCTGCGCGGTCTGAGCCCGGCTGCGGCCCGGGAAGAAGCCCTGGCCCTGCTGGACCGCGTGGGCCTGGCGCACAAAGCGGACGCCTACCCCAATGCCTTGTCCGGCGGCCAGCAGCAGCGCGTCGCCATCGCCCGGGCACTGGCCATGCAGCCGCCGCTGATGCTGTTCGACGAGCCCACCAGCGCGCTCGACCCCGAGATGGTGGGCGAGGTGCTGCAGGTGATGCGCGCCCTGGCCAAGGACGGCATGACCATGGTCTGCGTCACCCACGAAATGGGCTTCGCCCGCGAGGTGGCTGACCGCGTGCTGTTCATGGACGCCGGCCGGGTGCTAGAGCGCGCCGACCCGCACAGCTTCTTCAGCCAGCCGCAACACCCGCGCGCCCAGCAATTCCTGGCCGATATACGCAGCCATTAATTTGCTACTGAATACATAGCTGCTTGCGCATATAAATACTGCGCTAGCGGAACTTTTTGCATGTAAATAATCCGCTACGCCGAGTGTGGATGCTGCAGTCCTAAAGATACTCAGGCTATATACAACCCACAATTCAGTATTTTGAGAAATAAGTCACCCATCGAATAATCGCGGCCTGTTTGGCTATGCGGTGGGACTTTTCTCCATGAATTTTCAGCAATTACGCTCCGTGCGCGAGACGGTGCGGCGCGGTTTCAATCTGACCGAAGTGGCCAATGTGCTGCACACCTCGCAGCCCGGCGTGAGCCGCCAGATCCGTGAGCTGGAAGAAGAGCTGGGAATCGAGCTGTTCGTGCGCGCCGGCAAGCGCCTCACCGGGCTGACCGACCCGGGCGGCCATGTGCTGCCCATCATTGAACGCATGCTGCTGGACAGCAGCAACCTGCGCCGCGCCGGCGAGGAATACATGTCCCAGCAAAACGGCCAATTGGCCATCGCCGCCACCCATTCCCAGGCCCGCTATGCGCTGCCGGCGGCGGTGCAAGAGTTCCGCACGCTGTTCCCCAGCGTGACCTTCCACCTGCACCAGGGCTCGCCCGGCCAGGTGGCAGAAATGCTGCTGTCCGGCGAGGCCGATGTGGGCATTGCCACCGAGGCGCTGGACCAGTATGAAGAGCTGGTGGTGCTGCCCTGCTTCCGCTGGACGCACTCGGTCATCGTGCCCCCCGGCCACCCGCTGCTGGACGCACCGCTGACGCTGGAGCGGCTGGCCGCCTACCCGCTGATCACCTACGACAACGGCTTTACCGGCCGCACCCGTATCAACGACGCCTTTGCCCAGCAGCAGCTGACGCCGCACATCGCCCTGGCGGCCATGGACGCCGACGTGATCAAGACCTATGTGGAGCTGGGCATGGGCGTGGGCATCGTCGCGTCCATCGCCTTCGAGGCCGAGCGCGACCTGTCGCTGCGCGCCATCGACGCGGGTGCATTGTTCGGCATCAACCTGACCAAGTTGGCGGTACGCCGG
>JAPLPK010000057.1 GCA_026400275.1 Burkholderiales bacterium
CGCAAGCAGCTATGTATTTAACAGCATTAAGGCGGCTATCTCGGCCTCGCCATAGCCCAGCCCGCGCAGCAGCTCGGCGCTGTGCTCGCCCAGTTTGGGCGGGTTCAGGCGCACGCCGGGGCGCTGGCCGTCCAGCGTCAGCGGCAGCAACACGGTCTGGCTGGCGCGGCCATCGGGCAGCTCCATGGGCGCCAGGCCGCCGGTGGCCAGCAGATGCGGGTCGTCCAGCAGGTCCTGCGGGCGGGTGATGGGCGCATAGGGCAGCGCGTGCTTTTCAAACACCTCGGCGATGTGCGCCGCGCTGAACGGCGCCATGCGCTCGCGCAGGATGGGCATCATCCATTCGCGGGCGCGCACCCGGTCGTTGCTGGACTTCAGGCGCTCGTCGGCAAACAGGTCGGCAAAGCCAAACACCTCGCAGAACACGGCCCAGGCCGAGTTGCTGACCACGGCCAGAAATATCTGCTCGCCATCCTTCACCTTGAACACGTCGTAAATCGCCCAGGGCGACAGGCGCTCGGGCATGGGCGCGGCGGGCTTGCCGGTCACGGCGTACTGCATCATGTGCTGGGCCACCAGGAAGACGTTGTTCTCGAACAGCGCGCTTTGCACCTCCTGGCCCAGGCCGGTTTTTTCGCGCTGGGCCAGGGCCGCCATGGCCCCGATGGCGCCAAACATGCCGCCCATGATGTCGTTCACGCTGGTGCCGGCGCGCAGCGGGTCGCCAGACCGGCCCGTCATATAGGCCAGGCCGCCCATCATCTGCACCACCTCGTCCAGCGCCGTGCGATGCTCGTAGGGGCCGGGCAGAAAACCTTTGTGGCTGATGTAGATCAGGCGCGGGTTCAGCGTCTTCAGGCTGGCGTAGTCCAGCCCCAGCTTTTGCATGGTGCCGGGCTTGAAGTTCTCGCTGACGATGTCGGCCGTGGCGATCAGGCGCAGCACAGCCTCCTTGCCCTCGGGCGTCTGCAGATCCAGCGCCAGGCTTTTCTTGTTGCGGTTGAACAGCGCGAAAAAGCCGGCCCCCGCCCCCAGCAGCTGGCGCGTGGCATCGCCCTCGCGGCCATGGCCGATCGACTCGACCTTGATCACCTCGGCCCCCAAGTCCCCCAGCACCAAGCCGCAGGTGGGGCCCATGACCATGTGGGTGAATTCGACGACGCGCAGGCCAGCGTAGGGCAGTGCGGGCGCCGGGTTTTCTTCATTGTGGACAGCGGACATGCAGGTTTTTCCCCGGATTGGTGACAATAAGGAAGCAAGGCTCCATTGCATCTATTTTTGTCACATATAAATGCAATTTAACCGAATTAATGGCCGATTAAGTATCGAATACGATAGGCCCATCGTTTGCTTAAGCCATTATTCTCCGACCCACCCTCGCAAAGGCGCACCACTATGACAGCACGCACCACCCGCCACCAGCTCCAGGTAGCCACCGTTCTGGACCAGTTCATTGAAGACAAAGTGCTACCCGGTACCGGTGTGGACAGCGCCAGCTTCTGGGCCGGGTTCAGCGCGATCGTGGCCGACCTGGCACCCAAGAACATCGCCCTGCTGGCCGAGCGCGACCGCCTGCAAACCGCGCTGGACAGCTGGCACAAGGCCCACCCCGGCCCGATCACCGCAGGTGATCCTTCCAAGCCTTCGGACATGAGCAACTACAAGGCTTTTCTGGAAGACATCGGCTACCTGGTGCCCAGCCCTAAGAAGGTAAAGATCAGCACCAAGAATGTGGACGCCGAGCTGGCCATCCAGGCCGGCCCGCAGCTGGTGGTGCCGGTGCTGAACGCCCGCTACGCACTGAACGCCGCGAACGCGCGCTGGGGCTCGCTGTACGACGCGCTCTATGGCACGGATGTGATCAGCGAAGAAAAAGGCTGCGAAAAGGTCGGACCCAAGGGATACAACCCCAAGCGCGGCAAGAAGGTTATTGAATACGCCCGCAATGTGCTGGACCGCTGCGCACCGCTGAAGAAGGGCTCGCACGTCGGCTCCACCGGCTACCGCGTCAAGGGCGGCGAGCTGGTCGTCACGCTGAAGGACGGCAGCAGCTCCAAGCTGGAGCACAAGTCGCAGTTCGTGGGCTTCCAGGGTGAGGCCAAGGCGCCCTCTTCCGTGCTGCTGGAGCACAACGGCCTGCACCTGGACATCATCATCAACCGCACCACGCCCATCGGCAAGAGCGACGCGGCCGGCGTAAGCGACCTGGTGCTGGAAGCCGCGCTCAGCACCATCCTGGACCTGGAAGACTCGGTGGCCGTGGTGGACGCCGAAGACAAGGTACTGGCCTACGGTAACTGGCTGGGCATCTTGCAAGGCACGCTGACCGAGAGCTTCGACAAGGGCGGCAAGACGCTGACCCGCGGCCTGAACGCCGACCGCATCTACACCTCGCCCGAGGGCAAAAAAGACGTGAAGCTGCATGGCCGCAGCCTGATGTTCGTGCGCAACGTAGGCCACCTGATGACCAACCCGGCCATCACCTACACCGCCGCCGACGGCAGCACGCAAGAGATTCCCGAAGGCATCATGGACGCGGTCATCACCACGACCATCGCCCTGCACGACCTGAAGAAGACCAAGAAGGACGCCATCCGCAACTCGCGCAAGGGCTCGGTCTACATCGTCAAGCCCAAGATGCACGGCCCCGCCGAGGTGGCATTCGCCGCCGAGCTGTTCAGCCGCGTGGAAAAAATGCTGGGCCTGGCCGACAGCACCGTCAAGCTGGGCATCATGGACGAAGAGCGCCGCACCAGCGTCAACCTGAAAGCCTGCATCGCCGCCGCCGAAAGCCGCGTGGCCTTCATCAACACCGGCTTCCTGGACCGCACGGGCGACGAAATGCACACCGCCATGCTGGCTGGCCCGATGGTGCGCAAGGGCGATATGAAGACCAGCGCCTGGATCCAGGCCTATGAGAAGAACAATGTGCTGGCCGGCCTGAGCAGCGGCCTGCGCGGCAAGGCACAGATCGGCAAGGGCATGTGGGCCATGCCCGACCTGATGAAGGCCATGATGGAGCAAAAGATTGCCCACCCCAAGGCCGGCGCCAACACCGCCTGGGTGCCCAGCCCCACCGGCGCCACCCTGCACGCCCTGCACTACCACCAGCTGCTGGTGCGCGACGTGCAGAAGGAACTGGAAAAGACCAACTACGAGAAGGCCCGCGACGGCATTCTGGACAACCTGCTGCAAATCCCGGTCACCGCCACACCCCACTGGAGCGCCGCCGAGAAGCAACAAGAGCTGGACAACAACGCCCAGGGCATCTTGGGCTATGTGGTGCGCTGGGTGGACCAGGGCGTGGGCTGCTCCAAGGTGCCCGACATCCACAACGTGGGCCTGATGGAAGACCGCGCCACGCTGCGCATCAGCAGCCAGCACATGGCCAACTGGCTGCACCACGGCGTGGTGACCAAAGATCAGATCACCGAAACCTTCGAGCGCATGGCCGCCGTGGTGGACAAGCAAAACGCTGGCGACAAGCTGTACCAGAACATGGCCGGCCACTTCGCCACCAGCGCCGCGTACAAAGCTGCCTGCGACCTAGTGTTCAAGGGCCTGGAGCAACCCAGCGGCTACACCGAGCCTTTGCTGCACGCCTGGCGCCTGAAGGTGAAAGCCGGGACGGCCTGAGACGTGTTCGATGCATTGCTATTGAATCAGTAGCTGCCTGCGCAGGTTTTCCCTGCGCCAGAGGCTGATTTCATGTGTAAAAAATGGCACCCCTGGGTGCCATTTTTTTGATATGCAACAGGCTGAATCAAGCCCGGTTTTGCTATGGAATATGCAGCTGGTTCCGCAGGTAGTACCTGCGCTGGAGGGCATTTTCCCCACAATAGAAAACGGCAGCTTGCGCTGCCGATCTTGTTTACAAACCCACTGCTCGCCCGGCGTGGCACCGGGGGGTGGGCCGCCTGCACTTTAGCGTGCGGGCATCCGGCGACGATCGCGATCGTCAGAGGGCCAGTTGTATTCGTTGCGTTGGGCTATCGTGGTCATGGGAAACTCCTTGTGCACCTACAACGAGCTGCCCCAACGACCGGTTGACAAAGTTTTTACAAGTTTTTTATACCGTGACGGAATTGGCAAAAACGTGGGCCTGGCCCATCACGGTGATTTGCACGGTAGAACCCAGCGGCGGGATGTGGATGGCCGGGCTGCGCACCAGCAGCGGCTCGGTGCCCGCCTGGGCCTCGTCCAGCAGGCGTACGGTCAGGCCGCACAGGGCGCCGCCGAAGTCGATGTCTTCCACCACGCCGCAGCAGGCTTCAGCGTCGGGGTCCAGCTGTTCCGTGGGAACGGGTGTCAGCTGCAGCTGCTCCGGGCGCAGCATGATTTGCGCCGGACCGCTGCGTTCACTGTCGTTAACAGCGATCACGCCCAGCGCACAGGTCGCCCAACCCTGCGCCAGTTGGGCCGGCAGCAGAATGGTTTCACCCAAAAACTGGGCGGTGGCGGCATCTACCGGGCGCAGGTAGAGCGCGTTCGGCGCGCCGACCTGGACCAGCTTGCCGCCACGCATCACGGCCACCTGGTCGGCGAACGACAAGGCCTCGGCCTGGTCGTGCGTGACCAGAATGGTGGTGATACCGGCCGCGCCCAGCAGCTGGGCCACGGCTTTGCGGGTGCTGGCACGCAAACCTGTGTCCAGCGCCGAAAACGGCTCGTCCAGCAGCATCAGGCGCGGCCGCAAGGCCAGGGCCCGGGCCAGGGCCACGCGCTGCTGCTGCCCGCCCGACAGCTCGTGCGGGCGGCGCGACAGCATGGCCGGGTCCAGGGCTACCATCTGCATCAGCTCGGTGATGCGCTGGCTGCGGTCGGGCGCGTTGCGGGCCAGGCCGAAGCCAATGTTGTCAGCCACGCTGAGGTGTGGAAACAAAGCCCCTTCCTGCGGCACAAAGCCGATGCCGCGCTGGTGGGCCGGCACGGATTGCAGACCCTGGGCCAGTTGCTGGCGCCCCAGGCTGATGCGGCCCACATCGGGCGCCTCAAAGCCGGCGATCAGGCGCAGCAGCGTGGTTTTTCCGGAGCCAGAAGGCCCGACGATGGCGGTGCGGCTGCCGGCGGGCACATGCAGGTCCACGCCGTCCAGCGCCACCACCGGGCCATAGCTTTTACGCACCGCATTCAATTCAAGAAAACTCATCTTCCGGCGGTCCGTTTCGATTGCACATACAAAAGCCAGGTCATAGGCATGGACAGCAGCACCATGGTCAGCGCATACGGTGCGGCTGCGGCGTAGTCGATTTCGCTGCTGAAAGCCCAGAAGGCCGTCGCCAGGGTTTGCGTGCCGCTGGGTGCCAGCAGCAAGGTGGCCGTCAACTCATTGGTGATGCCCAGGGACACCATGGCCATACCGGCCGCAGCCCCCGGCGCGGCCAGGCGCAAGGTCACGGACCACAGCGCCTGTGCGGGCGAGCGGCCCAGGCTGCGCGCCGCGTATTCCAGCTCCACCGGCGCCTGGGCAATGCCCGCACGCAGACTGACCAAGGCGCGCGGCAAAAACATCAGCGCATAAGCCAGCAGCACAGTGAAAACGGTTTGGTAAATCGGCAGGGCTACGCGCACAGTCACGGTGACCAGGGCCAGGGCCACCACCACGCCGGGCAGCGAGCCAACCATGTAGTTGCACGCCTCGGTAAGGCGCTGCAGGCGACCCGGTGCGCGGATGGACAGCCAGGCCATGGGCACGGACACCAGCGTGGTCAACACGCCGCCTGCCACTGCCAGCGCCAGGGTTTGGCCCAGGGCCGAGGCCATCACCTCCCAATGCCAAACCGCCGCGCCACCGGCAATCAGCCAGCGCCCCAATGTAAACAGCGGCACGCCCAAAGACAGCAAGGCCGTCACGGCCGGCAACAGCCAGGCCAGTGCGGTGTAGCGGCCCAGGCGGGCGCGCATGGGCATGCGGGCAGCACCCGCGCCCACGCGGGCATAGCGCTCATTGCCGCGCAGGCCGGACTCCAGCGCCAGCAAGGCAAAGCAACACACTACCAGCACGCCCGCCAGCATGTTCGCGGCTGGGCCGTTATAGGTGGACTGGAACTGGTCCACGATGGCGGTAGTGAAGGTGTCAAACCGGATCATCACAAACAGACCGTATTCGGCCAGCAGATGCAGGCCCACCAGCAGGCCGCCGCCACACAGGGCCAGGCGCAGCTGCGGCAACACTACGCGGAAAAACACCGCCCAGGGCCCCAGGCCCAGGGATGCGGCAGCGTCTTCCATGCCCGGGTCCAGCCGGCGCAGCGCGGCAGACAGGGGCAGGTACATAAACGGAAAATACGCCAGGATGGACACCAGCATGCCGCCGGCCAAACCATGCAGTCCCGGCGCCACGGTGATCCAAGCGTAGCTATGGACAAAAGCCGGTACCACCAAGGGCGCCACCGCCAGCCAGGCCCAGGTGCGGGCGCCGGGTAGATCGCTACGCTCGGTCAGCCAGGCCAGCGCCAATGACAAGACCGCGCACAAGGGCACGGTGCAGGCCACCAGCCAGGCCGTGTTGACCAGGAGCTCGCCAACGCGCGGACGGAACACCAGCGGAGCCGCAACCTCCCACCCCGTGTTCCAGGCCACCCAAACTACAAAGCCCAGTGGCAGCAGCGCAAACAAGGACACCGCAATGGCCGCTGCGCCCACCCAGGACGCAGAAAAGCGCCGCACGCGGCGCAACCAATGCGGCAGCGCGCCTGGCATGGCAGGCGCGCTAGAGAGAACCGAAGGTACGACTGACACTCAAGTTTTATAGCAAGCCCGCCTGGGTCATCAGGTCCGACACTTTTTTGCTATTCAGTTTAGAAGGCTCGACTTTGGGCGACTGCAACTCGGCCAGTGGCACGAGTTTGGAGTTGGATGGGGCACCGAAACCTACGGCGTATTCATAGGAATCGCCGGTGCGCAGGATCTCTTGACCGCCCTTGCCCGTCACCCATTTGACGAACGCCTGGGCCTGGGCCTGGCGCTTGCTGTTAGCCAGCACGCCGCCGCCCGAGATGCTGACAAAAGCGCCCGGGTCTTCGTTGCGGAAGTAGTACAAGGCGGTGTTGTTGCTGTTTTCACCGGTCTTGGCCTGGTCGCCGAAACGGTAGTAGTGGTAGATGATGCCGCCATCGATCTGGCCTGCGTTCACCGCCTTCAGCACAACGCTATTGCCCTTGTAAGGCGTGGCGTTTTCCTTCATGGCCTTAAGCCAGGCGGCCGTCGCGGGCTCACCCTTGAGTTCCAGCATGGCGCTGACGATGGCCTGGAAATCTGCACCCGCAGGCGATGCAGCCCAACGGCCCTTCCAGCTGGGGTTGGCCAGGTCCATCATGGACTTGGGCAACTGTTCGGGGGTGAACTTTTTCTTGTTGTACACAAACACCGTGGTGCGGGCAGCGACGCCAATCCAGCGGCCATGCTCTGGGCGGAAGCTGGCAGGCACCTGGGCCAGGGTGGCAGGGTCCAGCGGCGCGAACAGGCCAGCGGCATCCACCAGGGCCATGGCGGGGGAGTTTTCGGTCAGGAACACGTCGGCATTGGAGGCCGCGCCTTCTTGCACCAGTTGGTTGCCCAATTCACTGTCGCCACCGTTGCGCAAAATCACCTTGATGCCGGTTTCCTTGGTGAAACCATCGGCCCAGGCCTGGGTCAGGCTGACGTGCTGGGCGTTGTACACCACCAGCGGATCAGACGCTTGCGCCCACACGGACGTCGCCAACACACCCACTGCCAGTGCCGCAGCCCGTGCCAAAAACGGAATGGAAATTTTCATGAGAAAGATGGAGATGAAGCTGCATTCCAAGGGCGCAGACCCTATGCCCGCTCCGCAAAAATGCAAATACGAATTAATTGCATCTGCATTGTACTCTCGCCCGTATGCGGCAAACAGTACAAAGCCACACCGCCGGGTAGAGAACTCAGCGGGAACGGACCATGGAGCGGCGGCTCTTGCGTCGCCGGGACGCCTTTGCCCGGCTGCGCAGCAAGAAATAGCGCGCGATCTTCATGCCTACATATAGGACGACGGCACCGCCCACCCAGGGCGCAACCTCGTCCAGCAGTTGCGCGGCCAGCAAGGATGCGCGGGCCTCGTCCTGGCGTATTTGCTCTTCTGTGCGCTCCGGGCCGCCGGTGCGCATGTTGGCAGATGCCTCGCTATTCACCCGGGCTCTGCGCGCTGCATCGATCTCCTCTTCGCTGCCGGCATCCAGTACCTGGCGGGCCTTTTCCAGGCTCGGGTCGGCACTCAGGTTCTGGTAGGTGTCTTGGGCGCCAGTTGCCTTCACCAGGTCTTTGTAGGCCGCGCTAATCGACTCGTCATGGGCGGGCTTACCAATGGCGGCATTCGCATTGCCCAAGGGGGCTGGTGCGTCGGGGGCGGTGCGGGCCATCGAAGCCGTCTCGTCGGTCTTCGTGGCTGAGGACTTGTGCGCCCCATCGGCTGAACCGGCATCATGGCCCGTCGAAAAGTCCAAAGCCGCCGCAGTCGCGGGGTTTTCAGCCAAGGGGCTTGCAGAGCCGGCCACCGTAGCGGCTAAAACTATGGGCCCCAGGCCCATACCGACCAGCGTAAACAGTGCTTTTATTGTGAAATTCATGCGCATATCCGGCCTTTGCACTACTTTGCGATCTCACCGCAAAGTAAATATTGTCTGCCCCACGTTCGATTGTGTAAGGTATTGATACATTTGATTTTAGGGAAAACCGCCAGCGCCAGATATTTATGCCGACGCCTACCGAACGGCGCGGGCAATACTACAAAATAAGTAGCGCCAAGTGCACGTAAATAAAGCACGAAACACGGATTTTCCACCCACCCCCAGCCGGCCTAGCCCCGTACACCCAGGATTCCCCATGCCCGCCGATACGCCGCCCACCGCCATCCAGCCCAGCCAATGCCCGTTATGTGGCCAGGCCAACCGCTGCGCCATGGAACTGGAGCGCAGCAGCGGCGTGGCGCAACCACCCTGCTGGTGCACAAGGCAAAGCGTAGCCCCCCCAGCGCTGGCCCAATTGCCGCCCGAAGCACTGAACCGGGCCTGCCTGTGCCCGCGCTGTGCGGCGGGCCTCTTCCCTACGCCGAAAGACTAACCCCATGTGCCAACTTCTTGGAATGAACTGCAATACGCCGACCGACGTGGTGTTCAGCTTCAGCGGCTTTGCTGAACGCGGCGGCCGCACCGACCACCACAGCGACGGCTGGGGCATTGCCTTTTTCGAAGGCCGGGGCCTGCGCCATTTCGTGGACCACCAGGCGGCCTGCGAGTCGCCGGTGGCCGAGCTGATACGCCGCTACCCCATCCAGAGCCGCAACGTCATCGCCCACATCCGCAAAGCCACGCAAGGCGTGGTGGCGCTGGAAAACTGCCACCCCTTTGTGCGCGAACTCTGGGGCCGCTACTGGGTGTTTGCGCACAACGGTGATTTGAAAGACTTCCACCCGCGCCTGCACAGCAGCTTCCAGCCCGTGGGCAATACCGACAGCGAACGCGCGTTCTGCTGGGTAATGCAAGAGCTGGCCAAGTCCCACGCCGGCGTACCCAGCGTGGCCGAGCTAACGCTGACCCTGCGCGAGCTGGCGGCCCGCATCGCCCGCCACGGTACCTTCAACTTTCTGCTGAGCAACGGCGAAGCGCTGTGGGCCCACGCCTCCACGCAGCTGCACTACCTGGAGCGCCAGCACCCGTTCGCGCACGCCACGCTGAAAGACGAAGACCTGAGCGTCAACTTTGCCGAACACACCACCGCCCAGGACCGCGTGGCCCTGGTGGCCACCGCGCCGCTGACCACCAACGAGGCCTGGACGGCCTTCGCTCCGGGCGAGCTGAAGGTGTTTGTAGACGGCGCGCTGGTCGGCTGAATGGCTTCAAGCCAAATCGACCTATAGCGCAGGCACTACCTGCGCAAGCAGCTATTTATTCAATAGCAAATCACAGAGGCGCCAATGGCTGCGGCGAGCCGTCGTAGCCGCCCCATACGGACTGGTCGTACTCCACCACCGAGCCGGTCATCAGCCCAGACTCGTCCGAGCACAAGAAGGCCACGGCACGCGCCACCTCTTTCGGGTCCACCAAGCGGCCAAAAGGCTGGGCGGCGGCGGCCTTGTCCAGCCAGTCGGCATCGGCGCTGTGGAATTCACGCTGGATGCGGTCCTCGCCTTCCGACGCCATCCAGCCAATGTTCAGCCCGTTAACGCGGATGCGGTTGCGCAGCAGGCCGTAGGCGGTGTTGCGCGTCAGCGTGGCCAGCGCACCCTTGGAGGCGCAATACGCGGCGATGAAAGGCTGGCCGGCCAAAGCCGACATGGAGCCAATGTTGACGATGCTGCCTTCTATGCCTTCACGGCGCATCACCTTGATGGCTTCCTGCATCAGGAAAAAAGGCGCCCGCACATTCACCGCAAAAATCTGGTCAAACAGGGCCGGGTCGGTGTCCAGAATACTGCCGCGGTCGGTGACGGCAGCGGCGTTGACCAAGATGTCGATACGGCCAAACGCCTTGTCGGCAGCGGCGATCACCGCGCGGCAATCCTCCACCAGCCCCAGATCGGCCTGCACATACAAGGTTTGCGCGCCACTGGCCTGCTGGATCTGCTGCGCCTGGGCTTCGCCCTTGGCGCGGTTGCGCCCGCAGATGACGATGCCGCGGGCGCCGCGCTCGGCCAGCAGTGCCGCAATGGTTGCGCCCAGGCCCTGGGTACCGCCGGTGACCACGGCGACTTTGCCGTGCAAGGGAAGGGATGTGTTCATTCAGTTATCTCCTAGTGGGTAGTTCGTTTTTTGTCAGCCTGCTGCTGCAGGGCCTGGTTCAGTTGCTGCGCCGGCCAACGCTCCGCCAGGGCACGCAGCACCAGGCCTTGCTGGCTTTCCGGCGCCAGGCCGCCCACGGGCGGATCTCGGTCCAGATTGGTCGGGAAGGCATAGCCCTCGGCACAGGCGGCGACGGCACTGGCCAAGGCTGCGTCCGTTGCCGTGCCTGCCTGTTGCAGTGCGCGCAGCGCCGGGTACAGCGCCTGCGCCATGCGCTGCCGGTCCACCGACTCCATGGCGCGGCCGAAGGCGGACGACACCTGCAGCAGGTTCGCCATACGGCAGATATCGGTAGATCGGTTATGGCCCGCAGCGTGCATCAATGCAGGGTTGAAAAACACCGCATCGCCCTTGCGCAGCGGCAGCTGCACATGGTGGGCATCAAAGTAGGACTGGAACTCCGGCTGGCCGGCCACCAGGTAGCCCGGCAGGTATTTGTGCGAGTGCGGCAGGTACAGCGTGGGCCCGCTGTGTAGAGGCATGTCCACATGCGCCACCGCGCCCTGCAACGTCAGATAGGGCGACAAGCGGTGCACTGGCGCCGGGTAGCGCGCCGCCTGCGCTGCGGTCAAAAAGCCCAGGTGGTAGTCGCGGTGCGCCATTTGCGCTGCGCCGCCAGGGTTCACGCTGTTGATCTGCGAGGTCATCTGGTAAGCCGGGCCCAACCAGGCCTCGCAGACCTGCGCCAGCAGCTCGTTACCGTAGTAGGCGGCAAAAACCTCGGGCGCTTCCACGCAAAACTTCTCCAGCGCGTTCCACACCCGGTCGTTCGCACCGGGCTTGGCGAAATGGTCGGCCTTGGCGCCCTGCAGCCGCTCGGCGGCAATCATGCGCTGGAACACGGCAGTGGCGGCGTCCACCACGGCCAGGTCGGCAAACAGGCCTTGCAAGGCCAGCACGCCCGGGCCGTCACTCCACACGCGGCTCCATTCGGCCATCAACTGCTGCTGCAAGAGCGCCGGCTGGGACGTCGCCGCCATTTGCTGCCGCAACCGGGCGCAGTCGTACTGCGGCACGCCTTTATCCATGCCGCTGGCCAGCGGGTATTCGGTGGGATCGGCGGGGCCGCGCAGCACCGCATCCAGCTCAGCCACCTTACAGTCTTCGGGTCTGAGCCAGTGGTGCGAGCGGGATGCGGCTGTGTCGTTTGGCAGGGAAGGCATGGCGGGAGTCCATCGGTGAAAGATGCGCCAGTGTAGGTATTTCAGAGGAATAATTGGGCCTCAAAAGCCTTCAAAAACACCTCAGAAATCCATCAAAAAATGGCCCATACGCACCTTCTGAAAGACATCGCCTCGCAGGCCGGCACCAGCCTGGCCACGGTAGACCGGGTGCTGAACCAGCGCGGCGGCGTGCGCCAGCACACGGTGCGGCGGGTAGAGCAGGCACTGCAGGAACTAGACCGGCAGAAAAACCAGGTAGGCCTGGTGGGGCGCAAGTTCCTGGTGGACGTGGTGATGCAGGCTCCACAGCGCTTCAGCCTGCTGGTACGCACGGCGCTGGAGCAGGTGCTGCCGGGCCTGCACCCGGCCATCTTCCGCGCCCGCTACCACCTGGGCGAAGACCAGACCACCACACAGCTGGTGGCCACGCTGGACAAGATCCTGCAGCAAGGCAGCCACGGCGTGTTGCTGAAGGCCCCCGACGTGCCCGAGGTGTCCCAAGCTATTGCCCGCCTGCAGGCCAAAGGCATCCCCGTGGTGACGCTGGTGACCGACCTGCCGGGTTCGGCACGACTGGCCTATGTAGGCATGGACAACCGGGCCGCCGGCCACACCGCCGCTTACCTGGTGTCACAGTGGCTGGGCAAGCGAAAAACCGGTGTGCTGGTGTCCATCAGCAGCAACCGCTTCCGGGGCGAGGAGGAGCGGGAAATCGGCTTTCGCCAGGCTGTGCGCTCCCAATTCAAAAACCTGGTGCTGCACGAGGTCAGCGAGGGCCTCGGCTTGCACGATGCTACGGTAGCCCTGGTGCGCAAGCGGCTCAAGCAGCTGCCGGATGTAGAGGCGGTGTATTCGATTGGCGGCGCCAACGCGGCGATACAGCAAGCCTTTGCGCAGCTGCAGCGCCCATGCCGGGTGTTCATCGCCCACGACCTGGATGCCGACAACCTGGCGCTGCTGCGCGACGGCACGCTGCAAGCGGTGCTGCACCACGACCTGCAACAAGACATGCGCCAGGCCTGCCTACACATCATGGCGGCACACGGCGCGGCGCCTGCGGGCATCTCGGCCACCCCGTCCGCAGTGCAGGTGGTGACGCCTTACAACCTGCCCTGACCGCTGCGGGCCTAGGCGGCGGGACCCAAGCCCAGCGCCGCTTCCAGCGCATCGACAAACAGCGCCGCTACATCGCAACCCGTCTGGTCGAAGATTTCCTGGAAGCAGGTGGGGCTGGTGACGTTGATCTCGGTCACGCTGTCGCCGATCACGTCCACACCCACCAGCAGCAAGCCGCGCGCGGCCAGGATGGGGCCCAGGGCTTCGCCGATTTCGCGGTCCCGCGGCGAGAGTGGCTGGGCCACGCCCTTACCGCCCGCCGCCAGGTTGCCGCGCACCTCGCCGCCCTGCGGAATGCGTGCCAGGCAGAACGGCACGGGCTTGCCGCCGATCACCAGCACGCGCTTGTCGCCCTGGGCGATGGCGGGCAGAAACTTCTGCACCATCACACTCTCGGCGCCGTTTTTGTTCAGGGTCTCGATGATGCTGCCCAGGTTCAGGCCATCTTCCTTGACGCGGAAGATGCCCATGCCACCCATGCCGTCCAGCGGCTTCAGGATCACGTCCTTGTGCTCGGCATGGAAGCGGCGGATGGCCTCGGCACTGCGCGTCACCAGCGTGGGGCCGCTGAACTGCGGGAACTCCATGATGGCCAGCTTTTCCGGGTGGTCGCGCAGCGCGCGCGGCTTGTTGAAGACCTTGGCGCCTTCGCGCTCGGCCTGCTCCAGCAGGTGGGTGGCGTAGAAGAATTCGGAGTCGAACGGCGGGTCTTTGCGCATGATGATGGCGCCAAAGTCCTTCAGCGCGCGCGGGCTGCCGGCAAACAGCGGCTGGCTGACGCTAAACCAGTCGGTCTTGTCGCCCGTGAGGTGGATGTCGCGCACCTGGGCCGTCACCACGCCGCCGGTCTGCCACTGCAGGTCTTGCGGCTCGCAGGCCGAGATGGTGTGGCCCCGGCGCTGGGCCTCGCGCATCATCACAAAGGTGCTGTCTTTGTAGATCTTGAAAGACTCAAGCGGGTCGGCGACGAAGAGGATATTCATGGGAGCTTTCAAACAAGGCTTCAAACTGCAGGACGGCGGTACTGTTGCACAAGCAAGGCCAGCGTGCCCGCCACCACGCCCCAAAACGCCGAGCCAATGCCGGCTATCACCACGCCACTGAGCGTGACCAGGAAAGTGATGGTAGCGGCCTCACGGTGCTGCACGTCCTGCAGCGCCGCCGACAAGGCATTGCCAATGGTGCCCAGCAAGGCCAGGCCAGCAATCGCGGCGATCAGCTCACGCGGGAAGGCGGTCAACAGGCCGGTAATGGCCGCGCCGAAGATGCCGATCAGCACATAGATCAGGCCGCAGGACACGGCGGCGGTGTAGCGTTTGGCCTTGTCTGCATGCGCCTCGGGGCCCATACACATGGCAGCGGTGATGGAGCTCAGGCACAGCGCGTAGCCGCCAAACGGCGCCAGCACCAGGGTCGCCAGGCCGGTGATGCTGATCAGCTTGGAGATCGGCATGGGGTAGCCGGCCGCGCGGATCGCTGCCACGCCGGGCAGGTTCTGTGAGGCCATGGTCACCACAAACAGCGGCAAGGCCATACCGATGGTGGCGGCCCAGCTGAACTGCGGCGTAACCCACACCGGAGTCGCCACAGAAAATACGATGCTGGCGCTGGCCACTTCTCCGCGAGCAGCTACAAAAGCAATAGCAACCAGCAGCGTCAGCACCACCGCATAGCGCGGCAGCCAGCGCCGCGCCAGCAGGTACACCGCCAGCATCAGCAACACCAGCGGCAGGGCGCTATGGGCGGCGGCAAAACCGTTGAGCCCGAAGCGCGCCAGCACGCCGGCCAGCAGCGCGGCAGCAATCGCCATGGGGATGCGGTCCATCACCTTCTCGAACCAGCCGGTCACGCCACACAGCGCGATCAGCGCCGCGCTGACCATGAAAGCCCCCACCGCCTCGGCCATGCTGAAGCCCCCTGCCACTGCCGCCGTGGCCACCACCGCCGCACCGGGGGTGGACCAGGCCACCATCACCGGCATGCGCAGCCACAACGAGGGCAGCAGCGTGCACAGGCCCATGCCCAAACCCAGCGCCCACATCCAGGAAGTGGTTTGCTCGGGCGTGGCATGCAAGGCCTGTGTGGCCTGGAAAACGATGGCCACGGAACTGGTGAAACCCACCAGCACGGCCACAAAGCCGGCGGTGGCGGCCGAAAGATTGATGTCTCTGAAAAATCGCATGCGGCATTGTCTCCGACGCACAGTTTCGCAAAATCCGCTAAACTAGATAGCAAGCTAACTAATTTAATACCTGCCATGGCCTCCCCGTCCCCCGCAGACAGTGCCCAGCGCACGGCATCCCTGATGGCTTTGTCGGTGTCCCTGGCCGGCCTGCAGCGCGGCTACCGGGCGGCGGTGGACAAGACCGTGGCGCACGCCGGCCTGTCCCAGGCGCTGGCCCTGCCGCTGGTGATGATCGGCCGCCATGGCGACGGCCTGCGCCAGGGGGTGCTGGCCAACCTGCTGAACATCGAAGGCCCGTCCCTGGTGCGGTCCATCGCCCAGCTGGAAAAGGCCGGGCTCATCAGCTGCCAGGAAGACCCGGCCGACCGCCGCGCCAAGACGCTGCACATGACAGCAGCCGGCGCCATCGCCCGCGCCCACATCGAGGCGGCCCTGGAAGACATGCGCGCCGTGCTGTACGAAGGTGTCAGCGACGACGACGTGGCCGCCTGCCTGCGCGTCTTCGCCACGCTGGAGCAGCGCCTGGGCCGGCGCAACACGGCCGAGCTCGGCGTGGCAGCCCCCGCCAAAGCCGACGCGCCATGAAGCTGCCGCGCTTCAGCCAGGCCGAAGTCCTGTTTTCCCTGAAGACTTTCGGCTCCGGCATGCTGGCCATGTACATCGCCAACCGCGCCGGCCTGCCGCGCCCGTTCTGGTCCCTGCTGACGGCCTACGTGGTGGCCAACCCGCTGGCCGGCGCGGTGCGCTCCAAGGCGCTGTTCCGCTTCCTGGGTACCTTGCTGGGCAGCAGCGCCGCCGTGTTGCTGGTGCCCACACTGTCCAACGCGCCCGAGCTGCTGACCCTGGCGCTGGCACTGTGGACCGGCCTGTGCCTGTTCATCTCGCTGCTGGACCGCACACCGCGCGCCTACATCTTTCTGCTGGCGGGCTACACCGCTGCGCTGATCGGCTTCCCCTCGGTGCAGGCACCGCTGCAGATATTCGACACCGCCGTGGCGCGGGTGGAAGAAATCGGCCTGGCCATCCTCTGCGCCAGCCTGGTACATAGCATCATCCTGCCTACCAGCCTGGCACCCACGCTGCTGGGGCTGATGGACCGCACGCTGGGCGACGCCCAACGCTGGCTGCGCGACCTGCTGCGCCCCGGCCCGCGCCAAGGCACCCAGGACCCGCATGCACTGGGTACCGACCGGCGCCGGCTGGCGATGGACATCACCCAGCTGCGCCTGCTGTCTACCCACGTACCGTTTGACACCACCCATTTGCGCTGGACCGCCGACGCCATCCGCGCCATGCAGGACCGCGTCGCCGCGCTGACCCCCGCCCTGTCCTCCGTCGAAGACCGGCTGGCCGCGCTGGAACAAGCCCAAGGCGGCACGCTAAGCGCCGATGTCTCCGCGCTGCTGGCACAGATAGGCCGGTGGCTGGAAGCAGCCACGCCGGACCAGTCGGCGCAACTGCCCGCGCTGCAAGCCGCCATCCATGCCATCGCCGGGCAACCTGCACTACCCGCCTGGGAACGCGCGTTGCGCATGGGGCTGGCCACCGGGCTGGAAGATCTGGTGCAGGGCTGGCGCGCCTGCGCCCAGCTGCGCCGCGACATCGACGCCGGTCTGTCGGGTACAGCCATGCCACGCCACCAGGCCAGCAGCAACCGCGTGCTGCACCGCGACTACGGCATGGCCTTGTTGTCGGCATTGGCTGCCGTGCTGGCGATCTGCCTGTGCAGCGCCTTCTGGATCGCCACCGGCTGGTCCTCCGGCTCGGCCGCCGCGATGATGGCGGCGGTGTTTTGCAGCTTCTTCGCCAGCATGGACGACCCGGTGCCGGCCATCCACGGCTTTCTGAAATTCACGCTGTGGTCCATGCCGATCTCCGTCGTCTACGTGCTGGTGCTGCTGCCGCTGGTGCACGACTTCGGCATGCTGGTGCTGGTTTGCGCACCTTTGTTTCTGCTGGCCGGCTGCTACATGGCCCGCCCCGCCACCATGGGCAGCGCACTCGCTTTGCTGTTCGGCGTAGCCGGCACCCTGGCGCTGCACGACACCTCGAATGTGGACCTGGCGGTGTTCTTCAACGCCATGGTGGGGCAGATTGTCGGCATTGTGGTCGCCGCCCGGGTGACCCGGCTGGTGCGATCCGTTGGCGCTGAATGGAGCGCCCGGCGTATCCAGCGGGCCATATGGCGCGAGCTGGGTGATATGGCCGCTGCACGCGGCGCGCCTGGCAATACCGACTACACCGTGCGCATGCTGGACCGCATCGGCCTGCTGGCGCCGCGCGTGGCCATGGCCAGCCCGGACGACCCCAACCTGGTGACGAATGACGCTCTGCGCGATTTGCGTGTGGGCATAGACATTGCCGGCCTGCAAGGCAGCCGCGCCCAGTTGCCAGCGCAGTCGGTCGGCACTGTACTGGCGAGCATTGCCAGCTTCTTCCGCCAGCGCAGCGCCGGCCGCAGCAGCCCCTGGCCGTCAAGCCTGCTGGCGCATATAGACCACAGCCTGGCCGCAGCCCTGGCCAGTCCGCATGCAGATGGCCGCAGCGCCGTAACCGCGCTGGTCGGCCTGCGCCGCAACCTGTTTCCCCATGCCCCAGCGGCACTCAGCCCCGAAGGAGTCACCCCATGATCGGCCAAACCAGTGTTTACGGCCTGTACCTGCCCTGGCTGATGCTGCTGGCCCTGGGCGCCCTGTTCGCGCTATGGGGCGTGCGCCGGCTGCTGGCCAGCGCCGGCCTGTACCGCTGGGTCTGGCACCCGGCTCTGTTCGACCTCGCCCTGTATGTGCTGCTGCTGTATGCGATCAGCCGCGTCTCCACTTTTTTGCATTGAAACCACCATGACTAGCTTCACCACCCCCAACGCCTGGGCCCTGCGCGGCGCCCGCATCCTCGTCACCCTGCTGATGGTGGCCGCCGCCATCTGGGCCGCGCTGCGCCTATGGGACCACTATGAACTGGAGCCCTGGACGCGCGACGGCCGGGTGCGCGCCAACGTGGTCCAGTTAGCGGCCGATGTGTCCGGCCTGGTCACCACCGTCGCCGTGCGCGACAACCAGCAGGTGCATGCCGGCGAACTGCTGTTTGAGGTGGACCGCGCCCGCTACGCGCTAGCCCTGCGCCAGGCCCAGGCCGTGCTGGGTGCCCAGCGCATTGCCCTGGCCCAGGCGCAACGCGAAAGCGAGCGCGATGCCGGCCTGGGCACGCTGGTGTCCCAAGAGCTGCGCGAGCAGGCCCGCACCCGCGCCGACCAGGCGCAGGCCACCGTGGCCCAGGGCGAACTGGCGGTAGACGCTGCCCGGCTGAACCTGGAACGCGCCCTGGTGCGCGCCCCCAGCGACGGCTGGATCACCAACCTGGACCTGCACACCGGCAGCTACGCCAGCGCCGGCCACCCGGTACTGGCCCTGGTGGACGAACGCTCTTTCTACGTCGAGGGCTACTTTGAAGAAACCAAGCTGGCCCGCATCCACGTCGGCGACCGCGTGGGCGTGACCCCCATGGGCGGCGGCGCGGCACTGCCCGGCGTGGTGGAAAGCGTGGCCGCCGGCATTGCCGACCACGACCGCAGCCCCAGCAGCAACCTGCTGCCCAATGTGAACCCGACCTTCAACTGGGTACGCCTGCCGCAGCGCATACCGGTACGCATCCAGCTCGACCCACTGCCCGCCGGCGTGCGCCTGGTGGCCGGCGAAACCGTCACCGTGCAGGTGCAGGAAGAGGCCGCACCAGAAAAAGCCAAGCCCCTGGCCAGCAATGCCGCGCCAGCCGCCCCCAAAGGTTGAAGCCATGCAAGCGACATTCCGCCCTACACCCATGCGGCCGCTGCTGGCCTTGCTAGCTGCAACCGCACTGGCCACCCTGACCGCCTGCAGCACTGCACCCGTAGGCCCCGATTACCAGCTGCCGCCCCAGGCGCTGGCCAGCCAGCCCGCCGCCGCCAAACCGTTTGCCGGTGTGGACGGCCAGGCCCCGTTCTCCGCCCAGCCCCTGCCCGCCCACTGGTGGCGGCTGTACCAAGACCCGCTGCTGGACCGGCTGGTACAGCAGGCACTGGAGCACAACACCGACCTGCGCCAGGCCGTAGCCAATCTGGAGCGTGTTCGCTCCCTGGAAAGCGAAGCCGCCGGCGCCCAAAAGCCCAGCTTGAACGCCAAGGCCGGCCCCGAGTTCGGCCATGTGTCCGGCCTGTCGCTGCTGCAAAAGGACTACGAGCCGCCGAATAGCTATCTGTACAGCGCCAGCGCCGGCCTGTCCTACCAGATCGATCTGTTCGGCCAGATCCGCCGCGGCATCGAGGCCGCCAACGCCGCTGGCGACAGCGCCCAGGCCGCGCTGGACCTGGCCCGCGTCAACGTGGCCGCAGGCACCACCCGCGCCTATGCCGAGGTCTGCTCCAGCGGGCTGCGCATCGCCGCCACCGAGAAATCCATCACCCTGCAAAAAGAAGCGGTGGACATCTCCGAGAAGCTGCAGCACGCCGGCCGCGCCGGCAGCCTGGACGCCGGCCGCGCCCGGGGCCAGCTGCAGCAACTCAACGCCAACCTGCCACCGCTGCAGGCCGAGCGCCAAAGCGCGCTATACCGGCTGGCCACACTGACAGGTGCGCTGCCGCAGGACTTCCCGCGCGACGTGGCCGCCTGCAGCACGCCGCCGCAAGTCGCCGGCACGGTACCGGTGGGCGACGGTGCGGCCCTGCTGCGCCGCCGGCCCGACATCCGCCAGGCCGAACGCAACCTGGCCGAGGCCACGGCCCGCATCGGCGTGGTCACGGCCGACCTGTACCCCAAGATCAGCTTCGGCCTGCAGGGCGCATCCGAAGGCGAGGCCGTGGGCTTTGGCCGCAAAGACACGCTGAGCTGGGGCATAGGCCCGCTGATCAGCTGGAGCATTCCCATCAACGGCGTGGTGCAGGCCCGCATCGCCCAGGCCGAGGCGACCACCCGTGGCGCGCTGGCCAAGTTCGACGGCACGGTGCTAACCGCCCTGCGCGAGACCGAGACCGCCCTGAACACCTATGCCCGCGAGCTGGACCGCCACGCCGCACTGCAAGCTGCCGCCCGAGAAAACGCCGCCGTGGCCCAGCAAGCGCGCCAGCTCTACCGCAACGGCAAGACCGGCTACCTGGAAGCTCTGGACGCCGAGCGCGCCCTGGCCAGCAGCGAGGCCGCCCTGGCCGCGTCCCAGGCCCAGCTGGCCGACGACCAGGTGCAGCTGTTCCTGGCCCTGGGCGGCGGCTGGGAGCCGAATGACGCGTCCTGAAGAATTTAAATAAAAACAGGCTCCAGCGCAGGTAGCACCTGCGCAAGCAGCTATCTAAAAAATAGCAAGGCTTAGTTCAACCGGCCCATCCACTTCAGCAGCTTCTGGATGCGCGGCCGGTACGGCGGGTACACCAGGCTGCCACCCGACCAGCGCGACTGCAGGAACACCGGCTTTTCCTTGCTGAACTGGCGAAAGCCATATTCCCCGTGGTAGTGCCCCATGCCCGACGGGCCCACGCCGCCAAACGGCATGCCATCCTGCGCCAGATGCACCAGCGTGTCGTTGATGCACACCCCGCCCGACAGGGTCTGCGCCAGCACCTGGTCGCGGTGCGCCGTGTCCGTGCCAAACCAGTACAGGGCCAGCGGCTTGTCGTGGGCGTTCACATAGGCAATCGCCTGGTCCAGCGTGTCGTAGGGCACGATGGGCAGGATGGGGCCGAAGATTTCCTCCTGCAGCGCGCGCATGCCGGCATGCACATCCAGCAGCAGCACCGGCGCCAGTTGGCGGCCCACGCCAGGCACGGCGGACGGCTCCAGCTCCACCACCCGGGCGCCCTGCTGGCGCGCATCGTCCACCAAGGCGTGCAGGCGCTGCAAATGCCGGTCGCTGGCGATGCTGGTGTAGTCGGGGTTGCCCAGGAAGCGCGGGTACAGGCGCAGCATGCTGGCGCGCAGCGCATCCACCAAAGCCGTCTGCTGGCCGCGCGGCACCAGCACGTAGTCGGGCGCAATGCAGGTCTGGCCGGCGTTGATCAGCTTGCCCCAGGCCAGCCGGTCCACCACTTGGCCCAGATCACAGGACGCATCCACGATGGCCGGCGACTTGCCGCCCAGCTCCAGCGTCACAGGCGTAAGGTTCTTCGCCGCCGCCTGCGCCACCAGCCGCCCCACGGCAGTGGAGCCGGTGAACACCAGGTGGTCAAACGGCGTGGCGCAAAAAGCCTGGCCCAGGGCCGCGTCGCCGGTCAGCACCGCCACCTCTTCCGGCACAAAGAATTCGGCCACTGCGGCCTGCAGCGCATCGGCAAACAAGGGCGTGAGCTCGGACGGCTTGAGCAGCGCCCGGTTACCCGCCGCCAGCACATCCACCAGCGGCGACAAGGCCAGCAGCAGCGGGTAGTTCCAGGGGCTGACGATGCCCACCACGCCCAGCGGCTGGACCAGCAAACGGCTGCGCCCGGGCCAGAAGGCCAGCGCAGTCGCCACCCGCCGGGGCCGCATCCAGCCACGCAGATGGCGCCGCGCATGGCGTATGGCGCCACGCACCGGCAGCAACTCAGTCAGCCGGGTCTCCACCGCCGAACGGTTGCCAAAGTCCTGGCTGACCAGGGCTGCGAGGCGCTCGCCATGCTTCGCCAGCAGCGCGTCCAGCCGCTGCAGGCGGTCCAGGCGCAGGGCGTAAGCGGGTGCCGGGTCGGCCGCATGGGCCTGGCGCTGCAAGGTCAGCAGGCGCTGAAGTTCAGTTTCTGGGGTATGCATAGCCCCCATAGTGCCAGTGCTGGGAAACCACGGTGGGAAAAGTGCGACACAGATGTGACACACTTCCGTTCCTTCCTAGCTGCCCGACCCTCGCTCCACCACAATGAAGACAACGGTTTTTGACTTTTCTCCCGCGCAGATCCAGGCCCTGGCCGAGGCCGACGCGGCCCGCGCCCTGGCTGAAGACGTGGGCTCCGGCGACCTGACCGCCGCCCTGGTAGACCCCTCCCGGCAAGTCCATGCCCGCGTGCTGGCCCGCGAAGCCGCCACCGTCTGCGGCGCCCCCTGGGTCGAGGCCACGCTGCGCCAAATCGCCCCCACCGCCACCTGGCGCTGGCTGGTCCATGAAGGCGAGCGCTGCGCCGCCGACCAGGTGGTGCTGGAGCTGGAAGGCCCGGCCCAGGCCCTGCTCACGGCCGAGCGCACCGCCCTGAACTTTCTGCAGCTGCTGAGCGCAGTGGCCAGCCGCACCGCCCTGCATGTGCAGGCCGTGGCCGGCACCGGCACGCAGATCGTGGACACCCGCAAAACCCTGCCCGGCCTGCGCCTGGCGCAAAAGTACGCGGTGCGCACCGGCGGCGGCACCAACCACCGTATCGGCCTGTATGACGCGGTGCTGATCAAAGAGAACCACATCGCAGCCGCTGGCGGCGTGACGCAGGTGCTACAGCGCGCCGCCGCCTTGGCCCAGCAGGCCCGCTTCATCGAGATCGAGGTCGAAACCCTGGCCCAGCTGGACGAGGCGCTGGACGCTGGCGCCCGCATGGTGCTGCTGGACAATATGGACCTGGCCACGCTGCATGAGGCGGTGCGCCGCAACGCTGCACGCGGCGCGCAGAAAGCCGTTCTGGAAATCTCTGGCGGCGTCACGCTGGAGAGCCTGCGCAGTCTTGCCGAGGTCGGCGTGGACCGCATCTCCATCGGCGGCCTGACCAAGGACGTCAAGGCCACCGACTATTCCATGCGCTTTTTGGACCTGTAAGGAGACGGCCATGCACACGATGATGGAAGTCGAATACGAGCAACCGGCAGAAGGCACGGCCTGCACCCCGCGCCACGCCTGGGCCCGCGTGCCGGTAGAGCCCAGCCCCAGCGAACGCCTGGCGCTGAAAGACCGCATACGCCGCCTGCTGAAAGAGCGCAACGCCGTGCTGGTGTCGCACTACTACGTGCACCCGGATCTGCAAGACCTGGCCGAGGAAACCGGCGGCCTGGTCAGCGACTCGCTGGAGATGGCGCGCTTTGGCCGCGACCACGCGGCGCAGACCCTGGTGGTCTCTGGCGTGCGCTTCATGGGCGAAACGGCGAAGATTTTGTCGCCCGAAAAACGCATCCTGATGCCCGACCTGGACGCTACCTGCTCGCTGGACCTGGGTTGCCCCGCCGCCGAGTTCAACGCGTTTTGCGACGCCCACCCGGACCGCACCGTGGTGGTCTACGCCAACACCAGCGCCGAGGTCAAAGCCCGCGCCGACTGGCTGGTCACCTCGGGCTGCGCGCTCGACGTGGTGCGCGCACTAAAGGACCAGGGCCACAAAATCCTGTGGGCACCCGACAAGCACCTGGGCAGCTACATCCAGCGCGAAACCGGTGCCGACATGCTGTTCTGGAACGGTGCCTGCATCGTGCACGACGAGTTCAAGGCCTTCGAGCTGCAGGCGCTGAAAGCCGAACACCCCGAGGCCAAGGTGCTGGTGCACCCCGAGTCGCCCGCCGACGTGGTGGCGCTGGCCGATGCCGTGGGCTCCACCTCGGCCATCCTGAACGCCGCGCGAACCATGGATGCGACCACCTTCATCGTCGCTACCGACAACGGCATGCTGCACAAGCTGCGCACGCAGAACCCGCACAAGCGCTTCATCGAAGCCCCCACCGCCGGCAACAGCGCCACCTGCAAGAGCTGCGCGCACTGCCCCTGGATGGCCATGAACGGCCTGGCCGGCCTGGCCCATGTGCTGGAAACCGGCGCCAATGAAATCCATATCGACCCCGCACTGGGCCTGCGCGCCCGCGTGCCGATTGACCGCATGCTGGCTTTCACCGCCGCGCTGAAGAGCGGCCAGTCCACGGCCGGCCTGGTACCCCATATCGGCGCAGCCTGATTGAGCAGACGATGGACCCCATCACCGCGCTGATCGACTTCAGCGACGCGACCGACCCCGGCGCGCCGCGCCTGCGCCACGCCTTTGGCACGCCGCTGCAGACCCTGGTGGCGCACACGCCAGAGCAGGTGCGGCCGGTACTGGATGCCGTGCAGGCCGCCAGCGCCCAGGGCAAGTGGTGCCTGGGCTATCTGCGCTATGAGGCCGCACCAGCCTTTGATACCGCGCTGGCCGTGCACACCGCCGACGGGCCGCTGGCCTGGTTCGCGGTATTCGACCAAGCCCTGCGCTGGCCGGAAGCTGCTGCTGGCGGCGCGCAGATCGATTGGCAGAGCTTCATAGACCGCACGGATTTCGACGCCGCGATGGCGACACTGCTGCAGGCGATTGCCGATGGCGAGCTGTACCAGGCCAACCTCACCGCGCAGATGCGGGGCCGCTTCAGCGGAGAGCCGCAAGCCCTGTTCGCCGCGCTGCAGCGCGCCCAGCCAGGCGGCTATGCGGCCTACCTGGATACCGGCGAAGAGCAGCTGCTGTCCGTCTCGCCCGAGCTGTTTTTTGACTGGCACGGCGAGCACATCCTGACCCGCCCCATGAAGGGCACGGCAAGGCGCGGTGCCAGCCCCGAGGCCGACCAGGCCCAGGCCGAACACCTGCGCACAGCGCCCAAGGAGCGCGCCGAAAACGTGATGATCGTGGACCTGCTGCGCAACGACCTGTCGCGCATCGCCCAGCCCTTCAGCGTGCAGGTGCCACATTTGTTCCAGACCCAGGCCCTGCCCAGCGTGTGGCAGATGACCTCCGACGTGACGGCCCGCACCCGCGCCGGCTGCAGCCTGGCCGATGTGTTTGGCGCCCTGTTCCCCTGCGGCTCCGTCACCGGCGCGCCCAAGGTGCAGGCCATGCGCACCCTGACCGCGCTGGAGCCCACGGCGCGCGGCGTGTACTGCGGTGCCATCGGCGTGGTGCGGCCGGGTGGCCACACAACTTTCAACGTGCCGATACGCACCGTCACCCTGCGCGGTGCACAGGCGCGCTGCGGCATCGGCAGCGGTATCACCAGCGACGCCCGCCCCGCCGGCGAATGGCAGGAATGGGCCGACAAGCAGGCTTTTGTGCAACGCGCCAGCGCACCGTTTTCACTGCTGGAAACCCTGGCCCTGGTAGACGGCCAGTTGCGCCACCGCGACCTGCACCTGGCCCGCATGGCCGCCGCAGCCCAGCACTTCGGCACGCCCTGGCATACCGAACGGCTCACCCAGGCATTGCACACCCTGACCACCCAGCACCCCAGCGGCGCCTGGCGCGTACGCCTGCTATTGGATGCCCAAGGCCAGCCCAGCGCCGAAGCCTATGCCCTGGAAGCCTCGCCCCCACGTGTGCGCCTGCAGCTGGCCGACCGCCCGCTGGCCGAGGCCCACAGCGAATTCGTGCGCTTCAAAACCACCCGCCGCGCCCACTACGACGCCTTCACCACACCGCCCGGCGTGTTCGACACCCTACTGTGGAACCCAGCCGGCGAAATCACCGAATGCGCGCGCGGCAATATCGCTTTGCTGCTGGATGGCCGCTGGGTCACGCCGCCGCTGGCCAACGGCCTGCTGGGCGGCATAGGCCGGGCCGTAGCCCTGCAAGAAGGCCGCCTGATTGAGGCCGTAGTGCGGGTAGACAATCTGCAGCACGTGCAGGCCTTTGCGTTTGTGAACAGCCTGCGCGGCTGGATAAACGCGGATTTGGTTTAGCTACGGTTTTTGTAGCTACTAGCGCAGCTAGTACCTGCGCCAGAGCCTTATTTCTTATAAATTCCCGGGCACCAATACCGTAGGCTCGGAGGCTGCCGCCAGCTCCGGGTAGTCACGGCTGAAATGGCCGCCGCGGCTTTCCAGGCGGGAGCGGGCGCTGCGCACGATCAGGTCGGCCACCTGCAGCAGATTGCGCAGCTCCAGCAGGTCGCGGGTGACGTGGAAGCGGGCATAGAACTCGTGGATTTCACTTTGCAGCAGCGCGATGCGGTGGGCGGCGCGCTCCAGGCGTTTGGTGGTGCGCACGATGCCCACGTAGTCCCACATGAAGCGGCGCAGCTCGTCCCAGTTGTGCGACAGCACCACCAACTCGTCGCTGTCGGTGACCTGGCTGTCGTCCCAGTCTGGCAGCTTAGGGGCGGGTTTGCGCTCCAGCAGCTCCAGGGCTTGGGCGGCGGCGCGGGCAAACACCATGCATTCCAGCAGCGAGTTGCTGGCCAGGCGATTCGCGCCGTGCAGGCCGGTGCAGGCGGTTTCGCCCAGCGCGTACAGCCCGGGCACACCGGTGCGGCCTTGCAGGTCGGTCAGCACGCCACCGCAGGTGTAGTGGGCGGCGGGCACCACCGGGATGGGCTGGCGCGCCATGTCGATGCCCAGTTCCAGGCAGCGGGCGTAGATGTTTGGAAAGTGCTCCAGCAAGAATGCCTTGGGCTGGTGCGAGATGTCGAGGTAAACGCAGTCGAAGCCGCCCTTTTTCATCTCGAAGTCGATGGCGCGGGCCACCACGTCGCGCGGGGCGAGTTCGGCGCGTTCGTCGTGCTCGGGCATGAAGCGGCTGCCGTCGGGGCGCAG
>JAPLPK010000170.1 GCA_026400275.1 Burkholderiales bacterium
GACCACCGTATCGGCGTCTCCGTGGAAGATGATGGTGGGCACGGTGGACTGCAGCCTGCTGCGGCCGTTGCCGCTTTTCATGACCGACAGGGCGCTGATGAGGCCGCTAGCCGCGCCACAAGCCAGGCCGGAATGCACGCCGACAGCGGCAAACAGGTCTGGGTGGGTGTGGCCCAGGATACTGGCCATCGCGCCGCCTGCGGACAAACCTGCCACGTACACGCGACGTGGGTCTACCGCGTGTTGGGACATCACATGCCGTACCAGGGCTGCCAGCAGGGCCGCCTCGCCGCCGTCGCGTTGCTGGTCTGTGGGTTTGAACCAGTTCCAGCAGCGCTGGCTGTTGGCGCTTGGCTGCTGGGCGGGGTAGAGCACGGCGAATCCATGTTCCCGTGCGACGGCATTCATGCCGGTGCCGGCTGCAAAGTCGTCCGGGTTCTGCGTGCAGCCGTGCAGCATCAGGACCAGTGGCATGGGCTGGGTCTGGGGGCCGGGCGGCGTGTACAGCTTGTACTGCAGCGTACCTAGGGCATGTTCGAACTGGCCGTCGATAAACGATTCCGGCGCTTCAGGGGCGGTTGGTTGCGTAGGGGCTTCTACCGGTTGTGTGACAGGTGCGCTGGGTTTTGTCGGCACTTCGGTGACATAGCCGTCGAATATCCATGGGGAGGCTGCTGGTGCGTTGGCTGGCGCCGGGCGGGCGGGTGCTTTGGTCGTCGCAAAGCCCTCGGTAACCCGTGCCATTGCTTGCTGGATGGCCCGTGTGGCATCTTGCAGCTGGCCGCTTTGCGTCAGCCGCGTGGCTTCTTGCATGATCTTTTTAAACAGTGTGCTCATGCGGGCTTTCGTTGTGAATCGGTGGACATGGGGTTTCAGGCTTGGCGCTTGGCCAGCGCCGTTTTGACGGCAGGGCTGGCATGCAGGGCACCCAGCACTTCCAGCGAGTCGATGGTGGCCAACGCCAGCTCGGGGCTGACGTCATGGCCAATGCTGGCCAGGCCCAGCACCCGGATTTGCAGTTTTTGGTTGGCGGCCTGGACCGCCAGCAAATCGCTTTCGCTGAAATGCTGCATGCCCAGCACCAGCATCTTGCGCGCGACCACCTGCTTGACGGCGTCGGCGTGGGTGGTCAGCTGGTTGCGGATGGCGGTGCGGATGAAGTCGGTACGGTTGGCGTAAAAGCCCTCCGACACCAGCAGGTCCACATGGCCGAGGTCTACAAAACCCAGGTTGATGGTGATTTTTTCAGAGTCCTGGGCCTTGGCTTTGGCGGATTCGCTTGCACTAGAAGATTTCATGTTTGCAGTATGCGCCATCCGTATGGATGGTGTTGGGATGGTTTTTTAAAACCACACACTGCAAATGGATGCATCGGAAAATATATGAAAAATAGGGTTCTAGCGCAGGATTTATCTGCGCAGGCAGCTATGAAAAGCGTAGCGTGGTGCCCTGGCGCTCAGGGCGCGCCTTTGCCGGGCGCACGGCGGCGCTTTTCGCTAAGGTGCTCTGCCACCAGGCTGGTGCTGCCGTCGGCGTTCTGCCGCTCCAGCCGCACATTGAAGCCCCACAGCGTGGCCATGTGCTTGAGCACAGTGGCGCTGGATTCGCCCAGCGGGCGGCGCTGGTGGCTGAAGTGGCGCAGCGTTAGCGAGCGGTCGCCGCGCAGGTCCACATTCCAGACCTGGATATTGGGTTCGCGGTGGCCCAGGTCGTATTGTTCGGACAGTTGCTGGCGCAGTGCGCGGTAGCCGCTGTCGTCGTGGATGGACTTGATCTCCAGGGTTTTGCGGGCGTCGTCGTCCAGCACGCTGAACAGGCGGAACTCCCGCATCAGCCGGGGCGACAGGTACTGTGCGATGAAGCTTTCGTCCTTGAAGTTGTGCATCGCAAAGTCAAAGGTCTCGCGCCAGTTGGAGCCGGCGATGTCGGGGAACCAGGCGCGGTCTTCGTCGGTCGGGTCCTCGCAGATGCGGCGTATATCGCGCCACATGGCAAAGCCCAGCGCGTAGGGGTTGATGCCCGAGTAGTAGGGGCTGTTGTACGGCGGCTGGTAGACCACATTGGTGTGCGACTGTAGAAATTCCAGCATGAAGCCATCGGCCAGGCGGCCTTCGTCGTACAAGGTGTTCAGCAGCGTGTAGTGCCAGTAGGTGGCCCAGCCTTCGTTCATTACCTGGGTCTGGCGCTGTGGGTAGAAATACTGGCCGATCTTGCGCACGATACGCACCACTTCGCGCTGCCAGGGGTCGAGCAGCGGGGCGTTCTTTTCGACGAAGTAGAGCAGGTTTTCCTCGGGCTCCAGCGGAAAGCGCTTTTCTTCGTGCTCGGCCTCGGCCTCGGCGCGCGGCGGCAAGGTGCGCCACAGGTCGTTGACCTGGGCTTGCAGGTATTCGGCACGCTCTTTCAGGCGCGAGGTTTCTTTCTCGAGCGACAGGCGGGGCGAGCGCTTGTAGCGGTCCACTCCCAGGTTGCTCAGCGCGTGGCAGGCGTCGAGCAGTTGCTCCACTGCTTCTACGCCGTGGCGTTCTTCGCACTGGGCGATGTAGTTGCGGGCGAACACCAGGTAGTCCACGATGGCATCCGCACTGGTCCACTGCTTGAACAGGTGGTTGCCCTTGAAGAACGAGTTGTGCCCGTAGGCCGCGTGGGCGATCACCAGCGCCTGCATGGGCAGGGTGTTCTCGTCCATCAGATAGGCAATGCAAGGGTCGGAATTGATAACGATCTCGTACGCCAGGCCCATCTGGCCGCGCTTGTAGCGGTTTTCGGTGGCCAGGAAGTGTTTGCCGAAGGACCAGTGGTGGTAGTAGACCGGCATGCCGATGGAGGCGTAGGCGTCCATCATCTGCTCGGCGCTGATGATCTCCAGCAGGTGCGGGTAGCCGTCCAGCTTGTAGCGGCGTGCGACTTCGCCAATGGCCTGGTCGTAGGCTTCGATGGCTTCAAAGGTCCATTCGGAGCCGGTGGGGAGGAGTTTGGATTCACCCATGGTTCAGGCCCGGCGCTTGAACAGTTCACGGAACACGGGGTAGATGTCTGCCACCGTGGCAATGCGTTGCATGGCGAAATTGCCGCCCGCGCTGCCTTGCAGCTGGGTGTATTCGTCCCACAGGTTTTGCGGCGGGCCTTCGGTGATTTCGATGTAGGCGAAGAACTGGCACAAAGGCAGCAGCGACTCTTGCAGCAGGTTTTTGCACAGGGGCGAGTCGTCATGCCAGTTGTCGCCGTCGGACGCCTGCGCGCCATAGATATTCCAGGCGTGGCTGTTGTAGCGCGCGGTGATGATTTCATGCATCAGCTTGAGTGCACTGGACACTACGGTGCCGCCCGATTCGCGTGAGGTGAAGAAGTCGTCTTCATTCACTTCACTGGCCACCGTATGGTGGCGTATGAAAACCACCTCGATGCGCTCGTAGTTGCGCGTCAGGAACAGGTAGAGCAGCATGAAAAAGCGCTTAGCGATGTTTTTGCGCCCCTCATCCATCGAGCCCGACACGTCCAATAGGCAGAACATCACTGCTTGCGTGGTGGGCTGGGGGATGCGCACGCGGTTGTTGTAGCGCAGGTCAAAGGTGTCCACAAAAGGAACGGCCTCGATCTTGGCGCGCAGGTGGGCGATGTCGCGGCGCAGTTGCTCCACGTCGGGGTCGTCCTCAGCCCGGGTTTTACGCAGCTCTTCCAGCTCAGCTTCCAGTGCCCGAATCTGCGCGGCGTAGGGGCCGCCCACCGCAATGCGCCGCCCGGCTGCGCCACGCATGGTGCGGCTGAGGTTGATATTCGTGGGCACGCCCGTTTGTACAAAGCCAGCCCGCACGCGGCGGTACTGGTCGATGCGCGCAAGTTGCTGCTTGACCAGGTTGGGTAGGGCCAGTTCGTCGAAAAAGATGTCCAGGAATTCGTCGCGTGTCAGGGTGAAGACGAACTCGTCCAGGCTTTCGCCTTCATTGCTGGCCTGGCCCTTGCCTTTGCCACCGGCCCCGCCTTGAGGGCGCTCTACCTGGTCACCACGGTGGAAGCGGTCGTTGCCGGGGCGCACCACTTCCCAGACGCCCCCCTGGCCGTGTTCGAACTGGGGTTCGCCTATGTCCTTGCCGGGAATGCTGATCTTTTCGCCGTTGTCCAGATCGCGCATACCGCGCTTGTTCACTGCGTCTGAAACGGCTTTGCGGATCTGCCCTTTGAAACGCTGGATGAAGCGGCTGCGGTTGACCGAGCTCTTGTGCTTGCTGTCAAACCGCCGGTCTACGATGCGCACCGTCATAGAGTCTCCCGTTGACTTGAAGGAACCCGTCTGCTGTGGTGCGCTGCACACAAGGCGCAGGCGGGTCTTGAGCCTGTTGCGTTACGAGGATTTGCGCACCCGCAAATACCATTCGCACAGCAAGCGCACCTGCTTCTCGGTGTAGCCCTTGGCGATCATGCGGTTGACGAAGTCCTGGTGCTTCTTCTGTTCATCGCCGCTGGCCTTGGCGTTGAACGAGATCACCGGCAGCAGCTCTTCGGTGTTGGAGAACATCTTCTTCTCGATCACCGCGCGCAGCTTCTCATACGAGGTCCACAAAGGGTTGTGGCCGTCCTGGCGGGCGCGGGCGCGCAGGACGAAGTTGACCACCTCGTTGCGGAAGTCCTTGGGGTTCGAAATGCCGGCGGGCTTCTCGATCTTTTCCAGCTCGTCGTTGAGTGCGCTGCGATCCAGCATTTCGCCGGTGTTGGGGTCGCGGTACTCCTGGTCCTGAATCCAGAAGTCGGCATAGACCACATAACGGTCGAAGATGTTTTGCCCGTACTCAGAGTAGCTTTCCAGATAGGAGGTCTGGATTTCCTTGCCTATGAATTCCGCGTACCGCGGAGACAGGAATTCCTTGATGGCGCGCAGGTATTTTTCTTCTACCTCGGGCGGATACTGCTCTTGCTCGATCTGCTGCTCCAGCACATACATCAGGTGTACCGGGTTGGCTGCCACTTCGCGGTGGTCGAAGTTGAAGACACGCGACAGGATTTTGAAAGCAAACCGGGTGGACAAGCCCGTCATGCCTTCGTCTACGCCCGCGAAGTCACGGTATTCCTGGTAGCTCTTGGCTTTGGGGTCGGTGTCCTTGAGGTTTTCACCGTCGTAGACCCGCATCTTGGAAAAGATGCTGGAGTTCTCGGGGTCTTTCAGCCGCGACAGCACCGAGAACTGGGCCAGCATGCGCAGCGTGTCGGGGGCGCAGGGCGCTTGCGACAGCGACGAGTTGGATACCAGCTTTTCGTAGATATGGATTTCATCGGACACGCGCAGCGAGTAGGGCACTTTAACGATGTAGATGCGGTCCAGAAAAGCTTCGTTGTTGCGGTTGTTTTTAAAGGCCTGCCATTCGGCCTCGTTCGAGTGGGCCAGCACCAGGCCATCAAACGGAATGGCGCCAAAGCCCTCTGTGCCCTTGTAGTTGCCTTCTTGCGTGGCGGTCAGCAAGGGGTGCAAGACCTTGATAGGGGCTTTGAACATTTCCACAAACTCCAGCACGCCGCGATTCGACAGGCACAGGCCGCCCGAGTACGAATACGCGTCCGGGTCGTTCTGGGAATAGGTTTCCAGCTTGCGGATGTCGATCTTGCCGACCAGGGATGAGATGTCCTGGTTGTTTTCGTCGCCCGGTTCGGTCTTGGAAACCGCGATCTGGGACAGTACCGAGGGGCGTAGCTTCACCACGCGAAAGCGGGTGATGTCACCGCCGAACTCCTGCAGGCGCTTCACCGCCCAAGGGCTCATGATGGTGCCGAGGTAGCGGCGTGGAATACCGTAGTCGGTTTCGAGCAATTCGGCATCTTCTGCCGGGTTGAAAAGACCCAGCGGGGACTCATGGACCGGGGAGTCTTTGATGGCGTAAAAAGGCACTTTTTCGATCAATGCCTTGAGCTTTTCAGCCAGGGATGACTTGCCGCCGCCGACGGGCCCGAGCAGATAGAGAATCTGCTTTTTTTCTTCGAGGCCTTGGGCTGCGTGGCGGAAGTAGGAGACGATGTGCTCTATCACCTCTTCCATGCCGTAGAGGTCTCTAAAGCTGGGGTAGACCTTCAAAACCTTGTTGGCGAAGATGCGCGATAGGCGAGGGTCGGTGCGGGTGTCTACCAACTCGGGCTCACCAATCGCCAGCAGCATGCGTTCTGCCACGCTGGCGTAGGCCGTTGGGTCGCGTTTGCATAACTCCAGATAGTCCTGAACCGACATTTCCTCTTCCTGTGCTGCTGCAAAGCGGCCTTGGTAGCGGGTGAAAATGGTCATGGCATTCTCCTAATATGTGCAATGGACTTATACGGTCTGGATTCGCTGCTCTCGCTAAAGGTTCTATCTACTTAACGACCATCATAGGCCTTCCGTTTACCACTTGCGCAGAAGGGGACGGAATTAGTGCACTACCTCCAGCAAACGGTCGAGTCCGCCGATGTTGATGGCGACCATGGCCTTCTCGCGCACGGCCGGTTTGGCGTGGTAAGCCACCGACAAACCGGCTACACCCATCATCGGCAGATCATTTGCGCCATCGCCCATGGCAATGGCTTGCTGGACTGTGATGCCCATTTCGGCGCAGGTCTGTAGCAGCATCTTGCGTTTCTCATCGCCATCGCAAATGTCGCCCCAGGCTTGGTCCACCATGCGGCCGGTGAGCACGCCATCCACGGCTTCCAACATGTTGGAACGGGTGGCGTCTATGTGCAACAGATCACGGATGCGGTCGGTAAAAAATGTGAAGCCGCCGCTGACCAGCAGCACCTTCATGCCGGCGGCTTTGCAGGCAGCCACCAAGGCGGCAGCACCTGGGTTGAGTTTCAGCCGTTCGTTATAGACCTGCTCCATGCTGGCCACGCTCACGCCTTTGAGCAGGGCCACGCGTTGGCGCAGGCTTTCCTTGTAGTCAGTGATTTCGCCGCGCATGGCGGCTTCAGTGATGGCGGCTACCTCGGCCTTGCGACCGGCAGCGTCGGCGATCTCATCTACACACTCGATGTTGATCAGCGTGGAGTCCATGTCAAAGGCGATAAGTTTGAAGTCGCTCAGGCGCAGCGGTGGCGTAAAGCCTTGGACGGTGAGGCCAGGGGAAATTTCGGTAGCGATGGACATGGTGCGCTTGTGCGTGTGGGTCAAAAAAATAGATGCGGTGCTTGGATGTATTTTGCTTGAAGCACGGGGTATGAAAAAGTCGAAAAAAAAGCCCTAGCGGTTTAACGCGCTAGGGCTTTTTTCAGGCTTTGGAAGCCAATCTGGCGGAACAGGCGGGATTCGAACCCGCGGAGGGCTATTAACCCTCACACGCTTTCCAGGCGTGCGACTTAAACCGCTCATCCACCGTTCCAGAGCCTCGAATTATAGCAGTCAAACGGCGGTATTTCGACCTGGCACTGCATGTTGCATCAAGTCTTCCAATAAAACAAACTCCAGCGCCCGGATGTGGGTGGAGTCCAGCACCACCGGCGGAGCTACGCCGGCCTCCAGCGCCTCCTTCCAGCGGTTGGCGCACAGGCACCAGCGGTCGCCGGGTTTGAGTCCGGCGAAGCGGTAGTCGGGCCGGGGTGTACACAGGTCGTTGCCGCGTGACATTGAGAAGGCCAGGAACTCACGTGTCACTTTGACGCAAATCACATGTGCTGCCGAATCGCTATCGTCCGTGTTGCAGCAGCCGTCACGGAAGTAGCCCGTCAGCGGGTCGTAGGAGCAGGGCAGCAGCTCGGAGCCGAGTACGTTGTGTTCCATGGCGGGATCTTCCATAGGGCTCCTATTGCGGTTTGGTGGCGTTGACCATCTTCATAGCCGAGCCTATCAAGGCCGATACTTCGGTCATATTGCTAGGCACGATCAGGGTGGTTTTTGCATCAGCGGCGACGCGGCTGTAGGCTTCGACAGCTTTTTCTGCCACCTTGAGCTGCACGGCCAGCTCACCGCCGGGTTGCCGAATTGCTGTGGCCACGCGCTCGATGGCATCTGCGGTAGCGGTGGCGACTGCGGTGATGGACGCGGCTTCACCTTGCGCTTTGTTGATGACGGCCTGCTTTTCACCTTCGGAGCGGGCGATGAAGGCCTCGCGTTCGCCAGTAGCGATATTGATTTGCTCCTGGCGGCGGCCTTCGGAGGCTGCAATCAGCGCGCGCTTCTCGCGCTCAGCGGTGATCTGGGCCTGCATCGCATGCAAAATTTCCTTGGGGGGGGTCAGGTCTTTGATTTCGTAGCGCAAGACCTTGACACCCCAGTTCAACGCGGCTTCGTCGATGGCGGCGACCACCTGGGCGTTGATGATGTCGCGTTCTTCAAAGGTCTTGTCCAGCTCCAGCTTGCCGATCACACTGCGCAGCGAGGTTTGCGCCAGTTGGCTGATGGCCATGATGTAGTTGCTGGAACCATAGCTGGCGCGCATGGCATCCGTGACTTGGAAGTACAGAATGCCGTCCACCTGCAGCTGGGTGTTGTCGCGGGTAATGCAAACTTGGCTGGGGATGTCCAGCGGGATTTCTTTCAGCACATGTTTATAGGCTACGCGGTCTACGAAGGGCACCAGGAAATTCAGGCCTGGCGTCAGCGTGCCATGGTATTTGCCCAGCCGCTCTATGACCCAGGCGTGCTGCTGGGGCACGACTTTCAGGGTGCGGCTGACAAAGATGATGGCGATAACGAGGACGACGAGGGCAATTTCCATAACAACTCCGGTAGTAGGCAGGTGCCCAGTGTTTCACAGTTTGTCGACCAGCAGGCGATTTCCCACCACCTCCGCAACCCGGTGCGGGCCGCTACTGGGCAAGTTACCTGCGCGGTGCATCACCGTCCATTGGGCGCCCCGGTAGTGCACCTGGGCGGTGCCGTCGGGCTGCCAGGCATCGACCATCACGGTTTCACCGATGTCCATATTCACGTCCGGATTGGCGCTGGCCGGGAGGGTCTTGGGATGCTTGCCACGGATGCGACTCCAGACGATCACCGCGCCGCCGCCGACAGCGCTGGCCAGCAGGATTTGCACCGTGGTACTTGCGCCGAATAGCGCCGACAGGGCCGCTGCGGCAAAGCCAATGGCCAGCATTAACAAATAGAAGGTGCCGGTGACAAGTTCCACGGCGACTGCGGCACCTGCCAGCAGCCACCAAAAGGTCGATTCGGCCATATTGCTCTCGATTGTGTTGCTAGCGCCACATTTTGGGACAAAAGCAGCCCTGTGTCGGAGAAGCTTCACCAGATGTCCTTACACTTCGCGCCTATTTTGCAGATTTGTCCCCGCTGGCGCGGCCCTGGGCGGCGCCGGGTGGGTGTGGTAGCTTGATTCACGTATTGGCTGGAGGCCGGCATGAAGTTTCGTTTCCCTATCGTCATCATCGATGAGGATTTCCGCTCTGAGAACACCTCGGGCCTGGGCATCCGTGCCCTGGCCCAGGCGATTGAATCGGAGGGGTTTGAGGTGTTGGGCGTTACCAGCTATGGCGACTTGAGCCAGTTCGCCCAGCAGCAAAGCCGCGCCAGCGCCTTTATTTTGTCGATCGACGACGAAGAGTTCTCGCCCGGCCCGGATCTGGACCCGGCCGTACTGAACTTGCGCCATTTCATTGCTGAAGTGCGGCGCAAGAACCTGGATGTGCCCCTGTATGTATATGGCGAGACCAAAACCTCGCGCCATATGCCCAATGACATCCTGCGTGAACTGCATGGCTTCATCCACATGTTCGAGGACACGCCCGAGTTCGTGGCGCGCCACATCATCCGCGAGGCCAAGAGCTACCTTGAAGGCGTGCAGCCACCGTTTTTCAAGGCCTTGCTGGACTACGCCGAAGACGGCTCGTATTCCTGGCACTGCCCCGGCCACTCGGGTGGCGTCGCCTTCCTGAAGAGCCCGGTGGGCCAGATGTTCCACCAATTCTTTGGTGAAAATATGCTGCGGGCCGACGTATGCAACGCGGTGGAAGAGCTAGGCCAGTTGCTGGACCACAACGGCGCGATTGGCGACAGCGAGCGCAACGCCGCGCGCATCTTCAATGCTGACCACTGCTTCTTTGTGACCAACGGCACCAGCACCAGCAACAAGATGGTTTGGCACCACACGGTGGCCCCGGGTGATGTGGTGGTGGTCGACCGCAATTGCCACAAGTCGAACCTGCACGCCATCATCATGACCGGCGCGATTCCGGTGTTCCTGAAGCCCACGCGCAACCATTTCGGCATCATCGGGCCTATCCCCAAAAGCGAGTTCGAGCCCGCTGCCATCAAGGCCAAGATCCGCGCCAATCCGTTGCTGCAGCATGTGGACGCCGACACCGTCAAGCCGCGCATCCTGACGCTCACGCAGTCCACCTACGACGGCGTGCTCTACAACACCGAAACCAGCAAGAGCATGCTCGATGGCTATGTGGAAAACCTGCACTTCGACGAAGCCTGGTTGCCGCACGCGGCCTTCCATCCGTTCTATGGCAGCTACCACTCGATGGGCAAGAAGCGCATCCGCCCCAAGCACGCGGTGGTGTATGCGACCCAGTCCATCCACAAGCTGCTGGCCGGTATCAGCCAGGCCAGCCATGTGCTGATCCAGGATTCGCAGAACGTCAAGCTGGACCGGCATTTGTTCAACGAAGCCTATCTGATGCACACCAGCACCAGCCCGCAGTACAGCATCATCGCCAGCTGCGACGTGGCTGCGGCCATGATGGAGCCGCCCGGCGGCACTGCGCTGGTCGAAGAAAGCATTGCCGAGGCACTCGACTTCCGCCGCGCCATGCGCAAGGTGGACGAGGAATACGGCACCGACTGGTGGTTCAAGGTCTGGGGACCGGACAAGCTGGTGGAAGAGGGCATAGGCCGCGCCACCGACTGGATCATCAAGGGTGAATCCAAGACCAATGCCAAGGCCAACTGGCACGGCTTTGGCAAGATGGCCACCGGCTTCAACATGCTGGACCCGATCAAGTCCACCATCGTGACGCCCGGCATGGACCTGAACGGTAAGTTCGCCAAGACCGGCATTCCGGCCAGCATCGTCACCAAGTTCCTGGCCGAGCACGGCGTGGTGGTGGAGAAGACCGGCCTGTACAGCTTCTTCATCATGTTCACCATCGGCATCACCAAGGGCCGCTGGAACAGCATGCTGACCGCACTGCAGCAGTTCAAGGACGATTACGACAAGAACATGCCCATGTGGCGCATCCTGCCCGAGTTCTGCCAGAAGTACCCGCGCTACGAAAAGATGGGCCTGGCCGACCTATGCCAGCACCTGCATGCGCTGTATGCCAAGTACGACATCGCCCGCCTGACCACGGACATGTACCTGAGCGACCTGACCCCGGCCATGAAGCCCAGCGATGCGTACGCCCACATTGCCCTGCGCAAGACCGAGCGCGTGGCCATCGACGACCTGGAGGGCCGCGTCACCGTGGGGCTGGTCACGCCATACCCACCGGGCATTCCGCTGCTGATTCCGGGTGAAGTGTTCAACAAGAAGATCGTGGACTATTTAAAGTTCTCGCGCGAGTTCAACACCCAGTGCCCCGGCTTTGAAACCGATATCCACGGTCTGGTGGAAGAGGTGGATGAAAGCGGCAAGCACCACTACTACGCCGACTGCGTCAAGCTGTAAAACTGGCGTTGCTATCAAAAATGTAGCCGCTAGCGCAGGTAGTACCTGCGCTAGCGGCTTGTTTTTTTATAAACCCCAGAAAAGTCCAGGGGTTTTCTGCATCCAAAGCCGGACCCGCTCCGTATTGAGATCAGCCGCAACATTTCGGCTTGTCATCAACCTACTAGGAGCATTCCATGGTCTCGATTCAAACTACCCGCAAGCTGGCCTCTTTCAGCCTGGCCCTCGTGATGTCGGCCGTTTACGTGGCCGCCATGGCCGATGTGATGGTCGGCGGCGCACCCATGCTGGCGTCCAAGGACATCATCGACAACGCCGTCAACTCCAAGGATCACACCACCCTGGTCGCCGCCGTCAAGGCTGCGGGTCTGGTGGAAACGCTCAAAGGCCCAGGGCCGTTCACCGTGTTCGCGCCAACCAACGCGGCCTTTGCAGCCTTGCCAGCGGGCACGGTAGACAGCTTGCTCAAGCCTGAAAACAAGGGCACGTTGACCACCATCCTGACCTACCACGTTGTGGCCGGTAAATACGATGCAGCCGCCATCAGCAAGATGGTGAAGGATGGAATGGGCAAGGCAACCTTGAAGACGGTCAGCGGCGGCACCTTGACCGCCAAGGCCAACGGCATGGGCGTCACGGTCACCGATGAAAAAGGCGGCACTGCGAATGTGACGATTGCCGACGTCTACCAGTCCAACGGTGTGATCCACGTTGTGGACAAGGTCTTGCTGCCCAAGTAATTTCGTCTCTGATTCAGTCCGATATGTCGTTGCTTCGCCTTGCCATACGCAAGTACTGTCTGCGGCTTCGCGCCTAATCTCGGACTGAATCAGAAACGAAAGGGTCATAAATCCGCATCTTCCCGCTGCCGCAAATAGCTGGCAAAGCGGGGGATGCCGCTGGGGTTGACATCGCGGAAGCGGTACGTCACCCAGCTGCCGATAGCCGGCGGATCGCGGCGTTGGGCATCGCTCAAACCGGTGCCCAGCTTGAAGCGCTGGCCCTGCGGTGTCTCCACCAGCAGCGCGCCCAGCATGCCTTCGAATTTACCCTTGCCCGGAATATGCGCGACGACTTTAGCCTCGGCATCGTCAAAGGGTTTGAACTTCAATAAATCGTCGTTGCGCTGCGCGCTGTACAGAGAGTCGCCACGGTGCAGCACCAGGCCTTCGCCCCCGTCCTGCACAGTTTTGCGCAGCAGGGCCTGCAGGGCCGCGTGGCTGGCAATGCGCCACTGTGCCACGGGCTGCACCCAGGCAGGCACAGACAGCTGCTGCAGTGCCTTGAGCCGCTCGTCAAATACGCCGCCCTGTGCAGGCAGATCAAACACCATGAAGTGCATTTCGCGCCACGCCGCATCACTGGCCGCTTGTTGGCGCACGGTGGATACCGCGTTGGCAAACGCGCCACGCCCGGCCCAAAGTTCGCCGTCCATGGGTACCTTTGGCCAGCCTGCGGTGAACCAGGCTGGCGGCGTGATGTGCTGACCGCCGCGCGTCCATAGCTGCGCGCCATCCCAGTATCCACGCACGCCATCAAATTTCTCGCTGACCCAATAACCTTCCAGTGGCACGCCCTGCCGGTAGACCTTGGGTTGCATCAGCGGCGGCGCATCCGCCCGTGCGCGTATCGGGGCTATGCCGCTGGCGGCCAAGAGTAGTGCGCACTGCAGGACGCTGCGGCGCGTAAGAGTCGGTGCAGATGTAGGATTTTTCATACCGACATTTGACGCCGCCCTCGGCGCGCAGGAAATACCGGAGCCCGTTATTTTTCCTTACAAAGCAGCATGACTCGCATATAAAAATGCATGCTGTTTTCTTCGCGGCTGTTGTTACAGTGGTTTGCGTGTCGCTGTAAATTTTTTGTAGCGGCATGTCCCACCCAGTTTGGAGATCTCTTCGTATGCAAATTCTTTCCTTCCGTCTGGCGTTGATCGCTAGCGCTGCCAGCCTGTGCTGTATGGCGCAGGCCGCGTCCGTGGCGCCGGTTGCCGCTGAAAACGGCATGGTGGTCACCGCCCAGCACCTGGCAACCCAGGTCGGTGTTGACGTACTCAAACGCGGCGGTAATGCCATTGACGCGGCAGTGGCCGTGGGCTACGCCCTGGCGGTGGTGTACCCGGCTGCCGGCAATTTGGGTGGCGGTGGCTTCATGACCGTGCAGCTGGCCGATGGCCGCAAGACTTTCTTTGACTTCCGCGAAAAAGCTCCATTGGCTGCCACGGCAAATATGTACCTCGATGCCGCTGGTAACGTGGTCAAGGGCGCCAGCACCAATGGCTATCTGGCCGTGGGGGTGCCCGGCTCGGTAGCCGGCTTTGAAGAGGCCCGGACCAAATACGGCACCATGCCTCGCGCCAAGTTGATCGCCCCGGCCATAACCTTGGCCGAACGCGGCTTTGTGCTGCAAGAGGGCGATATCGACATGCTGAAAACCTCCACCGAGGATTTCAAGAAAGATGCGCCTTCTGCCGCTATTTTCTTGAATAAAGGTGAGCCTTTCAAAATCGGCGAAAAGTTGGTGCAGAAGGATCTGGCCAAGACCCTGAAACTGGTCAGCCAGAAGGGTGCCGATGGCTTCTACAAAGGCACTGTCGGCGCCAATATCGTGGCCGCCAGCACGGCCGGCAAGGGCATCATCACCCAGGCCGATTTGGACCAGTACAAGGTGCGTGAGCTGGCGCCGGTGGAGTGCGACTACCGCGGCTACCACATCGTCTCGGCGCCGCCTCCCAGCTCGGGCGGCGTGGTCATCTGCGAGATTCTGAACATCGTCGAAGGCTATCCCATGAAAGAGCTGGGCTTCCGCTCGGCCCAAGCGGTGCACTACCAGATCGAGGCTATGCGCCACGCCTACCTGGACCGCAACAGCTACCTGGGTGACCCAGACTTCGTGAAGAACCCGCTGGACCGCCTGCTGGACAAAGGCTACGCCGCGAAGATCCGCGCCGCCATCGACCCCGGCAAGGCCGGTGTATCGAAGGACCTGAAGCCAGGCGTCGAACCGCACGAAGGCAGCAACACCACCCACTACTCCATCGTGGACAAAGATGGCAATGCGGTATCGGTGACCTACACGCTGAATGACTGGTTTGGTGCCAAGGTGACGGCAGCCAAGACCGGCGTGTTGTTGAACAACGAGATGGACGACTTCACCGCCAAGGTGGGGGTGCCCAATCTGTACGGTCTGGTGCAGGGTGAGGCCAACAAGATTGAGCCCGGCAAGCGTCCGCTGAGCTCCATGAGTCCGACCATCGTCAGCAAAGACGGCAAGCCGGTCATGGTGGTGGGCACGCCAGGCGGCAGCCGCATCATCACTGCGGTAACGCACACCATTTGGAACGTCATTGACTACGGCATGAACGTGCAAGAAGCTGTGGATGCGCCACGCTTTCACCAGCAGTGGCTGCCCGACCTGACGAACGTGGACACCTTCGGCGTCAGCCCGGACACCCGCAAGATTCTGGAAGGCATGGGCCACAACCTGGGCGTACCGCAGCCAGCTAACCACTTGGCAGCCATCCTGGTCGGTGCGCCCACGCTGGGCGGCAAGCCGCGCGGCAACTTCCGCTTCTACGGTGCCAACGATCCCCGCCGCAATACCGGTTTGGCCGAGGGCTACTAAGCCTGCAAATAGCTATAAAAAATATAGCTAGGGGCGCTGGTGCTAATTGCGCCAGCGCCCCTTTTTACTTAAATCCGTGCAGCAGCTACCGCGTGATGCTTACTCGCCGATACCGCCCACGACTTGGCTGAAGCCGCCGTCCACGTAGGTGATTTCAGCGCTCACACCGGCTGCCAGGTCGCTCAGCAAGAACGCGGCGACATTGCCCACGTCTTCGATCGTCACATTGCGGCGGATGGGGTTCATGGCCGTGGCCTTGAGCATCTTGCCGAAGTCTTTGATGCCGCTGGCGGCCAGGGTCTTGATCGGGCCGGCGCTGATACCGTTGACGCGCACGCCCTTGGGGCCCACCGACTCAGCCAGGTAGCGCACGCTGGCTTCCAGCGAGGCCTTGGCCAGGCCCATGGTGTTGTAGTTGGGCAGCACGCGCAGAGCACCCAGGTAGGTCAGGGTCAGCAGGGCCGACTTATCGCTGAGGTAGGGCAGGGAGGCCTTTGCCATCGCCGGGAAGCTGTAGGCGCTGATGTCGTGCGCAATCTTGAAGCCTTCACGGCTTAGGCCCTCCAGGAAGTCGCCGGTGATGGCTTCGCGTGGTGCAAAGCCGATGCTGTGCACAAAGCCGTCAAACTTTGGCCACACCTGGCCCAGATCGGCAAACAGCTTGTCGATCTGCGCGTCGTCGCCCACGTCGCAATCAAAAATCAGCTTGGAGTCGAATTCGGCGGCGAACTCGGTGATGCGGTCCTTGAAGCGCTCGCCCACGTAGCTGAATGCCAGCTCGGCACCCTGTGCGTGGCAGGCCTTGGCAATGCCGTAGGCTATGGAGCGGTTGCTCAGCACACCGGTGATCAACAGTTTTTTGCCAGCAAGAAATCCCATGACTAAAGTCTCCAAGAAAAGTGAGCAGCGCTAAGCGTGTCGTTTAGCGCCTAAAAGTATTGCAGAATTGTCGCATGCGATTTCTGCTGGCTTTGGGGGGACTGTTGTGTGCCGCGTCGGCCTGTGCCGCGCCTGGCTATGCGCTGTGGGGCGAGCTGAAATACCCGCCCGGTTTCACGCACTTTGATTACGTCAACCCTGGTGCGCCCAAGGGTGGCGAGTTGCGCCTGGTCAGCAACGTTCGTAGCTCGACATTTGACAAATACAACCCCTTCACCATCAAGGGCAGTGCGCCGGCCTATTTGACCGAGATGCTGTTCGACAGCCTGCTGGTCGGCTCCATGGACGAGAACGGCGCAGGCTACGGCCTGCTGGCCGAGGACGTGAACGTCGCCCCCGACGGCCTGAGCGCCACATTCGTGCTGCGCAACACAGCCCGTTTTCACAACGGTGATCCGGTGCTGGCGCAGGATGTGAAGTTCAGTTTTGATACTCTGATGGGCCCGTACACCTCGCCCGGCTACAAGACGGCGCTGGAAGATGTGGCTGGTCTGGACGTACTGGACACACGCACTGTGCGCTTTCGCTTCAAGAAGCCGAACCGGGAGCTTCCACTGACGGTGGGCGGCCTGCCCATCTTCAGCCACCAGTGGGGCGTGGAGGGCGGCAAGGCCAAGCGTTTTGACGAAGTGGTGATGGACATCCCGATCGGCAGCGGACCTTACCGTATAGGCCCAGTGAATTTTGGCAAGGACATCACCTATGTGCGTGACCCGGCCTACTGGGCGCGCGACATTGGAGTGAAGCGCGGCACCGAGAACTTCGACCGCATCACGGTGAAGATCTACAAGGACAACACTGCCCGGCTGGAGGCGCTGAAGGCCGGTGAGTTTGACCTGATGCGCTTTTTCTCTGCCGGCGACTGGGCGCGCCGCGTGAACGGCAAGCGCTTTGACACGGGCGAACTGGTCAAGGGTGAATTTCAGCACCGCCTGCCCTCGGGCTTCCAAAGCTATGTGCTTAATCTGCGCCGCGAAAAATTCAAGGACGTGCGAGTGCGCCAGGCCCTGGGCCTGGCGATGGACTACGAGTGGATGAACCGCCAGATGTTCTACGGCGCCTACCAGCGCGTGAATGGCTTGTTTGGCAATACCGATTGCGGGGCCACGGGCCTGCCCAGCCCGCAGGAGCTAGCCCTGATGGAGCCGCTGCGCAAGGACATTCCGGCTGCGGCCTTCGGCCCGATGACGGTGCCGCCACGCACCGATGGCGATTCGTCCTTGCGCGCCAATCTGCGGCGCGCTCAGGCCTTGTTGCAGGATGCTGGTTGGACGGTGCGTGACGGTTCGCTGCGCAATGACAAGGGCGAGCCGCTGGTAATCGAAATGCTGGACAGCAGCGAGAGCGGCGTGCGCGTGGTCAGCCCCTGGGCGCGCAACCTGGAAAAGCTGGGCATTCAGCTGAACTATCGGCCGGTGGACTTTGCGCTGTACCAGCAGCGCTTGAGCAAGTTCGAGTTCGACATGATCTCCATCAACTACCCCGGCACCAACAACCCTGGCCAGGAGTTTGCCGATCTGTTCGGTAGCAAGGCCGCAGATGTGGAAGATTCTGGCAACTACAACGGTCTGCGCAACCCGGCAGTGGATGCGCTCATTACCCGCATGACCGCTGCCAAAAGCAAGGCGGACTTGCTGCCGGCCTGCCGTGCGCTGGAGCGCGTGATCAGCCATAGCCATGTGCTGATTCCGCAGTGGACGGCCACCACCCACCGCATGGCTTATAACGCTTGGCGCCTTGCGCGTCCCGATGTGGTGCCGCCGTATTCTCCTGGTGAAAGCTGGGCCATCCATACCTGGTGGGCCCGGCCTGCCAAAGCACCGTAAACCATGTTTGTCTACATACTGAAGCGTTTGCTGCTGATGGTGCCCACGCTGCTGGGCGTGCTGCTGATCACCTTCGCTGTGGTGCAGTTTGTGCCTGGCGGCCCGGTGGAGCAGTACCTGGCAGAGGCCAAGGCTGGTGCAGCCGGCAGCGGAGGAGCGGGCGAGGGGGCGGGCTTCAGCTACCGTGGCGGGCAGGGCGTGGATCCCAAGCGTATTGAGCAGATCAAGGCGCTGTATGGCTTTGACAAGCCTGCGCATGAGCGCTTCATCCAGATGCTGGGGCAGTTCTTGCGCTTTGACCTGGGCAAGAGCTTTTTCCAGAACAAGCCAGTGTCGCAGCTGGTGTGGGAGAAGCTGCCAGTGTCCATCAGCCTGGGGCTATGGACGTTTTTCATCAGCTATCTGGTCGCGGTGCCGCTGGGCATTGCCAAGGCGGTGCGGGCCGGGTCCACGTTTGACCTGGTGACTTCGCTGCTGATCCTGGTGGGCTACGCGATTCCCGGCTTTGTGCTGGGAGTGGTGTTGCTGGTTGTGTTTGGCGGGCAGCTGCAGTGGTTTCCGCTGCGCGGTCTGGTGTCCAGCAATTTCGCGGAGCTTAGTTGGGGCGCCAAGGTGGTGGACTATCTCTGGCACATCGCCTTGCCTGTGACGGCCATGGTGGTGGGTAGCTTTGCTGTCACCGCCATCCTGACCAAGAACGCCTTTCTGGAAGAAATCCGCAAACAGTATGTGCTGACGGCGCGGGCCAAGGGCTTATCGCAGAACCAGGTGCTGTACAAGCATGTGTTGCGCAACGCACTGATCCCCATCGTCACTGGTTTCCCGGCGGCTTTCATTGGCGCCTTCTTCACGGGCTCTTTGTTGATCGAGACCCTGTTTTCTCTGGATGGCCTGGGCCTGCTGAGCTACGAGAGCGTGATCCGCCGCGACTATCCGGTGGTACTGGGCACGCTGTATTTGTTTACGCTGATTGGCCTGGTGACCAAGCTGGTTTCCGATCTTTGCTATGTATGGGTGGATCCGCGTGTCAGATTTGATTAGCCCATCGCCTGGTCGCCGCGCCTGGCAACGCTTCAAGCGCAACCGCCTGGGGTATTTCAGCCTGGTGGTTTTCTGTGTGCTGGTGTTGCTGAGCCTGGCCGCCGAGCTGGTTAGCAATGACAGACCGCTGGTGCTGCGATACCAAGGACAGTTGTACCTCCCACTTTTGCATGACTATTCGGAAAAAACCTTTGGTGGAGACTTTGACACTACTACCGATTACCTGGACCCGTTCATACAGGCGCAGCTGGCCAAGGATGGCAATTGGGTGCTGTACGCGCCAAACCGTTACGGCCCCAAGACGCTGAACTATTTCGCCAAGTTTCCGAATCCATCCGGGCCGTCGCGCGACAACTGGCTGGGTACCGACGACCGGGGGCGTGACCTGCTGGCGCAACTGCTGTACGGCTTTCGCGTGAGCGTGCTGTTCGCCCTGGCGCTGACGTTGGTCAGCGTGGTGGTGGGTGTCGTGACGGGGGCGCTGCAGGGCTATTTGGGCGGCAAGACGGACTTGGTCTTCCAGCGTTTTATCGAAATCTGGAGCTCGATGCCGTATCTGTACATGCTGATCATCTTCAGCGCGATCTTCACGCCCAGCATCAGTCTGCTGCTGGTCTTACTCAGCCTGTTTGGCTGGATGGGCCTGAGTGACTACACCCGCGCCGAATTTCTGCGCAACCGGCAGATGGACTATGTGCGCTCGGCGCGCGCCCTGGGGGTGAGCGATATGCAAATCATCTGGCGCCACATACTGCCCAACAGCCTGACGCCGGTCGTCAGCTTTTTGCCGTTCCAGATGAGTGCCTCCATACTCACGCTGACCTCGCTGGACTTTTTGGGCCTGGGTGTGCCGCCGGGCACTCCGTCGCTGGGTGAGTTGCTCAGCCAGGGCAAAAACAATATCGACGCCTGGTGGATTTCGCTGTCCACCTTTGTGGTGCTGGTGGTCACCTTGCTGCTGCTGACCTTCATGGGCGACGCGTTGCGCGATGCGCTCGATCCGCGAAAGGCCCAGGCATGAGTTGGCTGGATGTGCAAGAGCTGAGCGTACGTTTCGGCGACAAGCCGGTGGTGGACCGCATCAGCTTCCAGATTCAGCCGGGGGAGAAATTTGCACTGGTGGGCGAATCGGGCTCCGGCAAAAGCATCACGGCGCTCAGTCTGCTGGGTTTGGTGGACGATGCCCAGGTTTCCGGCCGGGCACTGTGGGGCGGAACCGATTTGCTGACCCTGCCTGAGCGGGTCATGCGCGGCATTCGCGGGCAGGACATCGCCATGGTGTTCCAGGAGCCCATGACAGCGCTGAACCCGCTGTTCACGATTGGCCGCCAGATTGCCGAGGTCTTTGAACTAAAACAGGGCCTGACGCAGGTGCAATCTGCGCAGGCAGCTATTGAAATACTAGCAAGCACGGGTGTGTCCGAGCCCGCACGCAGGGTGGGTAGCTACCCGCATCAACTCAGCGGTGGCCAGCGCCAGCGCGCCATGATCGCCATGGCCCTGGCCTGCAAACCCAAGCTTTTGCTGGCGGATGAGCCCACTACCGCGCTGGACGTCACGGTGCGCGCCCAGATCCTGGCGTTGTTGTCGGACTTGCAGCGCCAGTACGGTATGTCCGTGCTGTTGATTACCCATGATTTGCATGTGGTGCGCCAGTTTGCCGACCGCGTGGCGGTGATGGAGCAGGGCCGTATCGTCGAAGCTGGTGCGGTGGCCGAGGTGTTTGCCCGTCCGCGGCATGCCTATACCCGTAAGTTGATCGACAGTACGCCAGTGCGAAATGTGGTGCCCGACAGTCCCGCGCCGCCCTTGCTGCAGGCGCAGGCCCTGCGGGTGGCTTATCCGGTGCCTATTGCCGGCATTCGCGGCTGGTTTCGCAAAGCCGAGTTTGTGGCGCTGCAGGAGGCCAGCTTTGCCATCCCCCCAGGCCAAACGCTTGGCGTGGTGGGCGAGTCGGGTTCGGGCAAATCTACTCTGGCCCTCGCGGTGCTCGGGCTGCAGAAATTTTCCGGTAGCGTGCAATGCGCGGGTCAGGCCTGGAGCCGTGATGCTACGGCCAACAAGACCCTGCGGGCCAAGCTACAGGTGGTGTTCCAGGACCCGTTTTCGTCCTTGTCGCCACGCATGACGGTGGAGGAGATCGTAGGCGAAGGTTTGCGCGTGCATGCGCCGCATGTAGGTGTAAAAGATCGTAAAAAATTGGTGCTGGAGGCCCTCGCCGACGTGGGCTTGAGCGAAACCCAGTTCCCGGGCCTGCTGCAGCGCTACCCGCATGCTTTTTCGGGCGGGCAGCGCCAGCGGCTGGCGATTGCACGGGCTCTGATCGTGCGACCCCAGTTGCTGGTGCTGGACGAACCCACAAGCGCGCTGGATGTGACCATCCAGAAGCAGGTGCTGCAGTTGTTGCAACAGTTGCAACGTACGCACGGCATGGCGTATTTGCTGATTACCCACGATATGGCGGTGATACGGGCCATGGCCCACCAAGTGCTGGTGATGCAGGAGGGCAAAATCCTGGAATCTGGCACGGTAGACCAGGTACTGGACGCGCCACGCCATGGCTATACCCGGGCGCTGGTGGCTGCGGCAGCCTGAATGCCGGTCAAGCCCCGCTAAAACCCTTACGTATCAATGGATTAAAGCCATTTTTGCGCTACAATCCGGGCTCACGACCAAACGGGCGGGTAATTACCGGCCCGTTTTTTTTGGTCGATTGTTTTTAACACGCCTTTCGGCACCTGCTTTTTGGGTGGTGCGGTCAGGCCCAATGTACTCATATTCATAACACGTGGCGTTACAAGACATCGTTGAGCAAACCGTGACCGGATTCGGTTATGACCTCGTAGAGATCGATCGCTCTGCTGGCGGTTTGCTGCGCATCACTATCGACCATCCCTGGGTTGCGGGTGCGCCTGAGCAGTTCATCAACGTGGAAGACTGCGAAAAAGTCACCCGCCAACTGCAGTTTTCGCTAGAAGTCGATGGCGTCGAATACAAGCGGTTGGAAGTCTCTTCGCCCGGTATCGATCGCCCGCTACGCCATAAGACCGACTTTGAGCGTTTCGAAGGCTCTGTGATTGATATCACCCTTAAGGTCGCCATTGGCATGGCGGCCGCCGGCCAAGTCAATGCCAACCGTAAAAAATTCCGCGGCACGCTGGAAAGCGTTGCTGCCGTGGCCCCTGATGCTGCACCCACCTGGCAAATCGTCTGGAGCGACGAGCCCGTGGCTAAGCCCGGTGCGCGTATCAGCAAAAAGCGGGCTCCCGCGCCGGTGCAGGCGCTGGGCTTCACGCTGGATGAGATTCGGGATGCCCGTTTGGCACCTATCGTAAGTTTCAATGGCCGCAACGCAAAAGACACTGGCGCGGCGCTTGGGTGATGGTCCGTAAACGCCAGCGTGCAGATGCGGCTCAGCGGGTTTGGTTTTGTTGGTTTAAGTGTTCAGGAGATTCGTGACATGAATCGCGAAATGTTGATGTTGGTAGATGCCATTTCACGTGAGAAGAACGTGGAACGGGACGTTGTGTTTGGCGCAGTGGAATCGGCTTTGGCGCAAGCCACCAAGAAGCTGTACCAGGGCGAAGTGGATATCCGCGTGGCGCTGGACCGCGATAGCGGTAACTACGAAACTTTCCGCCGTTGGCTGGTGGTGCCGGACTCTGCTGGTTTGCAAAACCCGGAAGCGGAAGAGTTGGTGTCGGACGTGCGCGACGATATTCCTGACATCGAAGAAGGCGACTACATCGAAAAACCGATCGAGTCCCTGCCGATTGGCCGCATTGGCGCGATGGCCGCCAAGCAGGTCATTTTGCAAAAGATTCGTGATGCTGAGCGCGAAATGCTGTTGAACGACTTCATGAGTCGCGGCGACAAGATTTTTGTCGGTACCGTCAAGCGCATGGACAAGGGCGACATCATCGTCGAGAGCGGCCGTGTTGAGGGCCGCCTGCGTCGCAACGAGATGATCCCCAAGGAAAATCTGCGTACTGGTGACCGCGTCCGCGCCATGATCATGGAGGTGGATCTGACCCTGCGCGGTGCTCCCATCATCTTGTCGCGCAGCTCGCCTGCCTACATGATCGAACTGTTCCGCCAGGAAGTGCCGGAAATCGAACAAGGCTTGCTAGAGATTAAATCATGCGCCCGTGATCCCGGTTCGCGCGCCAAGATCGCCGTGCTGTCGCATGACAAGCGCGTTGATCCTATCGGCACCTGCGTCGGCGTGCGTGGTACCCGTGTCAACGGTGTGACCAACGAGCTCGCTGGCGAGCGCGTCGACATCGTGCTGTGGAGCGAAGACCCTGCCCAGTTCGTGATTGGCGCTTTGGCTCCGGCCAACGTCAGCTCGATCGTGGTGGATGAAGAGCGCCATGCCATGGATGTGGTGGTGGATGAAGAAAACCTGGCGATCGCGATCGGCCGTGGCGGACAAAACGTGCGCCTGGCCGCCGAATTGAC
>JAPLPK010000036.1 GCA_026400275.1 Burkholderiales bacterium
AGGGTCATGCGGCCATCCACCACGCCCTGGGTGGCACGCCAGAGCATGGCCACCAGGCTGGACGCAATGATGAGCTGCTGGCCGGTGTTAAGCAGGCTCAGCGTGGTCTGGCTCTTCACCGAGGCGCGGCGGTAGCGCTCCAGGTTCTCGTCGTAGCGCTTGGCCTCAAAGGCTTCGTTGTTGAAGTATTTGACGGTCTCGAAGTTCAGCAGCGAATCGATGGCACGGCTTTGCGCATGCGAGTCCAGCTCGTTCATGGTCTTGCGAAACTGGGTACGCCATTCGGTCACCGTCACGGTAAACGCGATATAGAACACCAAGGCAATCAAGGTGATCCAGGCGAACCACACGTCGAACTTCACGGCCAGCAGGGTCAACACAAAGCCGACTTCGATCAGCGTGGGGATGATGCTGTAGAGCGAGTACGAGATCAGCGAATTCACCGCCCGCGTGCCGCGCTCGATGTCGCGCGTCATGCCGCCGGTCTGGCGCTCCAGATGGAAGCGCAGGCTCAGGGCGTGCAGGTGCTGAAACACCTCCAGCGAAATCCGCCGCGCCGCGCCCGCCGTGGCCTTGGCAAACACCAGTTCACGCAGCTCGGTGAACAAAGAGGTTGAAAGGCGCAGCAAGCCGTAACCCACCAGCAGCGCCGCCGGCACGGCAATCACCAGGGTGGGGACCACCGCCTGGGCCGACATCCCCGCCACATGCCCGCCCCCGGGGCTCATGGCATCGACAAGTTTTTTCAGCAGCAAGGGCACGCTGACGCTGGCCGCCTTGGCCCCGACCATGAAGGTCAGCGCGGCGATCACCCGCCATTTGTACTCCCACAAGTAAGGGAAAAGGCGACGCAGGGTGTGCCAGTCGGACTGCGTGGGCGCAGCTGCGGAATGGCCAGGCATGACGGGAAGAGGGGCAATTTCGCCAGAGCGGCGCATCGGGGAGAATCTCACGTGTTATTACCAACCGATTGTCCCTGATGTCCGCACTTTCCGACGCGCATGTGGCTTTGCCCACCGATATGGAACTGGTACTGAAAGTAGTTCCCATGCCGAACAACTGCAATTCCAGCGGCGACATTTTTGGTGGCTGGGTCATGTCGCAAGTCGATCTGGCGGGATCGGTCATCCCGGCCCGCATCGCGCAGGGACGGGTTGCAACCGTGGCCGTGAAGGAATTCGTATTCAAGCAGCCCGTGCATCTGGGTGACATCTTGTCCCTGTATGCCGCCACCACCCACATCGGGCGCACCTCCGTCACCGTGCAGGTAGAGGTGTATTCGGAACGCCTGCACCGCCAGGGCCGCTACACCAAGGTCACAGAAGCCTCACTCACCTATGTCGCCATTAACGAAACTGGCGAACCCCGCCCCCTGCCCCCGCAAGACTAAGCAACCCTCAGGTACCTTCATACATGCCTATTGCCCCCCACTCCGCCCTGGTCGAAGAATGGCGCACCCTGCAAAACAACCATGAGCAATACGAACGCGGCGCTTTGCTGCTGAAGCTGGCGGCCCTGCTGGCTTTTGCCACGGGCTACGTGCTGGCGCTACCCTATGAACTGACGGCCGGCCTGGCCTTGCTGGTCTGGATTCAGGAAAGCATCTACCGCACATCCCAAGCGCGCCTGGGAACCCGCCTGGTGCGGGTGGAGCAGCTGGTACAAAGCGATGGTCCCGCTACCAGCGCCTGCCAGCTGCACACCGAGTGGCTGGCAAGCCGCCCCAGCACCACCGGCCTGCTGGCTGAATATGCCAGCCATGCGCTGCGGCCTACCGTAGCTTTTCCGTATGTGGTGTTGCTGATTTTGGAACTGGTCGGCTACCTGGGGTGATGGCCGGAGAGACCCGAAAGGGCCGCCACCCCAAGGACAATTAGCCCGCTTGGGCCAGAATTTTGCGGATGGTTGCAGCCAGTTCCTCGGCCACGAACTTGCCGACATAGGCATCTGCCCCCACGCTCTTCACATGCACCTCGTTGGCCGAGCCCGACAGGGACGAGTGGATGATGACCGGAATCGATTTGAGCCGCGAATCTTTTTTAATGTTGCGGGTCAAAGTAAAGCCGTCCATCTCGGGCATTTCCAGGTCGGTCAAGACCAGGGCAATCTTGTCCTGGATGGACTTGCCTTCCGCCTGCGCAGCCTCGGACAAAGCCTGGACCTTCTCCCAGGCCTCCTTGCCGGTCTTGCACATGATGTAAGGCACGCCGACGGCGGTCAGACCTTGTTCGACCAAGGTGCGCGCCAGCGGAGAATCATCTGCGGCGATGACCACCGAGCCAGGGCGCAAGGTGATCTTCGGACCCACACTAGCCGGGTCCACATCTGGCTCTTTGGGAGGCATCACGTTGCGCAGAATCTGCTCCACGTCCAGTACCTGGGCCAGACGGGTGTTATCTATGTCACCGTCGAGGCGCGCGATGCTGGTGATCATGCCGCCAGCGGTGTTGGACTCAGCCGACAGAACTTGCCCCCAGTCCAGGCGCACGATCTGGTCCACTTCTTCCACCGCGAACGCCTGCGTAGAGCGAGCGTATTCAGTGACCATCAGGATGTTCAGGCCATTCTTTGGCAGGCAACCCACGGCACCGGCCAAGTCGATCACCGGAATCACCTGGCCGCGGATATTGGTCATGCCCAGCAGATGCTTGGACGAACCGGCCACGGCGGTAATCGTCGGCATCACCATGATTTCACGCACCTTGAACACGTTGATGCCGAACAGCTCACGATTGGCCGAATGCGGGGCTTCACCGAGGCGGAACAACAAAAGCTCAAATTTGTTGCTGCTGGTCAGGTTGGTACGTTCGTCAATCTCTTGCTGTACGGTCGCCATAGTTTTCCCCTTTAGTGCGTGCCATTAGAACTGGATTTGGATTTTTTACAAGTTTTAACATGATCACCCAAAATACAGCGCGAGCCCCTAGATACCTGTTCAATATTTATTCAGGGCAGAAGAATGTAACAACATGCTTTGAGACTTGTCGATAGCCGTTACACCTGAAAAACATCAACCCGGCTTGCCAAGCAGGGCGTCCTTGAGCTTCCAGTCCGCCGGGCTGCTCCCCAGCCAGATGCGCAGCAAGGCATTGAAAAACTCGGGTTCGGGGAAAACCTCGCCCTGTTGCTTACCTTTGACGAACAGCAGAGTGCCCTCGCCCGGTGTCCACTCCAGCACAAAATTGTCGCCTGGCAACAGCTTTTTTTGCTCGGCAAACACCTGGCCCATGCGGAACAGGCTGGGCACCAGCTTGGACAATTCGCTGCGGCTGGTGTTGTCCTCCACACCCCGGGTGAACAGCTTGCCCAGCTCGTTGGCATCAATCTCTCGCAGCATGGTGATGCTGACGCGCTTGGGGCCAGGCATGGCAAGCACATCCTCGGGCGTGTTTGCCTTTTTGCCCAGGTAAAGGCCCGCGCTGTAGACCTTGAATACCGCCTTGTAGCGCACACCCGCGCCATTCAGCTGCAGCGCCACACCCCGCTGCTCCACGCTGTCCGGGTAAGCCACACCGGCCAGCGTCACGCCATAGGCCGCCCCAGCCGCCCACAAACCCAGCAAAATCGTGACCCCAAAACACCTCGCAAGCATATGCATCCACCTTGTGTAAGCGGCCTCGACCGCAGCAAATGCATTCTCGTCTTTGCAAAGGCTCAGCCGGGCCGCCGGGCTCCTGACAAACCCTGAGCCCGGGTCACCTAGGCGACCAGTGGCCAGCGGTTTGCTACACTTTAGCCATGTCTATCCCATGCACGATCACTGCAGGTTGCCTCGGCCAGGGAGCCTGGTCTTGGCGTAAGCCAATTTCTGCGCGCACCTGATCTGCACGGCCCCGCCGTGCGCCCCGCGCCTCGCCCAGAGGCAATGCTTGATAGACCCAGCACAACGTGCTGACGCCCAGCCCCCAGCGGCTTGGCATTTCACATAAGGTGAATTTCGTGATTACCGAACTTGAATTCAAAAGCCTGGCCCAGGACGGGTACAACCGCATCCCCTTGATGCTGGAAGCCTTCGCCGACCTGGAAACCCCGCTCTCGCTCTACCTCAAACTGGCCTACACGCGCAACGGCGGTGCCTACAGCTTTCTGCTGGAATCGGTGGTCGGCGGCGAGCGCTTTGGGCGCTACAGCTTCATCGGTTTGCCGGCCCGCAGCTTCTTGCGCGCCAGCGGCTTCGGTGCGGAGGCCAAGACCGAAGTGGTGCGCGACGGCGTGGTGGTAGAGACCAACCAGGGCAACCCGCTGGACTTCATCGCTGCCTACCAAAAGCGCTTCAAAGTGGCGCTGCGCCCGGGCCTGCCACGCTTCTGCGGCGGCCTGGCCGGCTACTTTGGCTACGACGCGGTGCGCTACATCGAGAAAAAGCTCGAAGCCACTTGCCCGCCCGACACCCTGGGCTGCCCTGACATCATGCTGCTGCAGTGCGAAGAGCTGGCGGTGATAGACAACC
>JAPLPK010000187.1 GCA_026400275.1 Burkholderiales bacterium
GGCACCGCACCGCCGGGTGAGGGCCAGTGGATCAGCGTCAGGTCCACATAGTCCAAGCCTAGCTTGGCCAGGCTTTCTTGCAGGCTGGGTATGAGCATGGAGCCTGCCAGGTGGTCGGTCCAGATTTTGGTGGTGACGAAGAGTTCGTGGCGCGGCACGCCGCTTTCTGCAATCGCCTGGCCTACGGCGGCCTCGTTGCCGTAGATCTGGGCGGTATCGATATGGCGGTAGCCCAGCTCCAGTGCTGTGCGTACCGATGCGGTGGCGGTGTCGCCCTGCAGGCGGAAGGTGCCCACGCCAATCGGCGGGACGGTGTTGTGTGTGCGCATAGTGTTTGCTTTCAAAAACAGGGTTGAAGTGGGAGATCAATGACCGCCAGCGATGGAGGCTCGGCGGGTGCCGGTAGGCGCCGGGTGGCGCTGGTCCAGTAGGCCGCTCCAGGCCGTCAGGCCCCAGGCCAGCAGTACGACCAGGGCGCCTATCCAGGGTGTGTGCATCAGACCGATGCTGTCGACGATGCGGCCACCGCCCCAGGCACCACCTGCGATGCCGAGGTTGAATGCGGCGATGTTCAGGCCCGAGGCCACGTCGACGGCGCGGGGTGCAAAGCGTTCAGCCTGCTGCACCACATACACCTGCAGGCCGGCCACATTGCCAAAGGCCACGGCGCCCCAGGCCAGCACGGTCAGCACCATCAGGCCTTTGTGTGCGGCTGTCCAGGTCAGCACCAGCAGCACCGCTGCCAGCAGCGCAAAAATCAGCTTCAGCGTACCCACTGGGCCCCGCTGGTCGGCCAGCTTGCCGCCCCAGATATTGCCTACCGCCACCGACACGCCGTAGGCCAGCATCACCAGGCCCACTGCGTTGGCGTCAAAGCCCGATACCTGTTGCAGCATGGGCGCCAGATAGGTGAAGGCGATGAATGAGCCTCCATAACCCACGGCTGTCATGGTGTAGACCAGCAGCAGGCGGGGCTGGCGCAGCACGGCCAGTTGCTGCAGTAGCGACGCTGGCTGGCTGCGCTGCAGCTTGGCCGGCAAAAATGCCAGGCTGCCGATAAAAGCCACTACGCCGAGCGCTGCAACGGCCAGAAAGGTGGCGCGCCAGCCAAAGTGCTGGCCTATGAAGGTGCCCAGCGGCACGCCCGTCACCAAGGCCACGGTGAGGCCGCTGAACATGGTGGCGATGGCGCTTGCGGCCTTTTCCTTGGGCACCAGGCTCGTGGCGATGGTGGCGGCGATAGAGAAAAACACTCCATGCGCCAGGCCGGTGACCAGGCGCGCGACCACCAGGCTGGTGTAACCCGGTGCCTGCCAGGCCAGCAAATTGCCCAGGGTGAACAGCAGCATCAGCCCCAGCACCAGGGTTTTGCGCGGCAGCTTGCCGGTCAGCGCGGTGAGCACCGGCGCGCCCACGGCGACGCCGAGCGCATACAGGCTGACCAGCAGGCCGGCGGATGGCAGGTTGACGCCCAGGTCGGCGGCAACCGTCGGGATTAGACCCACGATGACGAACTCTGTCGTTCCGATGGCGAAGGCGCTAAGGGTCAGCGCAAGCAGGGCAAGAGGCATGGAATCCACTCCAAATGAGTCACAAGGCCCGCAGTGTCTGGTGTTTATTCTTGGAGAAAAAGCCGCTATCCAGCACAATATTCTTGATAGAAAGTCAACAATGAAGACAAGTCTGGACGAACTGCTGGCCTTCACCACCGTGGTGGACAGCCACTCCATCACCGCCGCAGCCACGCAGCTTGCGCAGACCACCTCCGGCATCAGCCGGGCGCTGGGTCGCCTAGAGCAGAAGCTGGGTACCACCTTGTTGCGCCGCACCACGCGCAAGCTGGAGTTGACGGAGGAGGGGCAGGTATTTCTGGCGCATGCCCGTGAGATCCTGGCGGCGGTGGACGCGGCCGAGGACCAGATGCTGTCGCGCCAGCGCAAGCCGTCCGGTCTGCTGCGGGTGAATGCCGCTGCGCCCTTCGTGTTGCATGGCATCGTGCCCCTGGTGAAGGATTTCCGGGCGCAGTACCCGGACATCACGCTAGAGCTGCATAGCAGCGACAACATCATCGACCTGTTGGAGCAGCGTACCGACGTAGCCATCCGCATCGGTGCGCTGCGCGACTCCAGCCTGCACGCCCGGCCCCTGGCCCATTACCCGCTGCGCGTGCTGGCCAGCCCGGCTTACCTGAAAGCCCAGGGCCGGCCGAAAACCGTGGACGATCTGCGCCGGCACAGCCTGTTGGGATTCACCCAGCCCGAGAGCTTGAACCTTTGGCCGCTACGCCATGCCGACGGCGATGGCTTTGCGGTGCAGCCGGTGGTCAAGGTCTCCAGCGGCGAAACCCTGCGCCACCTGGCGCTGGCCGGTGTTGGCATCGTCTGCCTGTCGGACTTTATGACGGAGCAAGATCGCGCCCGGGGGGACTTGGTGCAGGTGTTGCCGCGCGACACCATCGAAGTGCGCCAGCCCATCCACGCGGTGTACTACCGCAATACCGCGCTGGCTTTGCGCATCCGTTGCTTCGTGGACTTCATGGCCGAGCGCATGGCCGCCGTTTAACCTGGCAGGCGCAGACCGGTGCCCGTGCTTTGCTCAGGCGTGCGCTGCAATACGCGCTCTACCAGCACTTCTGCTGTGCCCAGGGCCAGCAGGCCAATTTCTGCGGCAGCGGCCTGGCTCAGGTCGATGACGCGGTGGGTCAGGATGTGTGGGCCCCGGTCATTGATGCGTACCACCACGCTTTTACCGGTGCGCAGTAGCGTCACCCGGGCGTAGCTGAACAGCGGCAGGGTGCGGTGCGCGGCGGTCAGTTCATTGGACTTGAAAACCTCGCCCGAGGCGGTGCGCCGGCCATGGAAGCGCCGCCCGTACCAGCTGGCCACGCCGCGCTGTCCCGCGCCCTGGCCCAGGTCGTTGGACCAGAAATCCGCCGCGCTCTCTGTCGGAATGGGCGCGGCTTCGGCGCTGCCATCTTCGGCGGGAATGGTTTGTGCCCAGCCGCCCGCAGTCCGCATTCCGACAAAGGACAGCAGCAAGGCCTGAAGTGCAAGACGCTTCTTAAACATCGCGGAATGTTACTTGGCTCGCCACTGTCGCCAAGGTGACGCATTTTGATTGCTGAAATTTTGAGCAGCTAGAATAGCGTTCCCCCCGATTTTTCCTTGGCGCCTCACCGGCGCGTTGACCTATTCCCATGCACATTGGCCCGTACGCTTTGGCGAACCGCTTGTTTGTTGCGCCCATGGCTGGCGTGACCGACAGGCCGTTTCGTCGCCTGTGCAAAGCCCTGGGGGCAGGCTACGCCGTGAGCGAGATGGTGACCTCGCGGCGTGATTTGTGGAACACACTGAAGACCTCGCGCCGCGCCAACCATGACGGCGAGGTAGCGCCGATTGCAGTACAGATTGCCGGTACCGATGCCGCCATGATGGCCGAGGCAGCCGCCTACAACGTGGCCAATGGCGCCCAGATCATCGACATCAATATGGGTTGCCCGGCCAAGAAGGTGTGCAACAAATGGGCTGGCTCGGCCTTGATGCAGGACGAACCTTTGGCTCTGGCCATCGTCGAAGCCGTGGTCGCAGCCTGCGCGCCGCACGGCGTGCCAGTCACGCTGAAGATGCGCACCGGCTGGAGCCAGGACAACAAGAACGCCGTAACCTTGGCCCGTTTGTTCGAGCAGGCCGGCGTGCAGATGCTGACCGTGCACGGACGCACCCGCGAACAGGGCTACAAAGGCCATGCCGAATACGACACCATCGCCGCTGTCAAAGCTGCGGTGCGCGTGCCCGTGGTGGCCAATGGCGACCTGACCACCCCCGAGAAAGTGCGCGACGTGCTGGCCTACACCGGCGCCGATGCGGCCATGATCGGCCGTGCAGCCCAGGGCCGCCCTTGGATCTTCCGCGAGGTGGCGCACTTCCTGGCTACCGGCACGCACCTGGCGCCGCCCCTGGTGGCCGAAGTCCAGCGCCTGCTGCTGGAACATCTGGAAGACCACTACAGCCTGTATGGCGACTTCAGCGGCGTACGCACCGCGCGCAAGCACATCGGCTGGTATGTCAAAGACCTGCCGGGGGGCGAGGCCTTCCGTGCCCGTATGAACCTGCTGGAAGAGCCGCAGCTGCAGCTGGCTGCGGTGGACGCATTCTTTTCCGAGCTTGCCGCCACCATGGACCGCATGCCCGAAGCCGCCGACCCCAGCACCCAAGAAACAAGCCCGCATCTGGAGAGTACCGAGTGAGCCAAAAAAGTATTGATGAATGTGTAAGAGCCAGTTTGGCCGGCTACTTCAAGGACCTGGACGGCATTGAGCCCGCAGGCATGTACGACATGATGGTCCGGGTGGTGGAAAAGCCCCTGCTCGAAGTGGTCATGGCCCAGGCCGACAACAACCAGTCCCGCGCGGCCGCCTGGCTGGGCCTGAACCGCAACACCCTGCGCAAGAAGCTGCTGGAACACCGCCTGGTGGAATAAGCCCGCGCCTGCGCGCCTTTTTTATTTTGACTCCCTGACCTTTAGAACCCCATGAACGCACTTCTCTCCGTCTCTGACAAAACCGGTGTCCTGGAACTGGCCCGCTCCCTCCACGCCCTGGGCTATGGCCTGCTGTCCACCGGTGGCACCGCCAAGCTGCTGGCCGACAACGGCCTGCCCGTGACCGCGGCGGCCGACCACACCGGCTTCCCCGAGATGCTGGACGGCCGCGTCAAGACCCTGCACCCCAAGGTGCACGGCGGCCTGCTGGCGCGCCGCGACTTCCCCGAGCACATGGCCGCCGCTGCCCAGCACGGCATCACCATGATCGACATCCTGGCCGTCAACCTCTACCCCTTTGAAGCCACCGTGGCCAAGCCCGGTTGCACGCTGGAAGACGCGATCGAGAACATCGACATCGGTGGCCCGGCCATGGTGCGCAGCGCCGCCAAGAACTGGAAAGACGTGACGGTGCTGACCGACGCCTCCCAGTACGCCGGCGTGCTGGAAGAACTCAAGGCCAGCGGCAAGACCAGCGACAAGACCCGCTTTGCCGCCAGCGTGGCCGCGTTCAACCGCATCGCCCAATATGACGCGGCCATCAGCAACTACCTGAGCGCCCGCCAAGACGACGGCAGCCTGGCCGAATACCCCGGCCAGATGAACTCCACCTTCGTCAAGGTGCAAGACCTGCGCTACGGCGAGAACTCGCACCAGACCGCCGCCCTGTACCGCGACCTCTTCCCCGCCCCCGGCTCGCAGGTCACCGCCAAGCAGTTGCAAGGCAAGGAGCTCAGCTACAACAA
>JAPLPK010000005.1 GCA_026400275.1 Burkholderiales bacterium
AAGAACGCGTCCTGCAAGCCGTCGGTGCGGTTGAAGATGATGGCGGGCGTGGCCAGCATGCGGTGTACCGACACGGCGCCGGCCTTGGTGCGGCACTGCGCCACCAATGCTGGAGCGGCGACACAGCGGTAGCGCATGACGCCCAGCGGCTCGGCCACGCAGCCGCGCATGGGCTGGGCCAGGGTGCTAACGCAGCCGACCACGTCGCCGTTCTTCAGGGCCTCATGCGTGTGGTCCTGGTCGTAAACCTGCAGGTCCAGCAGCAGACGGTAGCGCGCGACGCAGGCCGCCACGCCGGGCACGAACCAGCTGGCCAGCGAGTCGGCGTTGATGGCGACGCCCAGGGTTTGCCAGGCGGCCTTACTGCCTTTGGCATCTTTGGAAGCAGGCAAGGCGCCAACCAAATCCGCCTCCATCAGGCGCAACTGCTTCACATGGGCCAGCAGGGCCTGGCCGGCGGGCGTGGCGCGCACGGTCTTGCCGCGCACCAGCAGGCGCTGGCCCAGCGCCGCCTCCAGCCCCTTGATGCGCAGCGACACCGCCGCCAGCGTGAGGTTCAGCGCCGTGGCCGCCGGCCCAAAGCCACCGTGTTCCAGCACGGCGGCCAGGGCTTCGAGTTGTTTGGCGTCCAGCATTGGCGGCTTTCATCAAGTAATTTTTACGTGATGTGATTTTAATTTAGGACTGTTTAATAAAAGCCCGGAATGCTGGACACTGCGGGCCACTTAACAGCCCCGTTCAAAGTCCGCCATGCCTACCCTGCCCTCTTTGCTGTTCACCCCCGCCTTCACCGCCGGACTGGTGCTGTGCCTGTCATTGATCGTGGCGCTGGGGCCGCAGAACGCGCATGTGCTGCGCATGGGGCTGACCGGCCAGCACGTGTGGCTGACGGTGGCGGTGTGCATCCTGTCGGACATGGGGCTGATAGGGCTGAGTGTGCTGGGCCTGGCGCAGCTGGGAGGCATGTCGGACAAGCTGCAGGGCGCGCTGGTGGGCTCGGGCATCGTGTTCCTGCTGTACTACGGCTGGCAGGCATTCACACGCTTTCGCCGTGGCGCCCAGCCGGGGGCTGTAGGCCTGCCAGCGCACGCGCCGATGACACGCCGCCAGGCAGTGACCGCCGCCCTGGCATTCGCCTGGCTGAACCCGCATGCCTGGATGGACACTGCGGTGCTAATCGGCACGGCCTCTCTGGCCTGGGGCCGGCCGGGCAATGCCTGGTTCGGCCTGGGTGCGATCACTGCGTCCACCCTGTGGTTTGCCGGCCTGGGTCTGGGTTTGATGCTGCTAGGCCAACGCCTGCGCTCACCAGCGCTGTGGCGTGCGCTGGACGGACTGGTGGCACTGATGATGTGGGGCACGGCCGGGGTATTGGCCTGGGGGCTGGTGTAACCAGCCACCACCGATTGCTATTTAAAACATAGCTACTCGCGCAGAATCTATATGCGCCAGAGCCTGTTTTTATGCATTAACCCAGATCGGGCGCATCCACCAGGGTAGACAGCGGCAGGTCGGCGATTTCCTGCAGCAACAGGGCCAGCTGCTGGCCCGACGTATGGACCAGCGCCTGGCCTTTATCTGCCGTGGCGGCGGCGGCATTGCCGGCGGCGCCGGTGGCGTTGTAGTCCTGCATCTGCCAGCCCAGCTTGGCGCTTTTGCCGTTGCCCAGAATGGGGTACTTGGCGGCGCGGTCCTGCGAGCTGGACTTGAAATCGCGCGCCTGTGCCATGTCCACAAACTGCGGGCGCAAGGCCAGCATCATCGAGGTTTCCACATCGCCGGCGTGCACGCCGAAGCGCTGTTCATCGGCGCTGAACGGGCGGTTCGCCTCGCCCAGCGGCAGGTTGAACCAGCTGGCGCTGTAGACCAGCAAACCATGCTCGGTGCGCAGGGTGCGGGCCACGATGTCCATCAGGCTGACCTGGCCGCCGTGAGAATTGAAGATCAGCAGCTTTTTCACGCCGCTGCGCGCCACGCAGGCGCCGAGCTCGGTCCAGATGCGGATGACCGTTTCAGACGACAGGGTCAGCGTGCCCGGGAAGCGCTGGTGCTCGGGGCTGAAGCCGACCTGCTGCGTGGGCAGAAACAGCACCGACGCGTCGGCCGGCAGGTGCGGCAGTGCCGCTGCCACCACGCCATCGACCAGCGTGGTGTCCACACTCAGGGGCAGGTGTGGGCCGTGCTGCTCGGTGGCCGCCACGGGCAGAACGGCAACGGTGCGGGCCGGGTCCAGCTGCGCGAAGTCGCGGGTAGTGAGGTCGGCCCAGAAAGGTGATTTGGCATGCATGCGGTGAATTTCACCACAGGCTGCGGCAAAACTCCGCCACCCGTGGGTCCAAGTCGTGCACCACGGCCCATAAAGCCACGGCCACCAGGGCGCCGCCTGCCGCGCGCATACCCCATTCCTTGCGCGTAGGGCTGCGCCAGGCCTGCAGCCGCAGCCACAGCCAGGGGCCGGCCATGAGGGTGATGGCGCTGCCTGCGGCAAACAAGGCCATACATACGGCCCCCATCAGCGGCCCGCCGCTCAAGGCCGCCACCAACAGGGCCGAATACAGCAAGCCACAGGGCATGAAGGCCCAGGCTGCGCCCACGCCAAAGGCCCAGCCATACCCGCCGGAGCTGGCCCGCAGGCGCGCCCACAGCTTGCGGCCCATGCCGTCCACCCACACCGGCTGGCGCGCCAACACCAGCAAGGTCCCGCCCCAGACCAACACCGCCACATGGAACAGGGTCCACACCGGCTGCAACGCAGCCGATTGGCGCGTCAACCAGGCCAGGTTGTCCACCGCCCAAGCGGCCAACGCACCCGCCAGGCTGTAACCCACCAGGCGCCCGGCCTGCAGCTCCAGCATGCCCAGCCAGGGTCTGCGCGCGCTCGCCAATCGACCTAGCCCCCCGCACGCCGCGCCGCACATGGCGGCACAGTGCGGGCCACCGGCCAGGCCCATGAGCAGCGCGGTCCAGGCCAGGCCGGTTTGCATGGTCAAATAATTCTGGAGAAGCGGGCGCGGTTGCGGTCGGCCTGCAGGTAGCGGTCGAACACCATGGCCACCGCGCGCACCAGGAACCAACCGGTGGCGGTGACGCGGATGCCGCTGGCATCCAACTGCACCAGGCCGGCCTCGACCAAGGGCTGCAGAGCCTCCAGCTCGGCGGCGAAAGTCTGCTTGAAATCAACCAGGAAAGCCAACTCTATGGATTCGAACTGCACTTCGCCCTGGCACATCAGGCCCATGATGATGGCGCGGCGCACCAGGTCGTCGCGGTTCAACGCCAGGCCACGCACCACCGGCAGCTGGCCCTGGTCGATACGGTCGCAGTATTCCTCCAGGGTCTTGGCGTTCTGGCTGTAGGTGGCGCCTATGCGGCCTATGGCCGACACGCCCAGGCCCACCAGGTCGCAATCAGGCTGGGTGCTGTAGCCCTGGAAGTTGCGGTGCAGCCGGCCCTGCCGCTGGGCAATGGCCAGCGCGTCGTTGGGCAGGGCGAAGTGGTCCATGCCTATGTAGACATAGCCGGCCTCCAGAAAGGCGTCAAAAGCCTGTGACAGCATGGAGAGCTTGTCCGCCGCCGCCGGCAGCTCTGCGCCCAGGATGCGGCGCTGGGGCTTGAAGCGCTCGGGCAGGTGGGCGTAGGCGTACAGGGCAATGCGGTCAGGCCGCAGCTCTACCACCTGCTGCAGCGTGCGCGCAAACGAGGCAGGCGTCTGCCGGGGCAGGCCGTAAATCAGGTCCACATTGATGGACTCAAAGCCCAGCGTGCGGGCCACTTCCACCAGCTCGAACACCTGCTGGGCGGGCTGGACGCGGTGCACCGCTTTTTGCACATCGGCATCGAAGTCCTGCACTCCGAAACTGAGCCGGTTGAAGCCCAGGGTGGCCAAAGCTTGCAGGCGTTTGGCATCCACCGTGCGGGGGTCTACCTCGATGGAGTATTCACCGCCAGGTGTCAGCACAAAGTGGCGGCGCAACATGGCCATCAGCTGGGCCAGCTCGTCGTCACTCAAAAATGTGGGGCTGCCGCCGCCCAGGTGCAGCTGGCTGACGTTGCGCCGCTCGCCCAGCTGGGCAGTGTGCAGGGCGGTTTCGCGCTCCAGGTAGCGCAGATAGGAGGCGCCGCGCTCATGGCGCTTGGTGATGATCTTGTTGCAGGCGCAGTAGTAGCACAGCGACTCGCAAAACGGGATGTGCACGTACAGCGACAAGGGCAGGCTCAGCGCGGCTGCCCCCTGGTTGCGCTGCTGCAGGGCGCGGCCATAGTCCTCGCAGGTGAAGGCCTCGACGAACCGGTCAGCGGTGGGATAGGATGTGTAGCGCGGCCCAGGCACGTCAAAACGGCGTAACAATTCGGGCAAAACTCGGGTCATGGCAGGCAGTCAGGTTGCATGACTGGAATGTGCCGCGAAGCCTTGCCCGCTTCTTTGACCTACATCAATCTGGTTTCAGATACTTCTGCACACAATATAAGTTCTTAAAAGCCCCTTCCTTTTTGAATCAGCCCATACTCTGCGCATGAACCCTGTCGCCATCAAAGTTGCCTGCTCGAACTGCAATCTGCGTGAGCTGTGCATGCCCTTAGGCTTAAACAAAGAAGAGCTAGAGCGCATTGACGATCTGGTCGCGGTGCGCCGAAAGGTGCTGCGCGGCACCGCGCTGTTCCACAACGGCGAAACTTTCAAGGCGCTGTACGCCATCCGCACGGGCTTCTTCAAGACCACCGTCACCACCGAAGATGGCCGCGACCAGGTCACCGGCTTTCAAATGGCCGGCGAAATCATCGGCCTGGACGGCATCGTCAACGACCACCACACCTGCGACGCCGTGGCCCTGGAAGATGCCGAAGTGTGCGAGATGCCCTTCCACCGCATTGAAGAGCTTTCGCGCGAGGTCAACTCGCTGCAGCGCCATGTGCACAAGATCATGAGCCGCGAGATCGTGCGCGAGCACGGTGTGATGCTGCTGCTGGGCAGCATGCGTGCCGAAGAGCGCTTGGCGGCCTTTTTGCTGAACCTGGTGCAGCGCCTGCATGCACGCGGGTTTTCGCAGTCCGAACTCATACTGCGCATGACCCGCGAAGAGATTGGCAGCTACCTGGGCCTGAAGCTGGAAACCGTGAGCCGCACTTTCTCCAAGTTTGTGGACGACCAGATCGTGGAAGTCAAGCAGCGCCACATCCGCATTCTGGACACCGAAGCGCTCAAGCGCATCGTCAATCTTCAGCCCTGTCTGTAGGCACCGTCACCGGCTGGCCCACCAGCAGCGTCAGACACCCCACCAGCACCGCCACCGCCCAAAACGCAAAGAACGCCAGGCTGTACACGCCTTGGCGTGACAAAGGCAGCGGCTGCCCCAGCCACTGCAGGCTGTAGGGATCGACCACCGCAAACACCAGCATCTCCAGCATGCACGCGCCCAAAAAAGCGGGCCACACAACGCTTACTACCCTAAAGATTTGCATGGTGCCCTCCGGCTACTTGGTACGCACCGAGCCGGGTGGCGACGCAGCATGGTTGCGCCCCTGCTCGGCCGGCGCCAGCGGGCCCTGGGCGGCCAGGGTTTTGTTGATCTCCAGCCCCTGGCGGTAATAGTCCTGGGCCAGCACCGGGTCCTGCTGGCGGACGGCGATCCAGCCCGACACCAAGGCCGCCACCACCACGGCCAGCGGGCCGGAAATCACCAACCAGACATAGCCGTAGCGCCACCATGGCAGCGGCACCGGCGTGGTAGATGTGTGAGAGGGCATGGCAGTCTCCTGGAGTTATTTTCAGCGGGGAACAAAGAACGTGGACTTTTCCGACACCTTGGTGCTTCCATCCGCAGTCTGGATGTCGAAGAACACCGGGTAGGAGCCCGGTTCAACCGAACCGTAGGGGATGTGCAGGCGCACCGCCACCCAGCGCGAAGCCACCGGCTCCACGTCCACCCATTCGTCCGAGGCCAGCACCAGCCCATCCAGCCCACGGGCCGTGAGGCGGTAGCGCTGCGGCACTTCACTGGCGTTCATGACCTGCAGGCGGTACACGTTTTCCAGCTGGCCACCGGACACGATGCGCGACAGCGCCGCGCGGTCGCGCACCACATCCACCTTCAGCGGGGTACGCGTCAACAGGCTGCCCAGCAGCGCCAGCGTCAATACCAGCAGCACCGTGCCGTAGACCAGCACCCGGGGCCGCAGCACGCGCCGCAGTATCTGCCGGCCCGACCAGCCCTGGGCCATGCCGTTCTGGGTGGCAAAGCGGATCAGGCCAGGGGCATAGCCCATCTTGTCCATCACGCCGTCGCACACATCCACGCAGGCGGCGCAGCCTATGCATTCGTACTGCAAGCCCTCGCGGATATCGATGCCGGTGGGGCAGACCTGCACGCACAGCGTGCAGTCCACGCAGGAACCCAGGCCCAGGGCCGCAGGGTCGGCCTTGCGCGAACGCGAACC
>JAPLPK010000182.1 GCA_026400275.1 Burkholderiales bacterium
CAGGTATTGCATTACGGCCGGCCCGGCACGCTGGAAAAGCTCGAAGCCGGCATGATCTTTACCGTCGAGCCGATGATCAACGCCGGCCGCCGCGAGATCCGCGAGATGGGCGACGGCTGGACCATCAGGACCAAGGACCGCAGCCTGTCCGCGCAATGGGAGCACACGGTGCTGGTCACCGAAACCGGCTACGAGGTGCTGACCGTTTCTGCGGGCAGCCCCGCGATCCCCGCATTCGTGCCAGCCCAAGCCTGAAGCGTATACGCGCCCTCCCATGACCGACATCCAGGCGCTGCGGGCGCATTACCTGCAGGAAAAATCGCGGTTGCTGCAAACCGTGCGCGATAGCGGCCCCAGCACCCGGGGCCTGCGCAAGGCTTTGCAAAACCTGTCCCACCTGGCGGACGAAACCTTGCGCGACCTCTGGGTGCGCGCCGGCTTCACCGCCTCCTTTGCCCTGGTGGCGGTGGGCGGCTTTGGCCGGGGCGAGCTGTTCCCCTACTCCGATATCGATGTGCTGCTGATGCTGCCCGAAGGCGAGTCGCCCGAGGCCGACCCAGCCCTGAAATCACGCATCGAGGACTTCATCGGCAGTTGCTGGGACGCAGGCCTGGAGATCGGCTCCAGCGTGCGCAGCCTGGAAGACTGCCTGGCCGAGGGCAGCAAGGATGTGACGGTGCAGACCGCGCTGATCGAGTCGCGCCTGGTCACCGGCGACGCCAAGATGTATGCCGAATTCCGCCAGCGCCTGGGCACGGTGTCCGACCCGCGCGCCTTTCTGGTGGCCAAGACGCTGGAGATGCGCCAGCGCCACAACAAGTTTGAAAACACGCCCTACTCGCTGGAGCCCAACTGCAAGGAATCGCCCGGCGGCCTGCGCGATCTGCAAACCATTCTGTGGGTGGCCAAGGCCGCCAACCTGGGCAAGAGCTGGGAAGAGCTGGTGCGCAGCGGCATCGCTACACCGCACGAGGCAAAGCAAATCAAGCGCAACGAAGACTTGCTGTGCCTGATCCGCGCCCGCCTGCACCTGACAGCGCATCGCCGGGAAGACCGCCTAGTGTTCGACCTGCAAACCGCTGTGGCCGAATCGTTTGGGTACAGCTCCGAAGACGACGACGGCCAGCCGGTACGCGCCAGCGAGGCGTTGATGCGCCGCTACTACTGGGCGGCCAAGGCCGTAACCCAGCTCAGCCACATCCTGCTGCTGAACATTGAGGAGCGGCTGAACCCCTCCACCCACCTGCTGCGGCCAATCAACGCCCACTTTTTTGAAAAAGCCGGGATGATCGAAGTCGCCAGCGACGACCTGTACCACCGGGAACCACACGCCATTCTGGAGACCTTCCAGGTCTACGCCTGCACGCTGGGCGTGCGCGGCCTGTCGGTACGCACGCTGCGGGCTCTGTACGGCGCGCGCAGCCTGATGACCTCGCAGTTCCGCAAGGACCCAGTGAACCGCGCCACTTTCATGCGCATACTGCAGCAGCCGGCCGGCATCACCCATGCGCTGCGGCTGATGAACGATACCTCCGTGCTGGGCCGCTATCTGTGGGTGTTCCGGCGCATCGTCGGGCAGATGCAGCACGACCTGTTCCATGTATATACGGTGGACCAGCACATCCTGATGGTGCTGCGCAATGTGCGCCGCTTCTTCATGGCCGAGCACGCCCACGAATACCCGGCCTGCTCGCAGCTGGGCGCGGGCTGGGACAAGCCCTGGATCTTGTTCGTGGCGGCGCTGTTCCATGACATCGCCAAGGGACGCGGCGGCGACCATTCCGAGCTAGGTGCGCTGGAAGTGCGCCGCTTCTGCAGCCAGCACGGCATCAACCGCGAAGACTGCAAACTCATCGAATTTCTGGTCAACGAACACCTGACCATGAGCCGCGTGGCGCAAAAGGCCGACCTGAGCAACCCGGACGTCATCAATGCCTTTGCCAAACGCGTGGGCAACGAGCGCTATTTAACAGCGCTGTATCTGCTGACGGTAGCCGACATCCGCGGCACCAGCCCCAAGGTCTGGAACGCCTGGAAGGGCAAGCTGCTGGAAGACCTGTACCGCACCACCCTGCGCAGCCTGGGTGGCCGCGCGCCCGACCCGCAGGCCGAGGTCGAGGCCCGCAAGCGCGAAGCCCTGGTGCTGCTGGCCCTGCACGCACAACCTTTTGAATCGCACAAGGCCCTGTGGGACACCTTGGACGTGGGCTACTTTATGCGCCACGACGCGGCCGACATCGCCTGGCATACGCGCCAACTGTCGCGCCACCTGGCCTTCCCGGCGCCGCTGACGGTGCCACCGCATGCGGTGAAGCCGGTCGTGCGCGCCCGCCTGTCACCGGTGGGAGAAGGCCTGCAAGTAATGGTCTACACGCCGGACCAGCCCGATCTGTTTGCCCGCATCTGCGGCTTCTTCGACCAGGCCGGCTTCAGCATCGTGGACGCCAAGGTACATACCGCCAGTAACGGCTTCGCGCTGGACACCTTCCAGGTGGTCACGGCCATGCTGCCCGAGCACTACCGCGAGCTCACCAGCATGGTGGAGAACGACCTGGACCACACCCTGTCCAAGCAAGGCCCGCTGCCACCGCCCAGCAAGGGCAGGGTGTCGCGCCGGGTAAAGAGCTTCCCGATTGCGCCGCGTGTGGACCTGCGGCCTGATGAGAAAGCCCAGCGCTGGCTGCTGAACATCTCCGCCAGCGACCGCGCCGGCTTGCTGTACCTGGTGGCCCGTGTACTGGCCAAACACAGTCTCAGTGTGCTGCTAGCCAAGGTCACTACCCTGGGAGAGCGGGTGGAAGATAGCTTTTTGGTGCAAGGCCCTGAGCTGCAGTACAACCGCAACCAGATCGAGATCGAGACCGAGCTGCTGGACGCGCTGGCTGCCAAATGAAGCACGGCATAGGTCAAAAACCCGCGCCAAACTGATAAGCTCGAGAGCACAGAAATCCGTCTGAACTGGCCCGCCCTGCGCATGGGGCGGCCAGCCTGTTTCCACCTATCCACCGGAGAAAACCATGGCCAAAGGTCAACAAAAAACCAACAAAGAAGCCAAGAAACCCAAGAAGGACACCTCTCCACCCAAGCCTATTTCGGGCGAAGCAGTGCGCCCCACCATCACCACCGTGGTGCCGGTGCGCGGCAAGCTCAAGAAGGTTTAAAAAGATTTAAAAGCGTCCTGGCTAACGCTATTGAATCAATAGCTACCTCCACAGGATATACGGGCGCCAGCGCCTGATTTCCCTCAAATATCCAGGCTACGGACGGAGCCTCTCACAGCAAGGGACGCAGCTCCCTTGCTGCCTCCAACAACACCGGCAACAACTCTTTGCGCAGCACCTCTTGCTGCAGCCGTTGCGGGGTGGTCACCACATTCAGCGCAGCCACCGTCTTGCCCTGCAGATTGCGCAGTGGAATCGCCAGGGCGTGCACGCCCAGTTCATGCTCCTCGCTGGCCACGCAGTAGTCATCAACACGTACCTGGGCGACCACCGCACGGAAGACCTTGGTGTCGATGATGGTGTGCGCCGTCAGCCGGGCCAGGCTACGCCCTTTCATCCAGGCATTGAAGCTGGACTTGGTTTCCGCCGCCAGTAACACCCGCCCGGTAGAGGTGGCATGTGCCGGCAAGCGTGCCCCCAAGTGCAGCCCGTACGCCAGCACCCTCAGAGGCCCACCACTGCGGTCGTTGCCACTGCGGGCCACGATGACCACCTCGTCGCCATCGCGTACCACGGCCGAGAACGACTCCAGCGTCTGCGCGGCCAGCCGGTTCAGCGTGGGCTGCAATACCCGTGGCAACTGGGCCGACGCCAGGTAGCTACCTGAAAAGCGCAGCACCTTGGCCGCCAGCCAAAAGTAGCTGCCATCCGTATCCAAATAGCCCAGGTGTGCCAAGGTCAGCAGATGGCGCCGGGCGGCCGCCCGCGTCAGGCCTGCACGCTGGGCCGCCAGGGTGGCGTTCAGGCGCTGGCGCTCCGTGTCAAAACTCTCCAGCACCGCCATGCCTTTGGCCATGCCTTCGATCAAGTCGGCTTTCTGAATCTCCATGGGCTTCCTCCAGCTTATGTTTGCGCGGTGATCGCACAGTAGTCACGATGATCGCACAAAGAGCGCCGCGTGATCAGTGGAGAACACCCCTATCGGCCTAAGCTATCGAACAAATCACATCCTCAGGAGACATCCCATGCGAACCCAGGTTGCCATCATCGGTGCCGGCCCTTCCGGCCTGCTACTCGGCCAATTGCTGCACAAGGCCGGCATAGACAACATCATCATCGAACGCCAAAGCCCCGACTACGTGCTGGGCCGCATACGCGCCGGCATCCTGGAACAAACCACGGTGGACATGCTGCGCGAAGCCGGTGTGGGCCCCCGCATGGACGCAGAAGGCGTGGTGCATCACAGCATCGAGCTAGTCTTCTCAGGCGTGCGGCATGCCATCGACGTACATGGCCTGACGAATGGCAAGGTAGTCACCGCCTACGGTCAGACCGAAGTTACGCGCGACCTGATGGATGCACGCAGCGCCGCCGGCCTGACGACCGTCTACCAAGCCGCCGACGTCAGCGTGCACGACTTCGACAGCGAACACCCCAAAGTGCGCTACCAAAAGGATGGTCAGAACTTCGAGCTGGAATGCGACTTCATCGCCGGCTGCGACGGCTTCCACGGCATTTGCCGCGCCAGCGTGCCGGACGGCGCCATCACCGAATACGAAAAGGTCTACCCCTTCGGCTGGCTGGGCGTGCTGGCCGATGTGCCGCCGGTGTCGCCACATGCCATCGTCTACGGCAACAGCGAACGCGGGTTCTCTCTGTGCTCGATGCGCAGCCTGACGCGCAGCCGCTACTACGTGCAGTGTCCTTTGACAGACAAGGCCGAAGACTGGAGTGACCAGCGCTTCTGGGACGAACTACGCAGCCGCCTAGACCCGGACCTGGCCGAGCGCATCGTCACCGGACCTACGCTGGAGAAAAGCATCGCCCCGCTGCGCAGCTTCGTGGCGGAGCCTATGCGCTTTGGCCGCATGTTCCTGGCTGGCGACGCGGCCCACATCGTGCCCCCCACCGGTGCCAAGGGCCTGAACCTGGCCGCCAGCGACGTGAAATACCTGTCCAGCGCCTTCATCGAGTTCTATGCCGAGAAAAGTGCCGCTGGCATCGACACCTATTCACAGCGCGCGCTGGCCCGCATCTGGAAGGCCGAGCGCTTCTCGTGGTGGCTGACCACGCTGATGCACAAGTTCCCCGACACCGGCGCCTTCGGCCAGCGCATGCAGGAAGCCGAGCTGGAATACCTGGTGAACTCCACCGCAGCCTCCACGGTGGTGGCGGAAAACTATGTGGGCTTGCCGCTGAACCTGGGACGCTAAGTCCTCATTTTTGCTATTAAATATATAGCATTCTGCGCAGGTACTATCTGCGTAGGCAGCCTATTTTCTATAAAGCAATCAGACCAGCGCGCCGGCTTCGATGGTGATGCGGCGCTCGCAACGGGCGGCGATGGCGCGGTCGTGCGTTACCAGCACCAGGGTCGTGCCCTGCTCGCGGTTCAGCGTGAACATCAGCTCCATGACAGTCTCGCCGGTGGCGAAGTCCAGGCTACCGGTGGGCTCGTCGGCCAACAGCACGGCCGGCTGCACCACAAAAGCCCGTGCCAGGGCCACGCGCTGCTGCTCTCCGCCGCTGAGCAGCTTGGGGTAATGGCCCAAGCGCTGGCCCAGGCCCACGCGTCCCAGCATCTCGGTGGCTGCCTTGCGTGCGTCCTTGCGGCCCATGAGCTCCAGCGGCAGCATCACGTTCTCCAGCGCAGTCAAATTGCCCATTAACTGAAAGCTCTGGAACACAAAACCCAGCTTCTGCGCCCGCAGCGCGGCCCGGGCATCTTCACTCAGCGCAAAAATATCCTGGCCGGCAATGTGAACTGTGCCCTGCGTGGGCGTATCCAAGCCTGCAATGATGGACAACAAGGTGCTTTTGCCGGAGCCTGATGCGCCCACGATGGCCACAGTCTCCCTGGGCGCCAGTGAGAAATCGATATCACGCAAAATGGAGAGCGTGCCGGTGGAGTCGCTCACCGACTTGGAGACATGCTCCACAGAAATCACAGCACCTGGGGACAGATTTGGCATGAAAGGCTTTGAGTTTTGAAACGTAGACACTTTATCGCGACATGGGCCCTGGGCGCCGCCGTGGGGTCATCTGCGGCCTGGGCCAAGACCACGCCGAACATTCTGGTGGTGGGCGACAGCATCAGCGCCGAATACGGCCTGCCGCGTGGCACAGGCTGGGTGGCCCTGCTGGAACAGCGCCTGGCCGAACAAAAGATCCAGGCAGTGGTGCACAACGCCAGCATCAGCGGCGACACCACCTCGGGTGGCCGCTCGCGTCTGGCCGGCCTGCTTGGCTTTTACCAACCGACACTGGTGGTGATTGAGTTAGGTGGCAATGACGCGCTACGCGGCCTACCCCTGCAGTCCACCGAGGACAATTTGCGCCAGATGACCGAGACTGCCCAAAAGGCCGGTGCCAAAGTGCTGCTGGTAGGCATGCAGGTGCCGCCGAATTACGGACGCGACTACGCAAATCGCTTCCAGAACACGTTTGAGCGGGTGGCAAAGTCGGAGAAAACCGGTTTGGTGCCTTTCTTGCTGAAAGGCGTGGCGGATGCGCCGGACCCGGTGGCCTTGTTCCAGCCGGACCGCATCCACCCCAAGGCGGAAGCGCATCCTACGTTGCTGAACAACGTGTGGCCGGAGCTGAAAAAGCTGCTGAACTAGAAAACGAAGGACAGGTCAAGCGTCGCCGGAGGCGTCGGGCGGCGGGGTTTGCGTTGCATCGCCCTGATCCTGCACACCGTCGTCAGAGACGCCGTCGTGCTTGCGCTCGCTCTTGGCCTTAAGCTTGTCTTCCTTCTTCTTTTTCTTGGCCAGCTCTTTTTGACGCTTTTCATATCCGTAATTTGGTGTTGCCAAGGTGGTCTTCTTTCAAAATAAGGCTACCACTTTAACAGCTTGGCCAGCGCCCAGATATTCGCCTGCCCTAGTATCTACCCGCTGGGCTACGCCAGTTTCTGTAGCGCCTGCGCCAAGTCGGCCTGCAGATCCGAAACGGCCTCCAAACCCACGGAAAAACGTACCAGCGTGCCACGCGCCAGATGGCCCGGCCAGCCCACCCGCATACGAGCCAGTTCGTATGGCACCACCAGACTCATCGGGCCGCCCCAGCTATAGCCCAGCTTGAACAAAGCCAGGGCATCACAGAAGGCGTCCACCTGCGCCAGGGTGTAGCGAGGGTCCAGTACCACGCTGAACAGGCCAGCGGCCGCATCCTGTGCACCGCACAGCGCCTGCCAATGCGCATGGCCAGGCGAGCCAGCCAACGCAGGGTGCAGCACCTGCACAAACTCGGCCTGCTGGCTGCACCATTGTGCGAGGGCGCGGGTCGCCACGTCGTGGGCGCGGTAGCGCAAGGCCATGCTGGGCAAGGAGCGCAGCACCAGCTCGGCATCATTGGCGGCCACACCCAGGCCCAGATGCATATGGGTGCGCTGAACCCTGCGGTGCAGCGCTGGGTCGCGGGTGACGACGCTACCCATCAGCACATCGCCACCGCCGCTGGGGTATTTGGTCAACGCATGGACGGACACATCCACGCCCAGCGTGGTCCCGCTGCCAGGCAGTAAATCAAAGGGGTTAAAGGCCAAGCCTGCGCCCCAGGTGTTGTCCAGCGCGCACCAGACCTTGCGATCACGGCAGACCTGCAGCAGAGCCGGCAGGTCCGGGAACTCCAGGGTGACGGAGCCCGCAGCCTCGACCCACACCAGCCGGGTGGCCGGCGTGATCTTGGAGACCAAATCGGCTGGATTCATGGGGTCGTAGACCTGGGTGCTGATACCCCAGCGCGCCAGCTCACCTTCGGCGAAGGCCTGGTTGGGGCCATAGACATTGTCGGGCAGCAGCATGGCGTCGCCAGCCTTCAACAAGGCCAAGGCCGCATTGGCGATGGCCGCCAATCCGCTGGGCACCAGCACGCAGTAGCGGCCACCTTCCAGCGTGGCGATGCGCTCTTCCAGAGTGTAGGTGGTGGGCGTGCCGTGCAGGCCGTAGGTGTAGGCCGACTTATCCTTCCATTCGAACTCGCGCATGGCGGCCACGGACGGAAAGATGACAGTAGACGCTTTGAATACGCCAGGCTGTGGAGCCGCAAACGCCGCGGGCGGCGTGTACGGGTGGTGGATCAGCTGGGTGGAAGGATGGGGTTGGCTCGCCACAGATAGCTTGAGTCTGCCGCGCTTACAGCTTCCACTTTTCCATCAGCTGGGCCGGACGCAGCGCGTCATAGCCCTCGAACGGCTGGTGGATCCAGGGGTTGGTCGGCAAAAACTCGACCGAATAATCGGGCGTGAAGACGGAAACCGCCTTGGTCCAGATCACGGCGCTACGCAGCTCGGTGATGGGCGCGTAGTCGCTCTTGAGCTGGCGCACCACCGCGTTCAGGGTGTGGCCGGTGTCGGCCAAGTCGTCTACCAGCAGCACCTTGCCGGCGATTTCGCCCTTAGGCGTGGTGATGAAGCGGGCGATGTCCAATACGCCCTGCTGGCGGCCGGCATCCGCGCGGTACGAGCTGGTGGACATGATGGCCAAGGGCTTGTCGAAGATGCGCGACAGCACATCACCGGGGCGCAATCCGCCGCGCGCCAGGCACAGGATATTGTCAAACTCCCACCCAGACTGGTGGACTTTGAGGGCCAGCTTTTCGATCAGGCTGTGGTATTCGTCATAACTGACGTACAGGTGCTTGCCGTCTTCTGTCAACATGGGGTTACTCCTGAAATAATAGCTACTGGCGCAAGCGCTACCTGCGCCAACGGCCAATTTATCCAATAACTTACGCAGCCTTGTAAGGGTGCTGCATCATGATGGTGTGGTCGCGGTCCGGGCTGGTCGAAACCATGGCGATGGGCACGCCTGTCACCTCTTCAATGCGGCTCAGGTAGCGGCGGGCATTTTCGGGTAGCTTGTTGTAGTCGGTCACACCCACGGTGGAATCGGTCCAGCCATCAATGGCTTCATACACTGGCACGCAGCGGGCAATATCGTCTGCACCCATGGGCAGGATGTCTACCAGTTCGCCGTCCAGCATGTAGCCAGTGCAAAGTTGCAGCACGTCGATACCATCCAGAACATCCAGCTTGGTGATGCACAGGCCGCTCAGGCCGTTGACCTGGGCACTGCGCTTGAGCAGCGCCGCATCGAACCAGCCGCAACGGCGGCTGCGGCCAGTAGTCACACCTTTTTCGGCACCAATGGTGCTCATGTGGTAGCCAGGCGTGCCGGGCTTTTCCCATTCGAGTTCGGTGGGGAACGGACCGCCACCCACGCGGGTGCAGTAAGCCTTGGTGATGCCCAGAATGTAGTGCAGCATGCCCGGGCCCACGCCGGAGCCGGCAGCGGCATTGCCGGCGACGCAGTTGCTGGAAGTCACATAAGGGTAGGTGCCGTGGTCCACGTCCAGCAGCGTGCCTTGCGCGCCTTCAAACAGCAGGTTGGCACCCGCTTTGTGGGCGTCATTCAATTCACGCGAGACGTCGGCCATCATCGGCTTGAGCAGCTCGGCATGGCGCATGGACTCGGCATAGACCGTATCGAAGTCGATGGCTGGCGCATGCAGAAACTGGGTCAGCACGAAGTTGTGCAGCTCCAGCAGCTCACGCAGCTTGGTAGCAAAACGCTCGGGGTATTTCAGGTCCTGCACGCGCAGCGCGCGGCGGGCAATCTTGTCTTCATAGGCGGGGCCGATACCGCGACCGGTGGTACCAATCTTCTCGGTGCCGCCTTTTTCACGCAGCGCTTCGCGGGCGATGTCGATGGCCGCGTGGAACGGCAGAATCAGCGGGCAGGCCTCGCTGATGCGCAGGCGCGAACGCACTTCCACGCCAGCTTTTTCCAGGCCTTCGATTTCTTCAAACAGCTTGGCAGCCGAAAGAACCACGCCATTGCCGATGTAGCACTTGACGCCGGCGCGCATGATGCCGCTGGGGATCAGGTGCAAGGCCGTCTTCACGCCGTTGATAACCAAGGTGTGGCCTGCGTTGTGGCCGCCCTGGAAGCGCACCACGCCCTGGGCGCTTTCGGTGAGCCAATCGACCAGCTTGCCCTTGCCTTCATCGCCCCATTGCGTACCCACCACGACAACATTGCGACCAGGAACCAGATTTGTTTGGGTGTTCATCTCAGAAATTTTCTTAAATAGCTTGCACGACCCACTGCCCAGCCGCTTGCTGAAGCACGCGATCGCAATGGAACTCATCAACTTCACTCTCATGGCCTGGCAACACGCAGACCACAATCTCACCTTCGGCGCGCAGCGCAGCAATGGCCGCACGCAGATCGTCGGCATGGCCCCAGGGCGCGCGGATGGCGGCCCGCAGCGGACGCGGACCCACGGCCCCCACCAACTGCTTCAAGTCCAGACTGAAACCAACCGCTGGGCGGTTACGGCCAAAGACCGCCCCCACCTCGTTATAGCGACCACCACGCACCAACGCGTCGCCAGCGCCTTGCGCATAAATCGCAAAACGTGCGCCGCTGTAGTAGGCATAACCGCGCAGATCTGCCAGGTCAAAGCTGACCGGCGTTCCAGCCAGCTGCTCCGCCAGCCACTGCAGGTCGCGCAGAGCATCCTGGATGGCCGGCAAACGTGGCAATACGCGCAAAGCCTGCTGCAAAATGTTGGCATCGCCATACAACTGCACCAAGGCCAGCAGGCCGTCGCGCGTCGCCGCAGGAAAGCCCTGGCACAGCTCGGCCAGCTCGGTCGCATCCTTGTTGGCCAAAGCAGCATGGATACGCGCCAACAGGTCGGGCGCCGGCGCCACCTCTTCCAGCAAGGCACGCGCAATACGCGCATCCCCCATATCGACCATGAGGCCTTTGACCTCAGCAGCCCGCAGGCAGTCCAGCGACAACTGCAATACCTCCAGGTCGGCTTCCAGGCCGGCATGGCCGTAAATCTCGGCGCCCAGTTGTAGCGGTTCACGGGTGGCATGCGGACGGTCTGGCCGGGTGTGGGCCACCGGGCCGCAATAGCACAGGCGTGTCACACCCTTGCGGTTGAGCAGATGGGCATCAATGCGGGCAACTTGGGGCGTGGTGTCGGCGCGCACGCCCATCATCCGCCCTGACAGCTGGTCCACCAACTTGAAGGTTTGCAGATCCAGTGCCTCGCCGGTACCGGTCAGCAATGATTCCAGATGCTCCAACAGAGGCGGCATGACCAGCTCGTACGCATAGCCACGGGCGGTGTCGAGCAAGGCGCGACGCAGTTCTTCGATGTGCCGGGCCTCGGAAGGCAGGACATCGGCAATGTGATCCGGGAGGACCCAAGCAGACATGGAATTTGGGGAGGCTGTTAAAAAAGAGATTTTACCGGGCTTGAGCACGGGTAAAAACCGCCACGGTACTTTTCCTGCAATCCGCGGCGTTGCAGCGGGAGGCTTCCGCTAGGTCAACAGCAGAAACAAGACCAGTCCGAGCAGCATGCTGCACAGGCCAAAGAAGCGCAGCTGCCCGTCTTGCAGCTCTAAAAGCTGCTTGAACATATTGCGCCAGGTAGGCGGCGATAGAAAGGGCAGCAGCCCCTCTATCACCAGCACCAGGGCCAGAGCAGCCCAAAGGCTATTACCGTCTTCCAAGATTACTTCTTACCGGCAGGCGCAGCAGCACTGCTGCCGCTACCCCGCATGGCTTTAAAGAAGTCCGAAGAAGGGTCCAAGACCATCACATCGCTCTTCTTGTTGAAGCTGGCTTTGTACGCATCCAGGCTGCGGTAGAACTGGGCGAACTGAGGGTCCTTACCAAATGCGTCGGCATAAATACGAGAAGCTTCGGCATCGCCCTCGCCCTTGATCTTCTGGGCCTCACGGGTTGCATTGGCGATGGTCACCTCACGTTGCTTGTCAGCATCAGCACGGATTTTTTCGCCTTCAGCTGCACCTGTGGAACGCAGCTCATTGGCCACGCGCTTGCGTTCGGCCTCCATGCGGCGGTAGACCGATTCGGTAATGGCCTCCACGTAATCCACACGCGTGATACGCACATCCACCACATCCACGCCCCAGGGCTTGGAACCTTGCACCGCTTCCTGAACTTCACGCTTCACATCGGCCATCAAAGCTTCGCGCTTCAGCGACAGCAGCTCTTTCACAGTGCGCTTGTTGACCTCTTCCTGAAAGGCATTGCGCACCACGCGGTTCAGCTGGTTGGCGCCCGCGTTTTCGTCCAGGCCCACATTCCGGATGTAGTCGGACGGGGCAGAAACACGCCAGCGCACATACCAGTCAATCACCACGCGCTGCTTTTCAGCAGTCAGCATGGGTTCTGCGTCAGTGCTATCCAGGGTCAGCAGGCGCTTGTCGAGGTAGGTGACATTCTGGAAAGGTGGCGGCAACTTGAAGTTCAGACCAGGCTCGGTAATCACCTCCTTGATCTGGCCCAACGCGTAGACCACACCAAACTGGCGCTGATCCACCACAAACAACATGGAGCTCAGCAGCGCGAAAACCACCAGCAGGGACGATGCAATAAAACCGACTCTGTTCAAAGTATTCTCCTAACGCACGTCACGGTCACGCGAGCGCGAGTTGTCGCGCGTGCGGGCATCATTCGACACTATCGCTGGCGCAACCGGCACCACCGAGCTACTTGCCATCGGATCGGCCGTAGTGCTGCTGCTAGCAGCGCCCACCGCAGCCTGCCCCGACATCTGCATGATCTTGTCTATCGGCATGTACAACAGATTGGAACCCTGCTTGGAGTCCACCAGGACCTTGGTGACATTGGTATAGATCTGCTGCATGGTGTCCAGATACATGCGGTCGCGGGTCACCTGGGGTGCCTTCTGGTATTCGGTCAAGACAGAGCGGAAACGTTGCGCATCGCCGTCAGCTTGGGCCACGATACGCGCCTTGTACGCCTCAGACTCTTCCTGCAGACGGGACGCAGAACCCACCGCGCGTGGAACCACGTCATTGGCATAGGCCTGGGCTTCATTCTTGGCACGTTCACGCTCCTGACCAGCCTTCAGCACATCGTCAAACGCGGCCTGCACCTGCTCGGGCGGACGCACGCCGCTTTGCTGCATATTGATACCCACTACCTCCACGCCCAACTTGTAGCGGTCCAGAATGGTTTGCATCAGCACGCGCACGCGTGGACCGATCTGGTCTCGCTCCTCTGCCAGCGCCGTATCCATACGCATCTTGCCGACCACCTCGCGGACCGCCGTTTCTGCGGCCTGCACCACGGCTCCACTGGGGTCCTTGCTTTCGAACAGGAAGGCACGGGCGTCGTTCAGACGGTATTGCACGGCGAACTTGATCTCGACGATGTTCTCGTCCTCAGTCAACATAGCGGATTCGCGCAGGCCCGTTGCCTTGATGATGGAATCGCGGCCCACATCTACCGAACGGATTTGGGTCACGGAAACCAGCTCGTGGCGCTGGACAGGGTACGGCAGGCGCCAGTTGAAGCCAGCACCCACCGTGGACTTGTACTTGCCAAACTGGGTAATGACCGCCTGTTGGCCTTCCTGCACGATGAAGAAGCCGGTACCCAGCCATATCAGCAGAACCACGCCGGCGATCAAACCGATGCCCACGCCTGCATTCTTCATATCGGGCTGAAAACCTCCACCGCCGCCACTGGAAGACCCATTGCCGCGAGAGTTGTTCTTGTTGCCGCCAAACAGTCCGCCCAGCTTGCGGTTGAAGTCGCGCCACAACTCATCCAGGTCTGGCGGGCCCTGGTTCGGCCCCTGGCCACGGTTGGGCGTGTTCTTGGCAGGCTCTTCCGGCTTTTGAGAACCGTCAGACCCGTTGTCGTCACCACGGCCCCAGCGGGGGTCGTTCAAGTTGAACATACCCCGGAGTCGTCCTGGCAGGATGGCCATCGTAAAAGCCCGTATATTGAGATTCATTCGCGCAAGTCTCTCGGTTGTCATTCCTGTATTGTGCCTATGGAAACACCATCTTCGAGCCATTCCGGGGATTGCGTGGGGGCATCTTCCTTAGACATCTTGGCCAAAGCGAGCTCCGCCAGCTTTTGCCGCAAGGCCGGCATTCCGTCTCCGGTGCGGGCACTTAAAAAAATCCGGGGGACCTGCTGGCCATCCACCGCAATTTCATCTTGCATCTGGAGCGGCCAATGCGATTTATCAAGAGCATCCAGCTTGTTAAATACCAGTAATTGGGGAACATCGTCAGCGCCTATCTCACGCAGCACCATGCCAACTTCGACCATCTGCTCAGGAAAGTTTGGATTGGAGGCGTCCACCACATGCAGCAGCAGGTCCGCATCGGCCGCTTCTTGCAAGGTTGCGCGGAACGCATCTACCAGGCCGTGTGGCAGATCGCGGATAAACCCCACGGTATCTGACAGGGACACGGATCGCCCTGCCTCACCCAGATACAGCTGGCGGGTGGTGGTGTCCAGCGTGGCAAACAACTGGTCGGCGGTGTAAGCCCGCGCCTTCACCAAGGTGTTGAACAGCGTGGATTTACCTGCGTTTGTATAGCCGACCAGAGAAATCGTAAAAGCGTCGCGACGTGAACGTTGGCGCCGCTGGGTGCTGCGCTGGCGCACCACTTTTTGCAGACGCTCCTTGGTACGCTTAATGGACTCGCCCAACATGCGGCGATCCAGCTCGATTTGCTTCTCACCCGGGCCGCCGCGCATACCGATGCCGCCGCTTTGCCGCTCTAAGTGAGACCAGCGCCTGACCAAACGCGTACTCAGATATTGCAGCCGTGCCAGTTCCACCTGCAGCTTTCCTTCATGGCTGCGCGCGCGCTGGGCAAAGATAGTCAGAATCAGCATCGTCCGGTCGTTGACCGGCAGTTCACAGTGGCGCTCCAGATTGCGCTGCTGCGCGGGGCTTAGGCTCTGATCGAAAAGAATCTCGGTGGCGCCGTGCATTTGGGCCAATAGCTTGATCTCATCGGCCTTGCCACTGCCTACAAACAACGCAGCATCGGGCGCCTGACGCTTGCAGGTAATGCGGGCAACCACGCGCATACCTGCGGTGTCTGCCAACAGCCCCAGCTCTTCAAGTTCTTTGTCAAAATGCGGTGCCCCCAAATCAACACCGACCAGTACGGCCAGTGGCATGTCAGGCGAATCAGAAGAACTCAAATCAGGAAACAGGTAGAGGGGGAAGGCTTTAGTGGACCGGGCAACGCTGTAGAAGCCCGGTCACCAAAAGAATGGCCGGCAATCTCAGGCGGCTGCGTCGGGAGCCGACTCATCCGCAGCGGAGAAATTCACAGCACGACCAGGAACAATGGTCGAAATGGCGTGCTTGTACACCATCTGGGTCACGGTATTGCGCAGCAGCACAACGTACTGGTCAAAAGACTCAATCTGGCCCTGCAGCTTGATGCCGTTGACGAGGTAAATCGACACTGGCACATGCTCGCGGCGCAAAGTATTGAGAAATGGGTCTTGAAGAAGCTGCCCTTTATTGCTCACGATATTCTCCGTGTTGTGAAGATGTTAAAGAAGGTTGGACCTTACCACAGCGATACCCGTACTTACGCTAGGTATGCCTAAGGCCCCACCAAAAATGTTGAGACTTGTTCAGTCGTCTTTGTCGGCGTAAGGATTCGCTGCCGACTTCATCTGGATACGCAACGGGGTACCGGTGAGATTGAAGGCCTTGCGGAAGCGCCCTTCCAGGAAGCGCTTGTAGGCGTCGGTCACATGCTCCAGCGAATTGCCATGGATGATGATCACCGGCGGATTCATGCCACCCTGGTGAGCGTAGCGCAGCTTGGGACGGAACATACCGGCGCGCTGCGGGCTTTGGAAGGCCGTAGCCTCCAACAACAAACGCGTCAGCACCGGCGTGGACATCTTGCACATCGCCGCTTGGTGCGCCTGTAGGATGGAGGCCCACAACGGCCCTAGACCCTGGCGCTTCGTTGCGGAGATGAAATGCATGGACGCAAATTTCAAAAACGCCAGTCGGGTTTCGATCGAGCGCTGCACCAGTTGCCGCTGGTAGGCATCCACCGCATCCCATTTGTTGATGGCCAGCACCACAGAACGCCCGCTTTCCAGGATGTAGCCTGCGATATGGGCATCCTGGTCGGTCACCCCCTGGGTCGCATCAATCAGAAGCAGCACCACATGGCAGGTCTCGATCGCCTGCAAAGTCTTGACCACAGAGAACTTCTCAATGGCTTCAAAAACCTTGCCTTTGCGGCGCAGCCCGGCGGTGTCGATTAACTCGAACTTATGCCCATTGCGCTCGAAAGGGACACTAATCGCGTCACGGGTCGTACCGGGCATATCGAACGCCACCAGGCGCTCCTCGCCCAGCCAGGTATTGATCAGCGTCGATTTGCCCACATTCGGGCGACCGGCCACAGCCAGCTTGGTCACACCGATGTCTTCGGCCTCGGCCTCTTCATCCGGGTCGGGCAGATTCAAAGGAGCCAGCGCCAGATCGACAAGACCGCGAATACCCTGCCCGTGGGCTGCGGAGACGGGGTATACCTCGCCCAAGCCCAGTTCGTAGAAATCCACCAACTGGTGGCCTTCCTTCATGCCTTCGGCCTTGTTGGCCGTCAGTATGCAGGGCTTGCCCAGACGGCGCAGATACTTGGCAATATCGTGGTCTTGGGCAGACAGGCCACCGCGGGCATCCACCACAAAGATCACCACATCGGCCTCGGCAACCGCCTGGCGCGTCTGCTTGGCCATTTCCTTGTAGATGCCGCTTTCGGCATCCGGCTCGAAACCGCCGGTATCAATCACGATGTACTCGTGCTTGCCCTGGCGGCCATTGCCGTAATGGCGGTCGCGGGTGAGCCCAGCGAAGTCCGCCACGATCGCATCACGCGACTTGGTGAGGCGGTTGAAGAGTGTAGATTTGCCCACATTGGGGCGACCGACTAAGGCCAAGACTGGTTTCATGGTATGGCGCAGATCGGCTGACGCAAATTAATTATTCAGGCTGAAAGCCAAAAACACCGCCGCTGCGGGTCACAACGACTACGGTGTTGCCCGCCAATACGGGGGGCGTAATGATGGGAGAGCCATCGGTGGACAAGCGATTCAAGAGCGAACCGTCTTCACGGGAGACGAAATGTACCAGACCCGTGCCATCGCCCACTACCAACGAGCGGCCAACGGCCAGCGGCGCGGACAGGTTGCGGTAGCGCAGACGCTCGGAAACCCAGGCGCGCTCGCCATCGGAACGACGCCAAGCCACGATATTTCCATCATCTTCAGATCCGTAGACAAAGCGGTCATCGCCATGCACGCCAATGGAGCCCACGTCTGGCTTGGTCCACAGCAGACCGCCACGCGACGCGTCCACACAGCCCACAGCAGCCTGGAAGGCCCGTGCGCACACCACATCGCCAACCCGGCTGACGCCACCCACCAAGTCCACCAGGCGCTCAACATCATTGGTGCCACGCGGCGAGGCAATCGGTGCCTCCCAGCGGGTACTGCCGTTGTTCGGATTCATGCCTATCAGGCGACCCGACATGCCGGCGACCAAGGTGTCACCTACGGCCATCAGCACGCCGGACTGGCTGAGCACCAAGGCCTCGCCAGTGCGTTGCTGGCTCCACAATTTGCGGCCCGTAGCGCCATCAAAGGCATTGACGGAGCGGTCTGCCGCCAACACGAACACGCGCCCTCCAGCCACCAACGGCGCGGTCAGGGTTTGGGCTGCCAGGCGCTGGCGCCACAGTACACGGCCAGCCTGCAGGCCGACCACCTGATTGTCACGTGTGACCACGGCAGCCAATGTGCCGTCGCTGCCCACACCGGCAGACAAGGGGCCGCCGACAGCTACACGCCACAGCGATTGGCCGCTTTTCGCATCCAGCGCAGACACCGCGCCATCGGATCCTGCCAGGGTCACGGTCCCGCCCGAGACATTGACCGACAGCGGGAAACCCGCCTCACCCAGTCGCACGTTCCAGGCCGTGCGCACGCCCAGCAGTGCCACGTTGGCGGGTAAATCTGCAGGTTTGGGTTTTTCGGGGGTGCTGGAACAGGCAGCCAGCACCGCTACCAAAACAATAGCTACTGGTGCACGAAATATCTGCGCAAACGGCATATTTTTCATTATTTCTTGACTTCCACAGAGACGGGACCTGCAGACGTGACCACAGGGACCGCAGGACGCGGATCTATGCCCAGGCTGTTGAGCTTGACCTCCACCAGGCGGCGGTACTGGTCTTGTTCGTCCAAGCCCTTGTAGGCAATCTGGTACTGGGCGATGGCGTCGGTCTTCTTGTCTTGCAGGAAGTACACATCGCCCTTGCGGTCGGCGACCAGCGGCTCAAAGTCCTTGGGAAAGCTGCCCGACAACTGCTTCAGAGCATCGTCGTAGCCCTTGGCTTCCAGCAGCACGCTGGCCAGCCTCAAATGTGCGATGGCCCGGTAGCCCTCATCCGAGGACTGCTCGGCGACCCAGGTCAGGGCCGCCTTGGCTTCATCCGGCTTGCTCTTTTCATACAGGGTCTTGGCAGCCAGCAGGCCGGCCTGCTGGGCGAATGCCGTACTGCCGAACTTATCCTTCATATCGGAAAAAGCGCGCTCGACCATGGCCACGTCACCGGCTTTGGACGCGCGATCCACCTCGTCGTACAGGGCGGCGGCTTGGGCCGCCTGGCTACGCTGCCAGTACTGGTAGCCGTTCCAGCCGGCAAATGCAGCCAGCACCACAATCAAAGACCAGGTGATCAGATTGCCAAAACGGTTCCAGAAAGCTTTGAGCTCGTCAAGCTGTTCTTGTTCTTCAAGGTCGAGGTGGTTTGCCATAAGGTTCTAAAAGTCAAGCATTCGATTGTAGGGTCGGCGCCCAGGTGGCCACATCGGCCAGAGACTGGGTGGTTTGCACTCCGCTGCCGTCGCGCAGGGATTTGACCGTGACCAGGTTTTGCGCCAGCTCGTCAGCGCCAAATATCAGCGCAAACCGAGCGCCACTGCCATCGGCCTTCTTCAGCTGCGACTTCATGCTACCCACACCCTCGCCGGCTCCGGCGTGCATCTGCACTTGCACGCCCGCGCGGCGCAACGTCTGCAAGGTTTGCATGGCGACCGGCAAGGCAGTAGCGTCAGGCACGACCGCGTAAGCGTCGGCCGCCTGCAGAGGCAGCTCGGCGCCCTGCTCCTTGATCAGCTCCAGGACACGCTCGATGCCCATGCCCCAGCCAACAGCCGGCGTAGGCTTGCCGCCGAGCAGCTCGAACAGTCCATCGTAGCGGCCACCGCCGCATAACGTGCCCTGAGCGCCCAGCTCGTCGGTAATGAATTCGAACACCGTGTGGCTGTAGTAATCCAGGCCGCGCACCAGGCGCGGATTCACGGTCCACTGCACGCCACAGCTGGTCAGCAGGGTCTGCACCGTGTTCAGATGCTTCAGCGAAGCCTCCCCCAGGTAACTGAGCAGTTGCGGCGCATCCTGCACCATGGCCTGCATGGCCGGGTTCTTGGTATCCAGAATCCGCAGCGGGTTGGTCAACAGGCGGCGCTGGGCGTCGGTGTCCAGCAGTTCGCGGTGTTGCTCGAAATAGGCGATCAGCGCGGCGCGGTGCGCCTGGCGCTCAGCCGGCACACCCAGGCTATTGAGTTCAACCCGCACATTGCGCAGGCCCAGGTTGGCAAACAACTCGTGCGCCAGCAGCATGATCTCGGCATCCACCTCGGGGCCAGAGAAGCCCAAGGCCTCCACGCCAAGTTGGTAGAACTGGCGGTAACGGCCGCGCTGGGGCCGCTCATGGCGGAACATCGGGCCCATGTAGTACAGGCGCTTGCCGCCGTCATAGGTCAGGTTGTGCTGGATGGCCGCGCGCACCACGCCGGGCGTGTTTTCGGGGCGCAGGGTCAGTTGCTCACCGTTGAGCCGGTCCTCAAAAGAGTACATCTCCTTTTCGACGATGTCGGTGGTTTCACCGGTGCCGCGCACAAACAAGGCCGTGGGCTCGACGATAGGAGTGCGGATCATGCGGTAGGCCGAGCGCGCCATCAACGTGCGGACCTTGTCCTCCAGCCACTCCCAGCGCGCGGAGTCGGGAGGCAGTATGTCGTTCATGCCTTTGACGGCAGTCAGTTTGTCAGCCATGGGATCAGATGCTATTGAATGTATAGCTTCCAGCGCAGGTATCTCCTGCGTCAGAGGCCTTTTTATATAAATTTTTGCTATGCCGCCGCGTGGTCGCCAAAGCGTTTTTCGATGTAGTTTTCGACGATGGTCTGGAACTCCTGGGCGATATTCTCGCCGCGCAGGGTCACGCTTTTCTCACCATCGATGTACACCGGCGCAGCCGGTGCCTCACCGGTGCCGGGTAGGCTGATGCCAATGTCGGCATGCTTACTCTCACCCGGGCCATTGACGATGCAACCCATTACCGCCACCTTCATCGCCTCGACGCCAGGGTACTGCTTGCGCCAGACCGGCATCTGCGCGCGCAGGAAGTCATCGATCTGCTTGGTCAGTTCCTGGAACGTGGTGCTGGTGGTACGGCCACAACCCGGGCAGGCGGTGACGCTGGGCACAAAGCTGCGCAGACCCAGGGACTGCAGAATTTCGGAAGCCACCACCACCTCTTGCGTACGCGCTTCGCCCGGCTGCGGCGTCAGCGACACACGGATGGTGTCGCCAATACCTTCCTGCAGAAGGATGGAGAGCGCGGTAGCCGAGGCGACCGTACCCTTGGTACCCATGCCCGCTTCGGTCAGGCCCAGGTGCAGCGCATAGCGGCTGCGCTGCGACAACGCACGGTAGACCGAAATCAGATCCTGCACACCGCTAACCTTGCAGGACAAAATGATTTGCTCCGGTGGCAGGCCCATGGACTCGGCCAGCTTGGCGGACTCAATGGCAGATGTAATCAGCGCCTGGTACATCACCGGCTTGGCATCCCAGGGGGTGGCTCGGCGGCTGTTTTCGTCCATCAGGCCGGCCAGCAGTTCCTGGTCCAGGCTACCCCAGTTGACGCCGATGCGCACGGCCTTGTTCCAGCGCACGGCGGCCTCGATCATCTGGCCGAACTGGCGGTCGCGCTTGTCGCCCTTGCCCAC
>JAPLPK010000172.1 GCA_026400275.1 Burkholderiales bacterium
ATGCTGTTGCGCAGGCTACGCAGAGTATGGTGGAGGAGCCACTCAAGACAGAGCGCCTTGTGAGCGACTGGTACCGGAACGTCCACACAGGCGTGCGGCGCACGGGTGCCATCGCCAAAAGTAGCGACCCCTCCGTAGCCAGTTATTTTGCGGAGGACCAGGCTGAATCGTCCAAGTCATCGGCTGAGTTCCAGAAGAAGCTGGACGAGGTTATCAATACAGACCAGGAAAAAGCCCTTTATGCAGAAATCGGGGTCGCCAGAAAGACCTACGTAGCCGCTCGAGACGAAATTCTTGCGTTCAAGAAGGACGGCAAAGAGGACGAGGCGAACAAGGTGTTGACCGATAAGTTCGTACCTGCCTCCAAGGTGTACCTGGCCAAAATGGATGCCTTGCTTTCTCATCAGCGCACGCAAATCGACAGCGTTGCCAAACAGATTCAGGCGAACTATGAAGCTGGTCGCAGCCTGATGGTCGCTCTAGGCGTAGTCAGTCTGCTGTTGAGCCTGGTGTGCGCCTGGCTGATCTCCGGCAGCATTACCGGCCCTTTGGTGCAGGCGACCACTGTGGCGCGTCAAGTGGCCGGAGGTGACCTGAGCGCCCACATCGACAACCGCAGCACCGATGAAGTCGGCCAACTGCTGTCCAGCCTGCAAGACATGCAGGCCAGCTTGGTACGGGTGGTCTCCAATGTGCGTTCGGGCTCTGAAAACGTGGCTACGGCCAGTGCTGAAATTGCCCAGGGCAACGACGACCTGAGCGCCCGCACCGAGCAGCAAGCCAGCGCGCTGGAGCAAACCGCCGCGTCGATGGAAGAACTCAGCTCCACCGTACGCCAGAACGCCGACAACGCCCGCCAGGCCAACCAATTGGCCATGAGCGCATCCACCGTGGCCATCCAGGGTGGCGAAGTGGTCAATCAGGTCGTGCAGACCATGAAGGGCATCAACGACAGCTCGCAAAAGATTGCCGACATCATCGGCGTCATCGACGGCATCGCCTTCCAGACCAACATCCTGGCGCTGAACGCCGCCGTGGAAGCCGCGCGGGCCGGTGAACAAGGCCGTGGTTTTGCCGTGGTCGCCAGCGAAGTGCGCAGCCTGGCTGGCCGATCGGCCGATGCCGCCAAGGAAATCAAGAACCTTATCAGCGCCAGTGTGGAACGTGTGGCCCAAGGCACGGCCCAGGTGGACCAGGCCGGCGTCACCATGACCGAAGTCGTCAGCTCCATCCGCCGCGTCACCGACATCATGGGCGAGATCAGCGCTGCCAGCAACGAACAAGCCCTGGGAGTGGCCCAGGTCGGTGAAGCCGTGACCCAGATGGACCAGGCCACGCAACAGAACGCCGCCCTGGTAGAAGAAATGGCCGCCGCAGCCGGCAGCCTGCGCACCCAGTCGAACGACCTGGTGCAGGTGGTGGCCGTGTTCAAGCTGGACGGTACAGCGGCACAGCCCCCTGTGGCAGCACCGGTGCCGGCACCTGCGCGGTTTGCAACGGCGCGTGCGCCGGTTGCCAAACCCAGCCTGGCCCGTCCCGCACCCGCTGCCATCCGTAAGCCGTTGGCGAAATCTCTGCCTATGCCGAATGGCAAGCCGGCAGCCAAGTCGGCCATCAAACCAGCCATCAAGCCCACGATCAAACCGTCCATCGGCAAGCTCAGCGCCCCCAAGCCGGCCAGCACCAACGACGACGACTGGACCAGCTTTTAAGCGAAGCCTGCCGTCAGGGCGTGCTGCGGTCTTCGACCAGCATGCCCAGTTCGTAGCGCTGGACCCGGGCGGAGGTTTTCGCCGATGTCTCCACCTTTACCTGCATGCTCTGGTCCAGCTGACGGGTCAGCGTCACCACCAGGCTGTCTTGGTCGTCGATGCGGGTGTAGAAGTAGTTTTGCGACTTCTTTTCACTGCTCAGTTCCAGCTTCGCCGAGCCGTCTAGTGCGCTGTGGTAGCTCGCCTTGAGCCGTGACGTCTGCCGCTGTTGGATGCTGTCGGGCTTGTCCGCCGGGCCGGTGGTGCTGGTGGTCTGTGCCAGGCTGAAGTCAAAACGGTCGGTTTCTTCCAAGCGCATGGGGTTGGTGGCCTGGGTCATGCCTGTGATGCGCAGCGCAAAATCCGCCATGCCAGATAACAAAGCACTGTCTTTAACGGGCGGCGTACCGGTACTGGCAGGCAGTTGGGCGCCGTCGCTGGCATTGGCGCCATAGGACCGCTGCATGGATGCGAATGCGTCCTGGACAATGCCTATCCACTCGGCCTTGCCATGGCCCCTGCTGCCTGCTTGGCCTATCTTCTGCAATTGCTGGGCGATGGCCTGCTCGCGCTGCGCCGGGCTGCGCCACAGGGCTGGGTTCTGCAGGTTGATCTTCATATCCACCTGGTCGGTGGGTGAGCTCATTTTCAGGCTGCGCTGGCTGGTATCTGCATGGAAGTCCAGGCGGTAGCTATCGCCTTTGCGCAGCATCTGGCCCTTCAGGTCGATGCTGGACAAGACCGTGCCGTCGTAATCACCCAGACCGGCAATATCCACCTCGGGCTTGTCCGCAGTGAAGCCTTGCACCGCTCTTTCAAAGCTGGCGGACAACTGCGCGATGGCCTGGCTTTCGGTGGCGCTCAAAGGGCCGCTGCTGTGTATCTCCACCCCCAGGCCGTCGCTTTGGTTGATCAGGGTCAAGTTCACCACCGTGCCGGAGCGGGTGCGTATGTTCAGCGACACCTTGGCCGACGCGTTATTGCCTATGCTGGACAGCGCAGTCTGGGCCGCAGCATCGACACTGGTGTTGCTGCTGGGTACATAGTTCGCTACCGCCTGCTGGTAGTCGCCCGGCGTGGTTTTAAGGCGCTCTAGCAAGGCACCCGCCAGGCCATTAAAGCGGCTGGCATTGCCGGTGGACGAGAAGTTGCGCGCCATGAGCTTGCTGACCGCATCTTCGGAGCGGCTTTGCCAGGCCTGTGTGCTGGCGGGCACATAGCGCGTGGGCGCCGCGTAGGTCCAGCTGGCGGCATTGGCTTCCAGGGCGCTGGAGTTGCTGACGATGGTGGACGCCAGCTCGGCCTTAGCCCGCGTGGGGGCATCGGTCTCTGCCGATGCCGTGCTCCGCAGGCTGGTGACCGGCGAGGGCAAGATGCTGGTGATCAGGTCGGAGCGTACAAGCATGGGGGTAGGGCCGGCAGTGAATGTATCTACTTTGTTATCGGCTTGTATGCATTTAAATTGAGTGGCGAGTATGAAAAACGCGTGGACAAAATTGAGGATGGAAAAGGCCTGTAGCGCTTATTTATTCTGCGGATGGTGCTATTTAATAAATAGCAATTAAGGCCTGGGCCCAATGCACCTAGGCGCAAGCAGCACTACCTTTGGCGCGGTTGCTGTGGCAAGATGACCGCATGAGCCAAACCTTCGGAATGGAAGCGCCGCGAGGCAACGTTAAGACGCCACACCGGCTGCCTGTGCGTTACCTCATGTTGATCGATTCGGGCGGCTCCATGGTGGCGCGGCTGTTCCTGGAGAACCGTGAACTGGCCGCCGAATTCGATGCCACTGCGGAAGAGGTCACTGCCATGACGCAGGGCATGCAGCCCCAGCGTGGCGCGCTGGGCAGCGAATGGGATATCGCGCTGCAAGGCCACAACGCCGACGAGCGCGCCAGCGCCACGCTCTACACCATCACGGTGTAGAGCCCGAGCTCCAGCCTCAATACACCAGCCGTTCCGGCCGGATTTCCTGCAGGATGGTGGTTGCAATTTCTTCGATGGACTTGGTGGTGCTGGACAGCCAGCGTATGCCGCTGCGGCGCATCATCGCTTCGGCCTCGCTCACCTCCATGCGGCAGTTTTCCAGCGAGGCGTATTTGGAGTTGGGGCGCCGCTCGTTGCGGATCTCGCTCAAGCGTTCGGGCTGGATCGATAGGCCAAAGATCTTTTTGCGGAATTCCACCAGCGCCGGTGGCAGCTGGCGGCGCTCGAAGTCTTCGGGGATCAGCGGGTAGTTGGCGGCCTTCAGACCGTATTGCATGGCCAGGTACAGGGTGGTTGGGGTCTTGCCGCTGCGGCTGACGCCGACCAGGATCACATCGGCCTGGGCCAGGTCGCGGTGGGTCTGGCCGTCGTCGTGCTCCAGGCTGAAGTTGATGGCCTCGATACGGTCGTGGTAGGCCTGGCTTTTGCTCACGTCGCTGAAGCGGCCGATACGGTGGTTGGACTTGATGCCCAGCTCGTTTTCCAGCGGGTTCACAAAGGTGCCGAACATGTCCAGCAGCATGCCCTTGCAGTTCTCGGTGACGACCTTCAGCACCTCCATGTTCACCAGGGTGCTGAACACGATGGGCCGCTTGCCTTCGATTTCGGCCGTGTGGTTTATTTGGCGTACCGCCTGGTGGGCCTTGTCCACCGTGTCCGTGAAGGGCAGGCGCACATGGCGTGGTGCCATGGAGAACTGCGCCAGGATGGCATTGCCAAAGGTTTCGGCGGTGATGCCAGTGCCATCGGAGATGAAGAAGACGGTGCGGTCGGACATGGAGGGGCCTCTTTCAAGGGCGGCGCAGCCACCCAGGCTTGGTTCTGGATGGCCTCCATCGTAAACGCAATACCGCCGACCTTCGGTAGGAAGCGGTGGCTTACGCCCCCAGTGCCGCCGCGTCGGCCAGGAAGCCGCGCTCGGCGTCCAGCGTGGCTTGGTGGTCGAACAGCTCGGTGAACAGTTTGGGCGGGATGGTGATGGAGCCCACGCCCAGCTCCAGCAAGGCCAGGTAGGCCGCGCGTGAACGCACGCTCGCCACTAGCAGCCGAGTGCTGGCGCCGCTGCGGCTGATCAAACCCTGCATCTGGCCAATCAGTGCCATGCCGTCTACGCCCGAATCCTCCAGTCGGCCCAGGTAGGGCGCGGCATAGGCGGCGCCCAGCTGCGCTGCGAAGTGCGCCTGCTCGGGGGCGTACACCGCGGTGTAGGTGACCGGAATGCCTTCCGCACTCAGCTCGGCGCCGGCACGCAGACCGTCGCGGGTGGCGGGGATCTTCACCACCAGTTGGCCGGGGTTGAATTCACGCACCAGCTGGTGCGCGTCGGCCAGGATGCCATCGGTATCGGCGGCATGCACCTGGGCCTGCACCTGGCGTGCGCCCATCTTGATGCAGGTGTTCAGCAGTTTGGGTAGCGTGGCGCGGGTGATGCCGGCGCGGCGCAGCAGCGTGGGGTTGGTGGTCACGCCGTGGACGGCGGGGTGGAGCAGGCAGGTTTGCAGATCGGCCAGATCGGCGCTGTCCAGGTAGAGGTGAAAGGCTTGCATGGCGTTACGTCAGTTCAGGAGGCGGCGTCCAGCGCCACTTGCAGCTCAGCGCGGGTGGGCGGGTTGGCACCTTCGCGGGTGCAATTGATGGCGGCAGCATGGGCAGCGAAGCGCAGCACGGCCAGCCAGGTTGCGTCGGGCAGACTGTCGAGCTGGGCTACTTGCTCCACACCGTGTTCCAGCAGGCCGACGGTCAGGCCGGCATCGAAGGTGTCGCCGGCGCCTATGGTGTCGGCCACGGTGATCTTGGGGGCAGCGATCTCCAGCGGCGCCTTGCCACGGCGGAACAGGGTGGCGCCGTCGCCACCACGGGTAATGACCACAGCGCGTGGGCCGCTGCTATCGCTGGCCATGAAGCTGGCAGCCACCTCGGCCAGGCTGAGGCCGGGCGCCAGGGCGGCGGCGTCTTCGTCGCTGAACTTCATCAGGTTGCTGGCGGCGGCCCAGCGTTGCACGTTGACGCGGTAGGCCGGCAGGTCTTTGATCAGGCTCAGGCGCACATTCGGGTCGAACAAGACGATACGAGGATTGGGTTGGCCCTGCTGCGCCAGTACCAGGTCGGTGATGCGGCTGGCCGCCGGCTCGTGCAGCAGCGCGATCGAGCCAAACTGCAGAAAGCGGCAGCTGTCGGGCAGCGTTGGCAGCACGGCGGGCGCCCACTGCGTATCGGCCGTGCCCTGGGTGTAGAAGGCGTAGCGGTTGGTCTGCGGCGTGCGCTCGACAAAGGCCAGCGTCGATGGCGCGTCGCTGCGCAGCACCCACTCGGTGTTCACGCCGTTGCTTTGCAGATGCTGCAACAGGCGCTCGCCGAACAGGTCGGTAGACAACTGGCTGATGAAACCGATGGGTTGGCCCAGGCGGGCGGTGGCAATGGCGCTGTTGGTGGGGGCGCCGCCTTCATGGCCTTCAAAGTTCAGGCCGCTGGTGGCGGTGAAGTCGATCAGAGATTCGCCGACGATGGCGATGCGGATGGCTTGCATGGTGTGTTCTTGCCTCTTGTTGTACGTCAAGACGGTGGGGTGTATCGGGTGCTTGCAGTGGCGGCCAGCAAGGCCGCGCGCACATCCATCTTACCGTGCAGAAGGGGCTTTGAGCAGGCGGTCAGGCTCTTTCGGGTTACATGGTGTTTTATGCCTCTTGCGCAGATAATGCCTGCGCGAGAAGCTATAAAAATAATAGTAAATTGCCAGGCTGGCCTCCGCTGCCTGGCGCACAAAAAATGCGCCTTTTTTTGGCGGGCGTGCGGGACTGGTACGCAGTTGCGCAAAGCCAATACTGTTTGTGCCGATGCCTTGCTGTGGTTTTGCTCATGCACAATGATTCGGCCCCATTTTCTAGTTCTGCCATGCCCTCCGCTCCACCTGAACCCGCCGCCGCCCAGCCCGCACACCGGGCGTGGTGGGTATCTGGGGTATGGGCCGCAGTGGCTGTGCTGGCTCTGGCTTTGATTGCGGCGGCAGGCCAGTGGGCGGCGCGGCGTGAGGCCAGCTTCCAGCTGGACTCCATACACCGGGCCATCGAGGTGCATGCGCTGGGCCTGCGCGGCGCGGCGGCCAAGTACAGCTATTTGCCGTTCACCGCCGCGCAGCACCCGGACGTGCTGGCAGCTCTGGCCCAGCCGCACGACCCGCTGGCCCAGCAGCGAGCCAACCGCTACATCGAAGAGGTGAACCGCCAGGCCGGGTCGGACGCGCTCTACCTGATCGACCTGCAGGGCATGACTCTGGCCGCCAGCAACTGGCAGACGGCGCAGAGCTTCGTCGGCCAGTCGTATGCGAACCGGCCCTACTTTCTGGATGCGCGTGCCGGTCGCAACGGTCAGTTCTACGGCGTAGGCCAGACCACGGGCGAGCCGGGGCTGTTTATCTCCACGCCGGTGCAGCAGGGTGGGGTGGTGCGCGGCGTGGTCACGGTCAAGGTCAGCCTGCGGCAGATCCAGGAGACCTGGGCCTTTGTGCGCGACCCCATTTTGCTGGCCGATGCGCGGGGCATTGTGTTTCTGGGCTCGGTGCCGTCCTGGCTGTACCAGGCCCAGCGCACCCTGGGCGATGAGGACTTGGCCTGGGTGCAGCGCCACCAACAGTACGGCGCACGCCACAGCTTTGCGCAGCTGCCCTGGCAGCGCAATGTGGCACCCGATCTGGCACCAGATGCTGAGGGCTACCGCGTGCGCACCAGCCTGGCCGGCCAGCCGCGCGAGTTCCTGGCAGTAGACGAAGCATTGCCCGACCTGGGCTGGACCCTGACCGTGATGTCCGACTACAGCGCCGTCACCCGCGCCCGCGAACGCAGCTGGATGCTGGGCCTGCTGTGTGCCGGCCTGCTGCTGCTGGGCGGCCTGTACTGGCGGCTGCGCGAGCGCCGCTTTGCCGAGCAGCGCGATGCCCGCCGCGACCTGGAGGTGCGCGTGCGTGAACGCACGCTGGAGCTGGACCAGGCCCACGCCTTCCGCAAGGCTATGGAAGATTCGCTGCTGGTTGGCATGCGCGCGCGCGACCTGGAAGGCCACATCATCTACGTCAACCCCGCCCTGTGCGAAATGACCGGCTACCGCGCCGACGAGTTGCTGGGCCGGCTGCCGCCATACCCCTACTGGCACCCGGACGATGTGGAGCAGCATTGGCAGAACAACGAAGCCACCATGTCAGGCCAGGCCGCCATGTCTGGCTTCGAGTCGCGCATCCGCCACCGCGACGGGCACGAGGTGTTCACCATGGTCTACACCGCGCGGCTGATCGACGCCCATGGTCAGCACAGCGGCTGGATGAGTTCGGTGGTGGATATCACCGCGCAAAAGCGCGCCGAGCTGCGCCAGCGCCAGAATGACGAGCAGCTGCAACATGCGCAGCGCCTGGCCAGCCTGGGCGAGATGGCATCCACCCTGGCGCACGAGCTGAACCAGCCGCTGGCGGCGCTGAGCAATTTCGCCAGCGCGGCCAAGGCCTTTGCCGAGCAGGGCCGGTCGGACCTGCTGGTCAGCAGCCTAGACGAGACCATGGCCCAGGCCCAGCGCACCGCCGAGATCGTGCGCCGCATCCGCGGCTTTGTGCGCCAGCGCACCGCCGGTGCCGAGGACTGCGTGGTGGCCACCCTGGTGGCGAACGTGCTGGCCCTGCTGCAGGGTGAAATCAGGGCGCAGCAAGCGCGCACTGTGCTGCGCATTTCCGCCACGCTGCCCGCTGTACGCGGCGACCGCGTGCTGCTGGAGCAGGTGCTGCTGAATCTGGTGCTCAATAGCCTACAAGCCATGCAGGCCACACCTGTGGAGCGCCGTGTGGTGGAGATCGACGCGGCCGTGGTCAACGGCCGCATGCACATCTGCGTAGCGGACCGTGGGCCCGGCATCGATGCTGCGATTGCGGAGCAGGTGTTCGCGCCATTCTTCACCACCAAAGAAGGCGGCCTGGGCCTGGGCCTGAACATCTGCCGCACCATCGTCGAAAGCCACCGTGGCCGATTGGACTTTGCCGACCGGGTGGATGGGGGCACGGTTTTTACGTTGGAGCTCGAAGTCGCAGGGTGAATGTGCACATACGGCTGGCAGGAGGGTGTCTTATTTTCGCCGAGTAGGGCGCGAAAGGAAGCCCGCAAAAGGGTATCCCACGCTCCCTGAATAGCTTGACCGATTCGGGCATGAACTCTCGGCTGAATATTCTTCTAATTTTCTCCAGCAGCAACTCCCGGTTTCATCTGCCACCTTCGAAATCGGCAGCAGCCTATAGAAAAATAGTAGTTGCTGAGGTTGCAATCCAGACCACGTCATCCAAGGTCAACACTTAGCCCTGTAGGTTCTTTACTAACGTTCTTCAATGGCCTGAGTCGTGGGCTTCAAAGGTTGGAGCTTTCTCAAGACCTCGTTCAGTTCCACACCAATGTCTACGGTCAGAGGCTGAATACGGTCGTGCTCCTTCCGCATGAACTCGTGAGCGTTAGTCTGTTCAAACAAGTCTCCTGCATACCAGAACGACTCCAAGAAGAGAATCCACCTCTCTTCCCGCTTGCCAGTGGCATCCTCGTTCAGTTCGGGACGGACGATACTGCGGTGCTTTGACGTGTTGGTCAGAGCATTCAGGTACTTGTAGCCGTCACCAGTTGTGACCTCGCAGAACAACCTACAGAGCTTGTCATATTCGGGATGTCGGGCATCACGTTGCTTCTTTAGGAGCTTGAGGACTTTCTCTGCATTGATGTCCCGCTCTTTGAGGGGACTGGGAAGCTTGTCCAGTGCCAGGGAGTAATAGAGCATGTGAGAGCAGGTGTCCGCAACGGCATGCAGGCTCTGAACGAAGGCAACGATATTCGCCCTGATCTTCAGCATCAGGTAACTGAACTCATCGTAGTCTTCAAAGACACCCCACAAGCCAGTTTCCTTCAGGTTGGATTCGATGTAGTTGTTCATCATGTCCAAGGCTTCACGGTAGTGATAGTGACAGAACATAGGTCTGTCCGTCATGGACCTTACGCTCGGGTGCGCCTTCTTCCACTGCGCTGCACCGAATACCGCAGTGACTAGTTCCCGAGTCAATATGTTGTCCCATTGCGGGCTCTTGTTTTTTTCAGCTCCAGAATCGACGCCCATTTCGCCCCTTATTTGCTATGGAACCAGCCAGTAGTGACGGGAAAGCAACTTGATTGCGCATGCCAGTCACCGATTACCACTCAGTCTATTTCTTCGTGACCACGGAATGCGACAGTATGACCCGCCACTTCGAGCCAAAGCCGAAATTCAATTTAGCGAGAAGTCTCCGCCTGCGCTTTCTGCGAACTCTTTTCAATTGGCGTACACCGTAACGCCCATACCGTTATTCGCCATCCATCGGCGGACTGATACATTGAACGGCCGCATTCTGTTTTTGTCTGCGTCTCGGTTAGGCTTTAGGGGCAATATCGCGCGCTGTTTGGCTCCATGAATACAAACCCTCTGCCCCTGAACCTGTACGTCGTTGACGACGACGAAGCGGTGCGCCGCTCGCTGGGCCTTCTGCTGCTGTCGCGCGGCCATGCGGTGCAGGCTTTTGCCTCGGGCGAGGCGTTTCTGGCCGGCATTGATTTGCAGCGCCCGGGCTGCGCCATCTTGGATTTGCGGCTGGGCGGTATCAGCGGGCTGCAGGTGTTCGAGATGCTGCGCACGCAGCAGAGCCCGCTGGTGGTGGTGTTTTTATCCGGCCACGGCGATATCGCCATGGCGGTGGATGCGGTGCAGCAGGGTGCTTTTGGCTGGCTGGAGAAGCCCTGCAACGATGAGCGCCTGCTGACTACCGTGGCCCAGGCCTTGCAGAAAGCCAGCGCCATCGCCGCCGAGCAGCAGGCCCGGCAGGCCGCGCAGGCGCTGTGGGCCAAGTTGACGCCGCGCGAGGTGCAGGTGGCGCGCCTAGTGGCCGAGGGTAAGCCGAACAAGCGCATCGCGCTGGACCTGGCGCCGCTAGAGCTGCGTACCGTGGAGACGCACCGCGCCCATGTGTTCGCCAAGTTGGGCCTGTCGAACAGCCACGAGCTGGACCGGTTTTTGCGTGAGAATGCGCTTTAGCTATCCCTAGGTAATTACCCTTGCGTAGAGCTACGCAGACGCCGGGGCGGATTGCTACGGACGACAGAAGCACGGCATTGCAAGACACTGCCAGCTACAAGTTCACCGAGACAAGGACGCCCATGACTGCCGTACTGCCCCTTCCCTATACGTTTGAAGAAAAGCGCAAACGCATCTTCGCCATCGTCGCCGCATCGTCGGGCAATCTGGTGGAGTGGTTTGACTTCTACATTTACGCCTTTTGCGCTATCTACTTCGCGCCGGCGTTCTTCCCCAAGTCGGACCCCACGGCCCAGCTGCTGAACACGGCCGGCGTGTTTGCCGCGGGCTTTTTGATGCGGCCTATCGGCGGTTGGATCTTCGGTCGGCTGGCTGACCGCAAGGGCCGCAAGACCTCGATGGTGGTGTCGGTGATGATGATGTGTGGCGGCTCGTTGCTGATCGCCTGCCTGCCGACCTATGCCAGCATTGGGGCGCTGGCTCCGTTGCTGTTGTTGACGGCGCGCCTGTTGCAAGGCCTGTCGGTGGGCGGCGAATACGGCACTACCGCCACCTATATGAGCGAGGTGGCGATGCGCGGCCAGCGCGGCTTTTACTCGTCCTTCCAGTACGTCACGCTGATCGGCGGCCAGCTGCTGGCGGTGCTGGTGGTGGTGGTGTTGCAGCAGCTGCTGGACGAGGCCGAGCTGAAGAGCTGGGGCTGGCGCATTCCCTTTGTACTGGGTGCGTTGACCGCCGTGGTGGCGCTGATGCTGCGCCGTACCTTGCATGAAACCACCACCGCGCAGACGCGCAGTTCCAAAGCTGCGGGCAGCGTGGCCGAGCTACTGAAAAACCACAAGCGCGCTTTGCTGGTGGTGCTGGGCTATACCGCCGGCGGCTCGTTGATCTTCTACACCTTCACCACCTATATGCAGAAGTACCTGGTGAACTCGGCCGGCATGTCGATCAAGACCGCCAGCAATGTGATGACCGCTTGCCTGTTCCTCTATATGTGCATGCAGCCCCTGTTCGGCGCCTTGTCGGACCGCATCGGGCGGCGCAACAACATGCTGCTGTTTGGCGCCTTGGGCACGCTCATGGTGGTACCGATTCTGACCACGCTGCAAAGCGTGACCAGCCCTCTGGTGGCCGGCGTGTTGATCACCATCGCGCTGGCGGTGGTCAGCTTCTACACCTCGGTTGGCGGCATCGTGAAGGCCGAGATGTTCCCACCCGAAGTGCGTGCGTTGGGCGTGGGCCTGTCGTATGCGGTGGGCAACGCGATATTTGGCGGCAGCGCCGAGTACGTGGCGCTGGGCCTGAAGGCTACGGGCCATGAGTCCTACTTTTACTGGTACGTCACGGGGATGATGGTTCTGGCCTTTGCGGTCAGCCTGCTGCTGCCACGCCAAGCCACGTATCTGCACGACGATCATTAACGAAAAGTGCCGTCTGCGCAGGTAGTGCCTGCGCAGGCTGCTATCAAAATAGGAACTACCCGCCCACCACGCCGGGGTACACCCGGTCAAAGTAGCTGGCCAGCAGGTCCAGCGTGTGCCGCACCTTGGCGGGCTGGGCATCGCGCCTGGGGGTGACGGCGTAAACCGGCATGGGGCTTTGCTGCCACTGCGGCAGCACGGGTACCAGCCGGCCGTCGGCCAGGGCCTGGAAGTCTTCTTGCCGCACGGCCACGCAAATGCCCCAGCCCTCCACACACAGCGCGTGCAGGGCCGATACCTGGCTGGCCTGCACGCGGCCCCGCAACTGCACAGTGCATTGCTCGCCTTTCGGTCCATGCAGTTCCAGCGTGTCGAAGCTGGTGTTGTCGGCGGCGCTGCCCAGCCACACATGCTGCAGCAAGTCCTGCGGATGGCTGGGCCAGCCGTGCTCGGCCAGGTAGGCTGGGGCGGCGCACAGTTGGCGCGCCATGCTGCCGAGCTTGCGTGCCACCAGGCTGGAGCTGGGCATGGCGCCCACGCGCAGCGCAATGTCCACGCGGGCGTCGATCAGGTCGATCACGGTGTCGTCCAGCAGCAGGTTCAAGGTCAGCTTGGGGTGGCCGCGCAGCGGCGCCAGCGCGCTGGCCAGCAGGCTGGCAAAGCCTATGGGCGCGGCCAGGCGCAGCTCGCCCTCGGGTTCGTCGCGCAGCCGGGCCAGTGCGGATTCGGCAGAGCGTGCCGCCGCCACCATGGCCGCGCAGCCCACGTGGTAGCGGGCGCCAGCCTCGGTCAGCGTCAGCTTGCGGGTGGAGCGGTGCAGCAGGGCCAGGCCCAGGGCTTTTTCAAGCTGGCGCAGATGCTGGCTGACGGCCGAGGGCGTCATGTCCAGCTGCCGGGCGGCTGCGGTGAGCGAGCCGCTGGCCACCACCTCGGCAAAGATGGCCATGCGTTTGAGTTGGTCCATAGGTTTGATTGTGTAGCTGAGCTTCAGAGTAATGGCGAATTAAACCGTCTATTCATATCTTGGTGAAGAAATCACACTAACGCTCTTTTAACAGGAGCTTGATATGAAGATTGCATTGATTGGCGGCACCGGCTTTGTTGGCAGCGCCGTGTTAACCGAATTGCTGAGCCGTGGCCACCAGGTGACTGCGTTGGCACGCAACCCAGCCAAGTTCAGCGCCCAGCCCGGGCTGAGCGTGGTACCCGCCGATGTGCTGGACCCGGCCCAGGTGGCCCAGGCCGTGGCCGGTGTGGACGCCGTCATCAGCGCCTACAACCCCGGCTGGACCGAGCCGCAGATCCACGACCTGTTCCTGCAGGGCAGCCAGGCGATTCTGGACGGCGTGAAGCAGGCAGGCGGCAAGCGCGTGCTGGTGGTTGGGGGCGCGGGCAGTCTGTTTGTGGCACCCGGCGTGCAGCTGGTGGACACGCCCCAGTTCCCGGCCGAATGGAAGCAGGGCGCGTTGGCGGCCCGCGAGCTGTTGAACCGCATCCAGCGCGAAACCACGCTGGACTGGACCTTTCTCTCGCCCCCCATCCTGCTGGCGCCCGGCGAGCGCACCGGCCAGTACCGCGTCGGTGCAGACACGCTGTTGCCTGGCATGGGCGACGCGCCATCCGGTATTTCGGTTGCCGACCTGGCTGTGGCCATCGTGGACGAGATCGAGACACCCAAGCATGTGCAAAAGCGTTTCACTGTAGCCAACTGAGCCGCCCACAGTTTTTAAATGAAATAGGGCTCTGGCGCATATAAAACGTGCGCTGGCTGCTATCAAATAAGGAGTTTTTGTCGGGCCACCCGGGTTGGTCGGTGATTCGGCCCAGGCAGGGTATGCCCTTTCCGCCCAGGCGCCAGGTTGGCGTATCGTTTGGCCCATAGCGTTTGCTATGGTGCAAGAACCAGGGCTGGAGGGCATATGAAATCTCTACTCTTTCTGCTGTGGACCTGCTGCGTGATGGGCATGCCTGCCGCGCAGCCGGCGGTGAAGGATGTGCATCTGGTCTTCATCCCGAAGGCCAGCGACCAGGTCTTTTGGGACCTGATGCGTACCGGTGTGGACAAGGCGGTGCAGGAGGACGGGCACATCCACCTCACCTGGCGCGGGCCGGCGCACAACGACGACACCGACTCGCAGATCAAGATCGTGCAGCTCTACAGCAAGCCTGGGGTGGACGCCATCCTGATTGCCGCCACCGACAGGGGGCGCCTGGTCGAATCAGTGGGGCGTGCTGTTGCCATGGGTATCCCGGTGGTGGCCGTTGACTCGGGACTGGACGGTAAGCAGCTGAGCAACTTTGTCACTTCCAATAATTACGCGGGCGGCCAGCTGGCGGCCAAGTCCCTGGCCGACCTGTTGAACAAAAAAGGCCGGGTGTCGGTGCTGCGCACGGTGGCGGGCAGCGCTTCCACCGACGATCGGGCCACGGGTTTCCTGGACTATATGAGGGCCAACGCGCCGGCTATCACCGTGGTGGCGGATGTACATGGCGGTGGCTCGACCGGCAAGGCGCGGCAAAGTGCAAGCGCCTTGTTGGCCGTAAAGCCGCCGCTGGACGGCGTGTTTTCCGTGAATGAAACCGCGACCGATGGCATGCTGCGTGCCCTGCGCGATACCGGTCAGGCCGGCAAGCTGAGGTTCATCGGCTTTGACGCCACCGATGCCCTGTTGGACGGCCTGAAGAAGGAAGAGATCAGCGGCCTGGTGATCCAGAACCCGGTGCAGATGGGCTACAAAGGCACACAGGCTGCAGCGGCAGCGGCCCGTGGCCAGGCCATCAAAGAAGCCACCATCTTTACCGACACTGTTCTGGTGACGAAGGCCAATTACCAAAATCCGGAGATCCAGAAGTTGGTGTGCACCAGGTGTTAGGGCGACGCTAAACAAGTCACTCGCGGTCTGCGCATCCCTATCCAGGGCACGCAGTTTCGCGAAGACTTATAAGCGTCGCCTTAGGTCGCTGCTGATGGCCTTATACGGGTCTTAGATAGGGGGCTTAGGCACGTTATAAGGTTAATCTCAGGCCATGCACTTCTTACAACGTGTAAAGCAACGCTTGGCGCCGCTCAAGACCCGGGAGCGGTTGCGCAGCCTTAGCGTGGGTATCGCGGTTGCCATGGCGGCGGGCTTGATAGTGCCGGCCCTGATCGGCGTGATGACGCTCACCAATTTGCGCCAGGCACAAATCGACAAGGAGCTGGACCGCTATCTGGACGACAAGGTCTTGCTGTTGTCCAACAGCCTCTCGGCACCGGTATGGAACTACAACACCGCTAGCGTGACCACCATAGGGCAGGCAACGCTGCTGGATCCTCAGGTGGTGCGCATCGTCATCCGTGACTCTGACAAGGTGCCCATACTGACGTTGGAGCGGCCAGAGCGGCGGCTGGGTAGTTCACGGGTGGTGCGGTGGCCGCTGATGTTCCTGGATTCGGGCAATAAACAGCGCGAGCTGGCCGGCTTCGTAGAAATCGAGGTGGACAGCAGCCTGAAGCAGCATGAATTCGAAAGCGACCGCCGGGCCTATTCCTTCATTTTGCTGGGGCAGTTCGTGCTGTCGCTGGGCTTCATCTTGCTGGCGCTGCATGTCCGTGTGCTGCGGCCATTGAACCAGTTGGCGCTGTTTTCCAACCGCCTGGCAGGCGGCGATTTTGACCAGCCCGTGGGCTGGCAGCGGCCGGACGAAATCGGCCGCCTGGCGCTGCAGATGGAACATATGCGCGGCGACCTGAAGGCCGCTTTCGCCGAACAGCAGGCCATACTGGGCAATGTGCCGGTGGGGGTGATTTTTGTGCGCGAAGGCGTGGTTCATCTGGCCAACCGCCATGCGCAGGACATCTTTGGCTATACCCAGACCACCCAGACCACCCAGACCACCCAGACCGACATGGCGGGTTTACCCACGACAAAGCTCTACCCGCCCGGTGCGCCTTCGACGGCGCCGGAGCAGGGGCCCTACGACGAGGTACTGTTTCTTCAGCGCCAGGACGGGTCGCAGTTCTGGGCCCATTTGCGCAGCCGCAGCTTGTACCCCGAGGCGCCACGAGCCGGGTCGATTTGGGTCATAGAAGACTTCACCGAACGCAAGGCCATCGAAGACGAGGTTAATAGCCTGGCTTTTTACGACCCACTGACCCGGTTACCGAACCGGCGCCTGCTGCTGGACCGGCTGAAGCAGGCCCTGGTGGCCAGCACGCGCAGCGGTAACCTGGGGGCTTTGCTGTTCATCGACCTGGACCACTTCAAGACCCTGAACGACACGCTGGGCCACGACAAGGGCGACCTGCTGCTGCAACAGGTGGCGCGGCGCCTGACCTGCTGCGTGCGCGAGGGGGACACTGTGGCGCGCTTTGGCGGTGATGAGTTCGTGGTCATCCTGGAGGGTCTGGGCGGTCATGCCGATGAGGCCGCCGCCCACTGCCGGGCCGTGGCCCGAAAGATGTTCGATGTGTTGAACCAGCCCTACGTTTTGGATGGCCATGAGCGCCGCAGCACGCCCAGCATCGGCATTGCATTATTTGACGGGCGACACAATGCTGTGGATGAACTCCTGAAACAGGCAGACCTGGCCATGTACCAGGCCAAGACATCGGGCCGCAATACCTTGCGCTTTTTTGATGCCGCCATGCAGGCCGTGGTGACGCTGCGTGCGGCGCTGGAGTCGGACCTGCGCGACGCCTTGCTGCAGCAGCAGTTCAGCCTGTACTACCAGCCGCAGGTGCTGGGCACGGGACGGGTTACCGGAGCCGAGGCGCTGCTGCGCTGGCAGCACCCGCTGCGCGGCATGGTGAGCCCGGCCGAGTTCATTCCGCTGGCCGAGGAAACCGACCTGATCGTGCCGCTGGGCCAGTGGGTGCTGGAGACGGCTTGCCAGCAGCTGGCGGCCTGGGCGCAGCAACCCGGCACGGCCGGCTTGTCGATTGCGGTGAATGTCAGTGCCCGGCAAATGCAGCGCGATGATTTTGTGGAGCAGGTGCTGGAGGTGCTGCGCCGCACCGGCGCCCAGCCGCAGCAACTCAAGCTGGAGCTGACGGAGAGCCTGCTGGTGAACGATGTGGAGACCACCATCGCCAAAATGGATGCGCTGAAGGCCGAGGGCGTGGGCTTTTCGCTTGACGATTTCGGCACGGGCTATTCATCGCTGACTTATCTGAAGCGCCTGCCGCTGGACCAGCTGAAGATCGACCAAGGCTTCATCAAAGACATTCTGGACGACCCGAACGACGCGGCCATTGCCAAGATGATCATCGCGCTGGCAGCCACGCTGGGGCTGGCGGTGATTGCCGAGGGCGTGGAACGTGAGGAACAACGCGTGTTCCTGGCCCGCAACGGCTGCGATGCCTACCAGGGCTATCTGATGAGCCGCCCTCTGCCCATCGCTGAATTTGAGGCCATGCTGGAGCGCAGCCTTCGCGTCATGGCAGGGTAACAAATTGTTGCTCCAATCGCTCTTTGTCTTCAACGGGCGGACACCATGGGGCTTCAAAAAACCGATAAGGCACGAGCCGAACTGCAACCCGGGCGCCGCAGTCTAGGCCAGCGGGAGCGTGCGCTGCTGCTGTTGGCCGATGGTCGCAAGAGCGTACAGGAGGTGGCTGCGTATTTTGGCCACGAGGGCGAACAGTTGGTGTTGCAGCTCTTGCGTGACGGCTACCTGAGCCAGCAGGTTTCAGCGGCTGCTGTCGTGGTTCAACCCACGGCGGTAGACCCGTTTGACGGCAAGCGATCGCTGGCCACCACGCGCATGTTTTTGTTTGATATTTGCGAGCGCATGTTTGCCAAACGCGACCCGGCCCAAGCCGAGTTCTTTCGCGAGGCCTTGCGCAATGCCCGCGACCGTGCGTCCATGCTGGAAGTGGGCCGCGCGCTGCTGGACGAGGTGGAAAACACCGCCGGCGCCGAGCGCGCTGATTCCATTCGCGAGCGTATCGCCATGCTGCTGCCCGAGGAGATGGCGGCCTGAGAACGTGTTCTCAGGTTGTTGCTGAAGTTGGGGCTCCAGCGTTGGCGCTACACGGATCGGTATCCGGCCCAGGTCTTGCATACCAAGCTTTGGGCGTACATGCCAGGACGCTATACATCCTTGTCCATGGACGCTGGGCTACGCTATGGGCCATCCCATAATTCTCGAATTGAATCTACTTTGCATTCACCGTGTTCGTAGTAGATGTTGAGGATGCTTGCGTACCTTTTAGGTCGATTCTTCGATTGTTACAGCGGTTTCTAAGTGGTAATTTGATGTAAATTGATAGCGTAGAGCTAGCCAGCGTTAATGTCTGAGCCGGGGTCTGCTGACCTCCGCTACGGGAACAAAAAACTTCAACACGAAGGGTATCCATGAGGCTTAATCTTCCTGTCACTCAGCACGAGTACACCTTCCCCACTGAACAAACCCTGGTATCCGTGACGGACCTGAAGGGGCGCATCACCTACTGCAATCCGGCATTCATTGAGGTCAGCGGCTATTCGAGTGCCGAGCTTTTGGGCCAGGCCCATAACCTGGTGCGCCACCCTGACATGCCGGAAGAAGCCTTTCGCGATATGTGGGCCACCATACAGGCCCGGCTGCCCTGGACCGGGCTGGTCAAGAATCGCCGCAAGAACGGTGACTACTACTGGGTCCAGGCCAATGCCACGCCCATGGTAGACGGCAGCCAGATTACCGGTTTCCTGTCCGTCAGGACGGTCCCTAGCCGCTCGGCTGTGCAAGCCGCAGAAACGCTGTACGCGCAAATGCGCAGCGAGGCCAAATCCGGTAGCAAAACCTACTTGCTGCGCAACGGAAAAGTCATTCGAAATGATCTGGTGGGAAAGCTGCAGCGTCTGTGCAGCCCCGGCCCGGTGGCCCGTCTCGCACTGGTTCAGGCCGTGGCTCTGATAGTGGTATTGGCTTCGGTCGCAATGCACATGCCTCTGGCGGTGACTGCCGTGTTGGGGGGGGCGCTGGCCGCCGTGGTCGTCTGGCTGTCCTGGTCCATGGCGATTGACCCCCTGCATTCTTTGGTCAAGGACGCTAACAACCTCGCGGCAGGTGATTTGTCCCACGCAGTTCGTACCGATGGCAGCGGCGTAGTGGGCCAGTTGCAACAGGCCTTGATGCAGATGTCGGTCAATTTGCGGACGGTGGTCAGCGATGTGCGGCAGGAAATCGACCAGGTCAGTGTTGCCGTGGCTGAGATCGCCGAAGGCAACCAGGACCTGTCTGCACGCACCGAGTCGCAGGCCAGTAACCTGCAGCAAACCGCTGCGTCTATGGAGGAGATCACCGGCACCGTGCAGCACAGCGCCACGGCTGCCACGCGTGGTTCCAAGCTGGCGCAGGAAACCACACAGATCGCCCAGCGCAGCAATGAGGCCGTCCATTCGGTGTCCGAGTCCATGCAAAAGATTGCCCAGTCGTCTGCGCAGATCACCGAAATCATCCAACTGATCGAAGGGGTTGCATTCCAGACCAACATCCTGGCGCTGAATGCGGCCGTCGAGGCGGCCCGCGCTGGTGAGCAGGGCCGGGGGTTTGCCGTGGTGGCTAGCGAGGTGCGAGCTTTAGCGCAGCGTACGACCGCTGCGGCCAAGGAGATCAAGACCTTGATCACCGAGTCGTCCCATCGCATCAGTGCCGGTGGTGAGCAGAGCAGCAGTGCCTTGGAGCGCATGCAGTCGGCGCTGGAATCGGTAGGCAAGGTGAGCACCGTGCTGGATGAAATCGCCCACGCTTCCGGCGAGCAGACGCTGGGTATTTCCCAGATCAACGAGGCGGTTTCTCAGATGGATTCGCTGACCCAGCAGAACGCGGCTATGGTGGAGGAGCTTGCCGCTACGGCGAAGTCGCTGCGCGGGCAGGTCGAGGGCGTGAGCAACACCATGCGCTTGTTCCGCCTGCGTTCAGGCGAGCCGACTCTGAGCCAGATGGACGCAGTCGCACTGCGCCGTGAACACAAGAGTTGAAGTTTGAACCATGAGCCCGGAACACTGCATGTAGATGTCGCTTGCGCAGGCTGAATCCAGGCCCTGCGGGGTCTCCAAGCAGAGCGGCACGGCGTCATGCAGCGTTGTCGTGGCGCGTAGGGCTTAGCCGCCGGTAACTCAAGCGGCTACCAGCGGATTTCCGTAAATCCCAGG
>JAPLPK010000124.1 GCA_026400275.1 Burkholderiales bacterium
AACGGTGCCGGGTTCAGCATGAAGATGGCGAACACCAGAGCAATCGCAGTCAGGGCTTTCTCGCCGCCCGACAGCAAATGGATGGTCTGGTTCTTCTTGCCGGGCGGCTGTGCCACCACTTGCACACCTGAATCCAGAATCTCGTCGCCGGTGATGACCAGGCGCGCATTGCCGCCGCCAAACAGCTCGGGGAACATCTTGCCGAAGTGGCCGTTCACGGTGTCGAAGGTGCCGGACAGCAGCTCGCGGGTTTCGCCGTCGATCTTCTTGATGGCGTCTTCCAACGTGGTCATGGCGTCCACCAGATCGGCGGTCTGCGCATCCAGGAACTGCTTGCGCTCGCGTGCCACGGTCAGCTCGTCCAGCGCGGCCAGGTTCACGGCGCCGAGTGCGGTGATTTCCCGGTTCAGCCGGTCGATCTCGCTCTGCATGCCGTGCATGCGTACATCGCCATCGGCAATGGATTTTGCGATGGCATCCAGGTCGGCCTTGGCATCGGCCAGCAGCTGGGTGAACTGCTCCGAGCCCAGGCGCGCGGCCTGCTCTTTGAGCTGGAATTCGGTGATGCGCTGGCGCAGCGGGTCGAGTGCGCGCTCGTTCTGCATGCGGGCCTCGTCGGCGGTGCGCAGGCGGGCGGTCAGGTCGTCGTACTGGCTGCGCTGGGCGCCCAGAGCGGCTTCACGCTCCAGCTTCTGGGCCAGCGCGGTCTGCAGGCCACCCTGGGCCGCGGCGTCGCTCAAGCGGGCCAATTCGTCATGGGCACGCTGCTGCTCGTCGGTCAGCGACACGGTTTGCTGCTGCGCCATGTCCACCGCACGGGTCAGCTCGGCGCGGCGTGCGCCCAGGCTGCGCTGGGCGAAGGTGGCTTCTTGGGCCTGGCGCTCCAGACTGCGCTGCTGCTCGCGGCATTCGTTCAGCTTGCGCTGCACTTCGATGACGCGCTCGTCCAATTGGGCATGGCGCTCCTGGCTGTCGGCCAACTGCATGTCCAGCTCTTCAAAGCGGGCTTCGGCGGTGACGCGGCGTTCTTGCAGGTCGTCTAGCTGGGCTTCGACCTCGGCCAGATCGCCGGCCAGCTGCTGGCTGCGCGCGCGGGCCTGCTCGGCCAACTGGCCCAGACGCAGGGTTTCAACCTGCAGCGCGTGGGCCTGGGTTTGTGCCTCGCTGGCTTCGCGCCGGGCCGTGACCAGGCGCTGCGAGGATTCGTTGTAGGCGGCCTCAGCACGCACCAGGGCGTAGCGGGTTTCCTCGTTGATCAGCGTTTGGGCGCGCAGCTGCTTTTCTAAATTTTCAATCTCTTGCGCTCGCGCCAGCAGGCCGGCCTGCTCGGAGTCCTGGGCGTAGAAAGATACGCTGTGCAGGCTGACGGCATGGCCGCTCTGCACATAAATCACTTCGCCCACCTGCAGCTGGCTGCGCTGCTGCAGCGCGTCTTCAAAGCTGGCGGCGGTGTAGCAGCCGTGCAGCCAGTCGCCCAGCAAGGCGGCCAGGCCGGCATCGTTCAAACGCAGCAAATCGGCCAGGCGCGGCAAAGCGGCAGCACCCGGTGCAGGGCCGGCGGGCGGCGCGCTGTAGAAGGCCAGCTTCGCCGGGGGCACGTCTTTGCCGTCCAGGCCCGCGAAGGCGCGCACCATCTCCAGCCAGTCGGCGACGACCGCATCATATTCGGCCGAGGCGTGGGTGATCGGATCGACGGGCTCGGCAAGCTCATGTCGCCGGACCTCGGCGATGCGCCCGCTGTCCAGCCGCCCGACACGCCTTGCAGGCCTTCCAGGCCGTGGCGGGTCAGCCAGGGTTTGAGCTTGCCGTCGGTCTTGACCTTTTCCTGCAACGCCTTCAGCGCCTCCAGGCGGGCCGATATGTCGGCCTGGCGGGAAGACTCGGTGTTGACGGCGGTCTGCTTGCTGCGCCGGTCTTCGTCCAGTTGGGGCAGGTTTTCCTGCAACTCCTGCAGGCGGGCATCGGCTATGGCTGCGGCCTCGGAGGCTTCGTCCAACTGGACTTGCAGCATCTCCAAGCGGGCATCGTCGGGTGCGGCCAGGGACTTTTTGTCGCCCTCCAGGCGCTCTCGGCGCTGGTCCAGCTGGCGGAACTGTTCTTCGATGCTGCGCTGCTCGGCGGCCAGCACCTGAATTTGCTGCTGCACCTGAACCACGCCCGTGCGCTGCTCGTTGGCGGCACGGGTGGCGCTTTGCAGCGCGTCTTCCAGGTCTGGCAGCTGGGCGGCCTGCTCTTCCACCTGGGCGACCAGCAGCTCAGCCTTTTCTTCGGCCTCGATGCCGGTGGCCTCTAAGTTTTCCAGCTCAAAATGCGCATCTTCCTGGCGCGTGGCCCATTGCTGGATCTGCTCTTTCAAGGTGGTCAGGCGCAGCTCAACGCGCTGCCGGCCTTCGACCACGAAGCGGATTTCGCCCTCGAGCCGGCCGACTTCGGCGCTGGCCTCGTACAGCTTGCCCTGGGCCTGGTTCACCGCATCGCCCGCGTCGTAATGCGCCTGGCGTATGGTTTCCAGCTCGGCCTCGACATGACGCAGGTCGGCGATGCGCGACTCCAGATCGTTCACCGCCTGGGCGGCATCGGCCTTGACCTTGCTTTGGTCGGCCTCGCTCTCGGTCTTTTTCAGGAACCACAGCTGGTGCTGCTTCAGCGTGGCGCTGGCGTGCAGGGTGTTGTACTTGTGCGCCACCTCGGCCTGCTTTTCCAGGCGCTCGAGGTTGGCATTGAGCTCGCGCAGGATGTCTTCCACGCGGGTCAGGTTTTCACGCGTGTCGCTCAGGCGGTTCTCGGTCTCGCGGCGGCGCTCTTTGTATTTGGAGACGCCCGCAGCTTCTTCGAGGAACAGGCGCAGCTCTTCGGGGCGCGACTCGATGATGCGGCTGATGGTGCCCTGGCCGATGATGGCGTAGGCGCGCGGGCCCAGGCCGGTGCCCAGGAACACGTCTTGCACATCGCGGCGGCGCACAGGCTGGTTGTTGATGTAGTAGCTGCTATTGCCTTCGCGGGTCAGCACGCGTTTGACGGCGATCTCGGCAAACTGGCCCCACTGGCCGCCGGCGCGGTGGTCGTTGTTCTCGAACACCAGCTCCACGCTGGAGCGGCTGGCCGGCTTGCGGGTGGTCGTGCCGTTGAAGATCACGTCCTGCATGGACTCGCCGCGCAGCTCGCTGGCCTTGCTCTCGCCCAGCACCCAGCGCACCGCATCCATGATGTTGGACTTGCCGCAGCCGTTCGGGCCCACCACGCCGACCAGTTGGCCTGGCAGGTGGAAGGTGGTGGGTTCGGCGAAGGACTTGAAGCCCGCGAGCTTGATGGATTGGAGGCGCACCGAAGTCTGGTTTGTGAAGCTAGTGGGTTAATCAGCTGGGCAATTGCATACACCCAAGGGGCGGCAAGAGCGGGTTTGAGTTTACCCGAGCCCCCAGGCCTATCCCAGGGTAACTGCTACCAATTGCTACCAATTCAATAGCTTGCAGCGCAGACAGCACCTGCGCCAGGCTGGTATTTCTTCCACAAGCCCTGCGCCATCGCTTTGCCAGCAGGGGTTTTATGGTGCAATTATTCAATTATCCGTAAAATTATGTTTTACGAAATAATTAACCCCTAAAACCCATGGCCGACCTCTTTACCTACCGCCGCACCGCCCTGGCGGCCAGCTACTGCGACGCGCTGGAGGGCCGTGGCATTCTGGACGCCACCTCCGGCCTGTTCCTGGCCGCCCCTCGCCGCACCGGCAAATCCACCTTCTTGCGTGAAGACATGGTGCCCGAAATGCGCAAGCGCGGCTGGGAGACGCTGTACGTAGACCTGTGGTCCGACCGCAGCCGCGACCCGGCGGAGCTCATCATTGCCGTCGTGCGAGAGGCCCTGGCCCGCTTTGATGGCGTAGTGCTCAAAGCCGCCAAGGGCGTGGGGCTGGACAAGCTGAATGTGCTGGGGGCTCTGAGTCTAGACCTGAACAAGATCGGCCAGACCGGTGGCGCCACGCTGGCGGACGCGCTGGAGCGGCTGCGCCTGAAATGCGGCAAACCCCTGGTGCTGCTGGTGGACGAAGCCCAGCACGCCCTGTCCACCCCCGCCGGCACCCAGGCCATGTTTGCGCTCAAGGCCGCGCGTGACCGGCTCAACCAGGGCACGTCTGAGCGCGGCCTGCACCTGGTGATGACCGGCTCCAACCGCGACAAGCTGACGCACCTGGTGCTGCGCAAAAGCGAGCCCTTCTACGGCGCCGGGGTGACCCGCTTCCCGCTGCTGGACCGGGGCTTTGTAGAGGCCTACGCCGCCTGGCTGAAACCCCAGTTCGCCGACGGCAAAGCCTTCAGCGCCGATACGCTGGAGCGCGCCTTCGACCTGCTGGGCCGCCGGCCCGAGATGCTGAAGCGAGTGGTCGGCGAAGCAGTAGCCGACTGGGGCGGCGCCGATGCACTGGACGCGCTGATAGAACGCAACGCCCAGCAGCTGCAGAGCCGCGCCTGGCAGGAATTTGCCTCGGCCTACAACAGCCTGCCGGGCGCCCAAAAAGCCGTGCTGGACGCCATTGCCCGCCTGGCACCCGACTACACCCCATTTGCCGAGACTGCCCTGGCCGCCTACCAGGCCGTGCTGGGCAAGCCCTTGAGCAACTCGGCCATCCAGGGTGCCCTGGACGCGCTGCGGGACAAGGAACTGATCTGGCGCGCCGGGCGCGGCGACTACGCTTTTGAAGACGACGGCCTGCGCGCCTGGTACCTGCAGCAGCACCCGCAGCCACCGCAAATTGCCGACTGAAACCTGCTATCAATTCAATAGCTCCCAGCGTAGGTACTACGTGCGCTAGAAGCTATTTTTCCTGATTATCCACTTGCCTCAGACATACCACCACAACCGTTCGCCCTGAGCTTGGCCTGTCGTGGGTTTATCGAAGGGTCGAAGGGCTCAATTTGCAAGCCCTTCGACAAGCTCAGGGCGAACGGGGTTTTCATGGGCGTGGTTGCGTTCTGAGGCAGGTACCTTACTGGCTATCGCCATTGCAGCGACAGGGGCCGTGGCCTACGCCGCCAAAGGTGGCATGGAAAACGACGCCTTGGCAATCAGCGAAGCCAAGATTCCGCTCGCTCAGGCCGTCACTGTCGCCGAGCAACACGCCAACGGCAAGGCGTCGCGCGCCGAATACGAGAACTCGAAACAAGGCTGGGTCTATGACGTGGAGGTCGTCAGCGGAGCCAAGGTCTTCGATGTCCGGGTTGATGCCGACAAAGGCACGGTTATCTCGTCTGCTGAAGATAAGGCAGATCACGATGACGACCACGACAAGCAGGACTGACACCTCGCCAACATGGCCGGGTCGTCTCTAGTACGGCGATCCGGCACGGAGACCGCATGGAATCACTCAACCACACACTGTTTCTCTGGCTGAACGCGCCAGAGCGCCCCAGCGCTTTGGCGCTGATGCTGGCCACCTTCTTTGCCGAGCAGCTCATCTGGGCGGTACCGCCTCTGATCGGTATCGGCTGGCTGCGGGGCAGCAAAGGCATTCGCAAGGCCATGCTCGTTGTAAGCGCATCGGGGTTACTGGGCCTTCTGATTAACCAAGCCATCGGATTGGCCTGGATGCACCCCCGACCTTTCATGATCGGACTGGGGCATACCCTTATCCCTCATGTTGCCGACTCCTCATTCCCAAGCGACCACCTGACGCTGTGGTGGGCAGTTGCGTTCAGCCTCCTGCTACAGCAACAACATCGCAGTACAGGCATCGGCCTGGCCTTGTTGGGCGTCCCCATCGCGTGGGGTCGCATCTACCTTGGTGTGCATTTCCCGTTTGACATGTTCGGGGCGATCTCGGTCGCCTTACTCAGTGCTTGGCTGACCTTGCGTACAGCCCACTGGTATCTGGGGGCTACTTACCGACTCGCCATCGCAATTCATCACCGGCTTTTTGGCAAATTGATCGCGCTCGGATGGGTGCACGACTAAGCCTATGGGTTGGCTAAGTCTGGCCAGACAAACTGACGCCAACCATTTCAACTCAGCAGGAGAACACCTTGAACAAATTACCCACGAGCAGCATCACAGGCTGGCTCAACAAAGTCCCGGAGGTTGCTCTTTCCTTCTGGATCATCAAAATCATGTCCACTACGGTGGGGGAAACTGTTGCCGACTATCTGGCAGTCGAGGCAGGCTTGGGGCAGGGCCTGACGCGAAGCGTCATGGCAGCTATGTTGGCAGCCGCCTTGTTCATGCAGTTGCGTACCCGCCGCTATACCCCTTGGATTTACTGGCTGACGGTGGTACTGGTCAGTGTTGTCGGCACCCAGATCACCGATCTGCTGACCGATGGCCTTGGCGTCAGCCTGTACATCAGCACCTCGGCGTTTGCCGTTGCGCTTGCCGCGATCTTCTTCGTTTGGTATCGGGTCGAGCGCACCCTGTCCATTCGTGACATCGTGACGCGCAGCCGGGAGCTGTTCTATTGGGCAGCCATCCTGTGCACCTTCGCGCTAGGCACTGCTGCTGGCGATTTGGCGACAGAGGCATTGGGCTTGGGCTTTATCTGGGGCTCGGTGGCGTTCGGTGCACTGATCGGCATCACCTATGCGGCCTGGCGCATGGGCGGCAACGCCGTACTGACCTTCTGGATCGCCTACATCCTGACCCGCCCCTTCGGCGCCGCGCTGGGCGATTTGCTGACCCAAGCCAAGACCTATGGCGGTCTCGGCATGGGTGCAATGTGGACGAGTGCCCTGTTCCTCTCGGTGATCGTCTTGCTGGTGGCTGTCGCGCAAATCGGCATGAACGCAAACCGCTCTACCCAACTCGCTGAATAAGCCAGTTCCTAAACCACTTTCCACTACTCAAGGGAAAAAAACGTGACCCATCGCCACTCAATCGCTCGCCCTTTTTTCGCCGCTTCCGCAGCCGTATTCCTGGCTCTGACAGCGGGTTGCTCCAAGCCAGCCGATCAAGGCAACACAGGCGCAGCGTCGACCTCACTAGGCCAAAGCGTCCCGGCCCAGCAAGGCAAGGTCGCCTCCAAGCTAGGCGACCTGTCGGCCTTCCGCAGCATTGCTGCCGATGTGGCCACCATCGTGGATAAAGGCGACTTGCCCGCTGCCAAGGCCCGTATCAAGGACTTGGAGGTCGCATGGGACTCCGCCGAGGCCGGTTTGAAACCACGGGCGGCCGATGATTGGCACGTGCTCGATAAGGGCATAGACAAGTCGCTTTCGGCACTAAGGGCTGACGCGCCGAGTCAGACTGATTGCAAGGCTGCCATGGCTGCGCTATTGAAAACCTTCGATGCGCTACACGGTTAACTATAAGGATGCCATCATTTATCGAATTCAGGTGTAGCCTTGAATAATTGACTATTGGAGGGGGAATGCGGGTATTGCTGGTTGAAGACGATCCGATGATCGGTGACGCGATCCACGGTGCATTGAAGGATGCGTCCTACGCCGCCGATTGGGTGAAGGACGGACAGACGGCACTCACGACGCTGGGCTGTCAGCACTACGATCTGGTGCTGCTCGATCTGGGCCTGCCCGGCAAGGATGGGCTTGAGGTGTTGGCCAGCCTCCGCGCTAAGGACAACCCTGTTCCCCTGCTTATCATCACAGCGCGTGACGGCTTGGATGATCGCCTGCGCGGCCTAGACGGCGGGGCCGACGACTATGTATCCAAGCCTTTTCAGATGGCGGAGCTACTGGCTCGGATGCGCGCCGTTTTACGGCGCAAGGGTGGGACGGCAGCGCCGGTAATCGGCAATGGCCTGGTGTCGCTCGATCCAGCCACCAAAGAGGCCAGCGTCAATGGCGGCTCTCCTTTGCAATTGTCCAACCGCGAGTTCTCGCTGCTGCAAGCCTTGCTGGTACGGCCCGGAGCCATTCTTTCGCGCAGCGAGCTGGAGGATCGCATCTATGGCTGGGGGGAAGAGGTCGAAAGCAATGCTGTCGAATATCTGATCTATGTCCTGCGTCGCAAGCTGGGCAGCGAGGTCATCAAAAACGTCAGGGGGATCGGATGGATGGTTTCAAAAAGCGCTTGAACGAGTCGGTTCAGCTCAAGCTGTCCTTCACCCTGTCGCTGGCCATTCTCGCGGTGGCCATCGTGGCGGGAGTCTTGTCGTTCCTGTCCGCCTTCGATGAAGCCCACGAGCTACAAGACGATGTGCTGCGTCAGGTGGCGCAGCTCATGGACCGTCAGCACCTGGCACCAGTTGCGCCAACCACCGATTCCCGTCTCAAGTACGCCGATCAGGAATCGCGCGTGATCGTCCAGCGCTTGGGTGAGTTCAGCCTCGCTGCGGTAGGGCTGGATGCAGGAGGAACACTCCCGCTTCCAGCCACGCTGCCCGACGGACTACATACGCTGGAGGTTGGCGGCGAAACGTTCCGCGTGCTGGTCAAGACTACAGCCGCTGGTGAACGCATTGCCGTGGCTCAAGAATCTGGTTTCCGCAATGAGATCGCCCGCGACGGGGCACTACGCACGGTGATGCCCTTCTTGATTCTCGTGCCGGTGTTGCTGTTAATCGTTGCCGACTTGGTGCGCAAAATGTTCCGGCCCATTGCCGCGCTCTCCAAGGAAATCGACCAACGGGCCGACCAGGAGTTGCACCCTATTGACGCCCGCCACTTTCCAACCGAGGTTCGCCCCTTCGCTGCAGCGATAAATCGCCTGCTCGCCCGTGTAAATCAATCGATGGAATCTCAGCGCCGCTTTGTGGCGGATGCAGCGCACGAGCTGCGTTCGCCGTTGACGGCCCTATCGCTACAAGCCGAGCGGCTGGCAGATATAGAGATGTCTAGCTTGGCACACGAACGGCTGATAGTGCTGCGCCAAGGAATCGAGCGTGGCCGCGACCTACTGGATCAGCTTCTGACTTTGGCTAAGGTGCAGTCGGCTACCGACTTTCCACAGTCGCCGTTATCGGTTCAGGGCGTCTATCGCCGCGTGCTGGAAGACCTCATACCGCTGGCCGAGGCCAAGCGCATTGACATCGGTGTCGAAGGCATCCAAGACGCCGAAGTCTGGGTGAGTGAGCTGGACATGATCGCCGTGGTCAAGAACCTGGTCGATAACGCCATCCGTTACACGCCAGAGGGCGGACAGGTTGATCTTTCGGTGGAGGTGTCGGACGCGAAGGCCAAGCTGCGCGTCCAGGACAACGGGCCAGGTATTCCATTGGCCGAGCGGGACAGGGTTTTTGATCCCTTCTATCGCACGCTGGGCAGTGGGCAGATTGGATCTGGTTTGGGGCTTTCCATTGTTCAGACGATTGCTCATCGCATCGGTGCCGAAATTCGCCTCGACTTCGCAGACGAATCTCAGCAAACCGGCTTAATCGCTACAGTTAGCGTTCCCATGAGGTAACGAATAAAAACCAATAAAGGGCCCAAATGGCTACTTCAATGGGGTGGTTTTATTGGGCTACGACCGCTACGACCAGCCCGGTGTGCTCCATTTTCCGTTTTCTGAGACGCCCCCAATGCGGACCGTATGCGCCACCATTATTCGCATAACGTATGTTGATATCGTTCTATAGCTACATACACATCTAAATCTAAGATTCCGCTCCAAGGCCACCGCTTGCCGTGGCCGCAAACTATCAGGAGCTGGAAGCATGCGATTCGCACAAAAACTATGGACGGCCGCCGTGGGCGCGCTGGTATTGGGCACCGCCCTCACGGCCACAGCAGCCGACAAAAAAGTAGTGGTGGGCTACCAGACGGACGCCCTGCCCTCGTCGGTTGGCATTGCCAATGGCGACTATGCCAAGGCCACGGGTTACGACATCGACTTCCGCCGCTTCAACTCCGGCGCCGACATCTTTGCCGCCATTGCCTCGGGTGATGTGCAGATCGGCTATGTGGGCTCCAGCCCCTACGCCGCCGCCACCTCGCGCGGCCTGGACGTGAAGGCCTTCTACGTGGCCTCCATTTCCGGCACCGACGAGGCTCTGGTAGTGCGCAATGGCTCGGGCATCCACAGCCTGGCCGACCTGAAGGGCAAGAAGCTGGCCGCAGCCCCCGTGTCCACCGACCACTACCAGCTCTTGGCGTTACTGAAAACCCAGGGCCTGACTGAAAAAGACGTGCAGGTTTTCGCCATTCCCCAGCCCGACATCGTGGCCGCGTTCAACCGGGGCGATATCGATGGCGGCTTCGTCTGGGACCCGGCGCTGACTGAGCTTAAGAAGAGCGGCAAAGTGCTGGTGACCTCCAAGGACGTGGCCGACAAAGGCGCTCCGACCTTCTCCGCCTGGGTGGCCACCGCCGCCTTCGCCAAGGAGCACCCCGAGTTCCTGAAGTCCTTCTCCAGCGTGGTGGACAAATACACCACCTCGTTCACCAGCAACAAAGCCGCCTGGACCGCCGACAGCGAGAACACCAAGCTGCTGGCCAAGCTGCTCGGCGGCACCCCGGCCGACCAGGCTGCGGCACTGCAAAACCTGTCGCTGCTGAGCCTGAACACCCAGGCGTCGGACGCCTGGCTGGGCGGTGGCGAGAAGTCCGGCATTGCCAAGATACTGAAGGAAACCTCGGTGTTCCTGAAAGAGCAAAAGAAGATTCCAGAGGTATTGCCCAGCTACGCGGCCTTTGTGACGCCTGCCGCCGTGGTAGCCCTGAAGAAATAAGCGCATCCATGCTCCGCGTCCAACACGCCAGTGTATTTTTTGAAGCCCGCGACGGCCGGCCGGTGCATGCGCTGGACCGGGTGTCGCTGGACATCCCGCAGGGCGGCTTTGTGGTGGCGCTGGGTACTTCCGGCTGCGGCAAATCCACCCTGCTGAACGCCATGGCGGGCTTCCTACCCTTGTCCGATGGCAGCATCACATTGGACGGCCGCCCGGTGGAAGGCCCGGGGGCCGACCGGGGCGTGGTGTTCCAGAAGGACACGCTGCTGCCCTGGAAATCCGTACTCGACAACGTCGCCCTGGGCCTGCAGTTTGCCGGCGTGGCGCGCGCCGAGCGCCGCGAGCGGGCGCTGGAATTGCTGCGCCTGGTCGGCCTGCAGGACTTCGCCAACGCCGCGCCGTACGAACTGTCTGGCGGTATGCGCCAGCGTGTGGGCCTGGCCCGCGCGCTGGCGCCCGACCCGGACATCCTGCTGATGGATGAGCCCTTTGGTGCGCTCGACAGCATGACCCGCGAGCAGATGCAGGAGCTGCTGGTATCCGTCTGGGCGCGTACCGGCAAGCGGGTGTTTTTCATCACCCATTCGATTGAAGAAGCGCTGTTCCTGGGTACCGAGCTGATCGTCATGTCACCCCGCCCGGGCCGCATCGTGGCGCGCTTCGACCTGGACTTTGTACGCCAGTACGCACGCAACGGGGACGCCCGCGCCATCAAGACATCACCCGCCTTCGCCCAGCTGCGCGAAGACATACGCGCCATCATCCACCAGACTGAACACCGCACAAAAGACACAGAAGAGGCCACCACATGAGCGAACTCGCCGCTCCAGGCAACATCCACAGTGCTGCCGCAGCCCCCCGCACGGCCAGAGAGGCCGCCATGCCACGACTAGTGAAAATGCGCAGCTTCGGCATTGGCGAGAGCTCCACCGTGACCACCAGCATCGCCACGGCGGCCGCCATCCTGCTGCTGTGGTGGGCCGTGGCGCAGACCGGGCTGGTGCCACATCTATTTCTGCCCACCCCGGCCGAGGTACTGGCCACAGCCCGCAGTATGTGGGACGACGGCTATGCCAACGCCACGCTGTGGGAGCATGTGTCGGCCAGCCTGGTGCGTATCCTGTCCGCTGCCGCCATTGCCATTGCGCTGGGCATACCGGTCGGTATCGCCATGGGGCTGAACCGCTGGGCCAAGGGTGTGCTGGATACGCCCATAGAGTTCTACTGGCCGCTGCCGCCGCTGGCCTACCTGCCGCTGATGATCATCTGGCTGGGCATAGGCGAGGCGTCGAAAATCACCCTGCTGACACTGGCTATGTTTGCGCCCGTCGTGCTGTCGGCCCAGGCCGGCGTGCGGTCCCTGTCGCAAGAGCGGGTGAACGCTGCGCTGTCGCTGGGCGCCAACCGCTGGCAGTTGTTCAGCCAGGTGGTATTGCCGTCGGCCCTGCCTGAAATTTTGACGGGCATCCGCATTGCGCTGGGCGTGGGCTGGAGCACGCTGGTAGCAGCTGAATTGATCGCGGCCACGCGCGGCATCGGCTTTATGGTGATGTCGGCATCGCACTTCCTGGCGACCGATGCGGTGTTTGTCGGCATCGTCATCATCGCCGCCTGCGCATTTGCGTTTTCCCTGGCCATGCGCCTGCTGGAGCGCTGGCTGCTGCCCTGGAAGGGAAAGAACTGAGCGCTTCCAATTTAATAGCTACTCGCGCTCGTATTACCTGCGCTAGTAGCCAATTAAGCTCTCAAATTCACCGATGTAAAAACCCTGTCATGTAGGACAGCGGCTACGCGTACTGGCGACATCGTCCGCTGTGTGGACCTGGGGTAATTTTTCATACTGTGGACATTCCATACATCCATAGGAGAAACCTCATGAACCAATTCACACGTTATGCCGCCAGCGCCACCATCGTCGCAGTCTTGCTCAGCATGGGTGGCTGCGCCGGCATGTCCCGCCAGGAAAAGGGCACCGCTACGGGCGCCGTGCTGGGCGGTGTCGCCGGTAATGTCTTGGGTGGCGGCGTGCTGGGTACGGCAGCCGGCGCAGCAGTGGGCGGCGTCGTCGGCCACGAAGTCACCAAGTAATCGCCAAGCCATTTACGGCTGTACAAATACGCCTGCCGGAGCACCCACGCCGCCCCGGAGATGCCCCTACGGATTGCTTCCAATTTGATAGCTATTGACGTAGGTATTACCTGCGCCAGCAGCATATTCAGGCCAACATCTCCTGGGCGATGAAAACCTTGTTTGTAGGAATCGGGCTACAAGCAGTGTCGGCATCGTCTGCTGTGTGAACGCGGGCAGCTTTGGGATACTGGGGGCACATAAAAACCCACAGGAGTAATTCCATGAACACCAACTACCGCATCCACCGCACCATCGCCGCCGCCACCATTGCAGCCGTCTTGCTCACCCTGGGTGGCTGCGCGGGCATGAACCGCAGACAGCAAAACACGGCTACCGGCGCGGCTATCGGCGGTGCAGCCGGCCTGGTTCTGGGTGGTGGTAGCGCAGTTGGCACGGCCGCTGGCGCAGCCGCCGGTGCCTTCATCGGCAACCAGGTCAGCAAGTAAGCCGGTTTGCGCTGGTCAGTTCGGCCAGTTAGCGCGACACACCCAAAAGCCTGCTGAGCAGCTCCGGCTGCTCTTGCAGGCTTTTTGCCGTTCCGGCGTAGACCACGGTGCCGCGGTCCAATACGGCAGCCGTGTCAGAGATCGCCAAAATCGCCTGCGGATGCTGCTCCACGATGATGGCCGACAAACCTTCTTCGCGGGTAATGCGCCGTATGGCCCGCAGCAGCTCCTGCACGATGATGGGCGCCAGGCCTTCGCAGGGCTCGTCCAGCAGCAGCAGCGTCGGGTTCAGCACCAGGGCCCGGCCCAAGGCCAGCATTTGCTGCTCGCCGCCCGACAACTGCGTCCCCAAATTCGTCTTGCGTTCGGCCAGGCGTGGGAACAGGCTGTACACCCGCTCAGGCGTCCACGGGCTGGACGCGCGCCCTGCCCGCGCCGGCCGCGCCACGGCGGTCAGGTTCTCGTGCACCGTCAACGATTTAAAGATATTGCGTTCCTGCGGCACCCAACCGATGCCGACGGCGGCACGTTCGTGCGAGGGCAGCTTGTGTAGCGCCACACCGCCGAGCTGGATGCTGCCGGCGTGCTGTCGCGTGGCGCCGGCCAGGGTGTTGATCAGCGTGGTCTTGCCGGTACCGTTGCGGCCCAGCAGGGCCAGGGTCTGGCCTTCATTCAAACTCAACGCGATGCCGTTCAGCACCACCGCCTCGCCGTAGCCGGCGCTCAGGCCTTGCACATTCAGCAGCTCAGCCATGGGCGAATCCTCCTTGGCTGGCGGCATGGGCCTCGTCTTCGCCGTGGCCCAGGTACACGGCCTTGACCTGCGGGTCGTTCGCAATAGTCTGCGGGTCGCCCTCGGTCAGCACAGTGCCGTTGACCAGCACCGTCATGCGCTTGGCGAAACTGAAGACCAGGTCCATATCGTGCTCAATCAACAAAATCGATACCTCGGGCGGCAGTGCGGCCACGGTTTGCAGCAGCTCTTCGCGTTCGCCGGCGGGCACACCGGCCACCGGCTCGTCCAGCAGCAGCACGCGCGGCTCGCAGGCCAGCGCGATAGCGATCTCCAGCAGCCGGCGCTTGCCGTAGGCCAAAACCCGGGTTTCCTGGGCCATCACGGCAGTCAGGTGGAACTGCTCCAGCAATTGCTCGCAGCGCTGCGTTACGTCGCGACGCGCACCCAGCGCCTGCCACCATTTGCTGCCCAGGCCCTGGTGTTGCGATACCGTCATGGCCAGGGTCTCCAGCGGCGTCAGCGTGTCAAACAGCTGGTTGATCTGGAAGGTGCGCACCATGCCACGGCGCACACGCTGGTGCGGCGCCAACTGGGTAATGTCTTGCCCTTCCAGCACGATGCGGCCAGATGTAGGTTGCAGCACGCCCGTCAGCAAATTGATCAGCGTGGTCTTACCGGCACCGTTCGGCCCAATCAGCGCGTGGCGCGCACCTTTTTGCAGGTGCAGCGTAACGTTGTTGGTGGCGGTGATGCCGCCAAACTGCATCACCAAGCCTTCGGCGGACAACACGGTATCTGCGCTCATGACCGACCTCCGCCCATGCGCGGCAAACGCCAGGTCCAGGGGCGCAGCAGGCGCTCGCGGCCGACAAGCACCAGCACCACGAGGAACAGGCCGATCCAGAAGGTCCAGTACTGCGGCGTGATGCTGGACAAAAAGTCCTGCATCAGCTTGAACACCACCGCACCCAGCACGCCGCCATACAACCAGCCCACGCCGCCGACCACCAGGATCAGCATCACATCGGCCGAGCGGTGGAACTCGAACAGGTCCAAGGAGGCAAAGCCCGTCGTCTGTGCCAGCAAGGCACCAGCCGCACCGGCCACACCAGCCGCCACGGTGTAGACCACCACCAGCCGGCTATGCACCGGGATGCCGATGGCCATGGCGCGCAAGCGGTTGTCGCGGATGGCTTTCAGCGTCGCTCCAAAGGGCGAATGCACCAGCCGCCGCGCCAGCACGAACAGCATCAGCAGCACGCTCAGCGAGTACCAAGCCGAGGTCTGGCCCATCAGGTCAAATTCAAACTGGCCCAGAAGCGGCCCCATCACCACGCCCTGCAGGCCATCGGCGCCGCCGGTCAGCCAGTCCAGCTTGTTAGCCAGTTCCATCAGGATCAGCCCGACGCCGAGCGTCACCATCAGCCGCGTCAAATCGGTGCCGCGCAGGATGGTGGCGCTGCAGATGGCGCCCAGCAGCGTCGCAGTGGCGATACCGAACACCAGGCCCAGCAGCGGGTCGGGCATCACCAGCTTGGCGAATAGCGCCGCCGAGTACGCCCCCATGCCGAAGAAAGCGGCATGGCCCAGCGAGACGATGCCGGTGTAGCCCAGGATCAGATCCAGCGACAAAGCAAACAAAGCCACGATGGCGATCTCGTTGATGATCAGCGCGTTACGCGACAGCAGCCAAGGCGCGGCCAGGGCCAGCAGCCACAGCGCATACTCCCAGGACTTCCAGCGGCCGCTTTTCAGCAGCAGGTTTTGCGAATTGGTTTGCATCATTTGCCCCCTCGACGAACGAACAGGCCTTGGGGCCGCCAGATCAGAATCCCGATCATCAGGCTGTAGACGATGAAGGCCCCGAGCTTGGGGATGTAGTACTTGCCGGCCACGTCAGCAATACCCAGCAACAGCGCCGCCAGCAGCGGCCCGGTGATGCTGGAGGTGCCCCCCACGGCGACGACGATCAAAAAGTAGATCATGAATTTCAAGGGAAAACTCGGGTCCAGACCCAGCACCTCGGCACCCAGCGCGCCGCCCAGGCCGGCCAGACCGGAGCCCACGGCAAAAGTACCCAAAAACACCAGGTTCACATTGATACCCAGGCCAGCGGCCACGCGCTGGTCGTCCACCGAAGCGCGCAAGCGGCTGCCGAAACGGGTGCGCGCCAGCACATACTGCAGCGCCACCGTCAGCGCGGTGCACACGGCGATGATGAACAGCCGGTAATGGCCCATGCCCAGCATCCAGGCGCCCTCGCCCAGTTCAGTGCGGCCCTTGAGCCATTCGGGTAGCTGGATGATCTGCTGGCTGGAGCCGATGAAGTAGTCGGCGCTGGCCACCGCCATAAAGGTCAGGCCAATGGAAAACAACACTTGGTCCAGATGCGGCTTGCGGTAGAGCGGCCGGTAGAGCGTGCGCTCCAGCACCGCACCCAGCAAGGCCGAGCCCAGGAAAGCCAAGGGCAGGCACAGCAGAAACGGAACACCAAAGCGCTGCATCAGCAGCACCGTGATGTAGCCGCCGACCATGGCAAAAGCACCGTGCGCCAGGTTGATGAAATTCATCAGCCCCATCGTCACCGCAAGGCCGACAGCCAGGATGAACAACAACATGCCGTAGGCAATGCCGTCAAAAAGAATCGTCAACATAAATAGGCCCCGAGCAGACGCAAACCGGCGGCCAGGCCGCCATACGGAGAATTACTTGGTCTTTCCGGGATCTTTGACGTCTTTGATCACGGCGAACTCGACGTTGTACAGCTGACCGTTCTTGCGCTCCACTTTGCGCAGATAGATGTTCTGCACGATGTCACGGGTTTGCGCGTCGATGAAGATCGGGCCGCGTGGGCTCTCGAAAATTTGACCCTTCATCGCGCCCAGCAGTGCATCGCCGCCGCCCTGGCCCTTGGTGGCACGCAGTGCTTCATAGATCACGCGCATGCCGTCGTAGCCTCCAACGGCCATGAAGTTAGGCCGCAGGCCCTTGTTGGCCTTGGTGAAAGCATCGACAAACTTGGTGTTCAGGGGCGAGGGATGGTCGGCCGAATAGTGGTGCGACGTGACCACGCCCAGCGCGCCGTCGCCCATGTCATTCAACTGGTCGTCATCGGTCACGTCACCCGTGCCGATCAGCTTGATGCCGGCCTTGTCCATGCCGCGTTCCAGGAACTGCTTCATCACCGCCGCACCGGCGCCAGAGGGTACGAAGACGAACAGCGCGTCCGGCTTCAGGTCACGCACTTTTTGCAGGAACGGCGCAAAGTCCGGGCCGCGCAAGGGCACGCGCAGCGTCTCAGGCACCTGCCCGCCGTTGAACAGGAAACGTTCCTTGAAATACTTCTCCGCGTCCAGGCCAGGGCCGTAGTCACTGACCAAGGTCACTACGGTCTTGATGCCATTCTTTGGCGCCCAGTCGGCCATGCTGACCGCAGCCTGTGGCAGGGTAAAGCTGGTGCGCACGATGTACGGCGAAGCCTGGGTGATGCTGCTGGTGGCCGCAGCCATCACAACCTCGGGTGTCTTCGACTGGGTAGCAATGGGCGCGGTGGCCAGGGCCGACGGTGTGATGCCGAAACCGGCCAGCACATTCACCTTGTCATTCACCACCAGCTCCTGCGCCAGGCGCTTGGTGACGTCGGGCACGCTGGTGTCGTCTTTGACGATCAGCTGGATCTTCTTGCCGGCCACGGTATCGCCGTTCTGCGCCATGTAGAGCTTGGCGGCGGCTTCAATCTGGCGGCCGGTGGAAGCTTGCTGCCCGGTCATGGGGAGAATCAAGCCGATTTTGAAAGTGTTGTCCTGCGCTATGGAATACGTAGCACCCAGCGCAGCAACTGCAAGCACTGTGGCTCGGATTAATAATTTTCTTGGCATGTCTTGTCTCCTGGTAGAGGGGGAACGGCAGGTTCTGGCTGGCTGCTGCGCGAGACAACGCTACAGCAACCAGCCCTACACGATCGAGTGTAAGAGGTTGCAACATATAAGCAATCACTAACAGCTATATCAGCGCCGCACACCCATACCAGGGCTAACCCTATTGCGCCCAGAGCCTTCAAGCGCTTGCGATGGCTGCAAGAGGTGCCTTCGGCAACCGAGCCTGGCCATCGGCTTCTACGACCGCAACTGACTCCAGCCGGAACACCGACACCACCTTCACCAGCTCGCCGGCCTGGCTCTTGAGGCCGCTGGCGGCGGCGGCCATCTGCTCGACCAGCGCGGCGTTCTGCTGGTTCACATGGTCCATCTGAGTCACGGCCTCGCCGATCTGCGATACGCCGGTGCTCTGCTCGGAGCTGGCTGCGCTGATCTCGCCCATAATCTCGGTGACCCGGCGAATGCTGCCGACCACCTCGGTCATGGTACTTCCCGCCTGGTCCACCAGCACCACGCCCTGCTCCACCCGCTGCACGCTGGCCGAGATCAGCGACTTGATCTCCTTCGCTGCATCGGCCGAGCGGCTGGCCAGCGAACGCACCTCGGACGCCACCACCGCAAAGCCACGGCCCTGCTCGCCAGCCCGCGCCGCCTCCACCGCCGCATTCAGCGCCAGAATATTCGTCTGGAAAGCGATGCCGTCAATCACGCTGATGATGTCGGCAATCTTGCGCGACGAGGCATTGATGCCTTGCATGGTCTCGACCACCTTGCCCACCACCTCACCGCCGCGCACGGCCACGGTGGAGGCGCTCATGGCGAGCTGGTTGGCCGTACGCGCGCTGTCGGCGTTCTGCCGAACGGTGGAGCTGAGTTCTTCCATCGACGCGGCAGTTTGCTGCAATGCGCTGGCCTGGTGTTCGGTGCGAGCGCTCAGGTCGTGGTTGCCCTGGGCGATCTCTGCGCTGGCGGTCGCCACGCCATCGGCGCCCTGGCGGATGGACTGCACGATCTGCGTCAACGAGGCCTGCATGCGCGCCATCGCCGACACCACGCTGTGCGCGTCACCGGGTCGCAAAGCAATCGCCGTGCTCAGATCGGCATGGCTGATCGAGGTCGCCATGGCGACTACTTCGGCCGGCTGCCCGCCGAGTTGCTGCAGCAGGTTGCGGCTGATGAAGAAAGCCAGCGCAATCGACAAGATCACCGACGCCGCCGCCACACTGGCCAGCACCTGATTGGCCTGCAGCACCGCGTCGCCGCCCTGGGCCTTGGCCTGCTCGGCCTGGTTCAAATGGCTTTGCCAGAGTTTTTGCACCGCCTGGTAGGCGTTCTGGTAGGCCTGCTGGCTCGGGCCGTCAAAGAAGTCACTGGCATCGGTGACGCGCTCGCCCTCAGCGCCAGCGGCGGAATTCGACATCTGGAAGAAGGTACTGCGCAGCGCATGGAATTTGGCCACCGCGTCGGCCAGCTCCTTGTGCAGCGCCGGATCGGCCAGGCCGACCGCCGTGGTGTTGTAGCGTGCCAGCGCAGCGTTAAAGCCCTGCACCGCAGCCTTCACGGCGACTTCCTCGCGGTCCTTGGCCGGCATGGTCAGCGCGGCCAGGTGCTTCAACTCGGCAATGCGCACGCCCTGGAGCTTGTCGTTCACCTCACCCAGCGCCGTCAGCGCCGGCAAGGTGGTGTCCACCACCGATTCGAATGCGCCGTGCATCGACAAAATCCGGCTCCAGGCGGTCAAGGCCAGCGCCAACACCAGCACCACCACCAAACCAAAGGCCAAGCCCAGTTGGCGCCCCACACTGATTTTGGAAAGCATGCTTATCTCCAGCTAATAGCCAAGGGCTGTGTATTGGCCGTACGTCTTGCGACCCGGCATGGCATCCACCTACAAACGATGGAATAGATACATCAGCTTACATTTCACCCACCCAAGCGACCTATACCGGCTCGCCGATTGCTGATACGAAAACCGCGATCCGCATGGGGGAATGCCCTAGCAGGCTGCTGAAATACTGCCCACCTTGCCCCCCCCCCTGATGGTCAACGAAGCGCTGGAGAAGCTCGAGGCTCTGTTCGCCGGCATGTACGAGGACGCGAGCAAAGGCGGGCGCCCCAGCATTGCCCCGCAGAAGCTGTTGCGTGCGATGGTGCTGCAGGTGCTGTACTCGGTGCGCTCGGAGCGGTTGCTGATGGAGCAAGTCCAATACAACCTGCTGTTCCGCTGGTTCATCGGGCTGTCGATGGACGACAGCGTGTGGGTGCCCACGGTGTTCAGCAAAAACCGGGATCGGCTGATCAAGCACGACACGGTGGTGGCGTTCTTCAACGAAGTGCTGGCGCAGGCCGAGCGCAAGAACTGGCTGTCCAAGGAGCACTTCAGCGTGGACGGCACCTTGATCCAGGCTTGGGCGGGCCACAAGAGCTTTGTGCGCAAGGACGATGACAGCAACGATGCCGATGGCAACGCCACCGACACGGCCGTCACCAATGCAGCCACCAACGAGTCTCCTGCGATGACGCCAACAAGGTCGGCAGTGGCAAGGACTTCCGGGGCCAGTCGCGCAGCAACGACACCCACGCCTCCAAGACGGACCCGGACAGCCGGCTGTTCCGCAAGGGCAAGACGGCCAGCGAACTGCGCTTCACGGGCCATACGCTCATGGAGAACCGCAACGGCTTGATCGTCAATGCCACCGTCACGCAGGCTGATGGCTACGCAGAGCGGGTGGCGGCAAAGGCCATGATCAATGCCACCCGGCAGGCACACCCGGAAGCGGCGATCACCCTGGGCGCTGACAAGGGCTACGACGCGGCGGAGTTCATCGCCGAGCTGCAAAAGATGCAGGTTACGCCTCATGTGGCGCAGAACAAGTCCGGGCGACGCTCGGCAGTACCCGACGAGATTGCCCAGACCGATGGCTACGGCATGTCGATGCAGTGCAGGAAGCGCATCGAGCAAGGCTTCGGCTGGGCCAAGACCATCGGTCAGATTCGGCAAGTGATGGTGCGCGGGCTCCAACGCGTCGACCAGATGTTCGTGCTGAACATGGCCGCCTACAACCTCGTGCGCATGCGCTCGCTGGGACAAGTCCGTCCGCAGGAGGCAGGATGAGCGGTAAAGGGCCCCAAGGTGGCCTTCAGAAGGCCCGAATCGGCTTCGAAGCGAGCAGTCTGACCTTCGTTGCGCGCCGAATCCTCAAAATTCCGGCAACGGCGGGGTCGGCGTGCATGTCGGGGGGCGGTATTTCAGCAGCCTGCTAGGCTTGGCAGCCAGACGCAAAAAAGCCGCAGGGCCGATGACGACCCTGCGGCTGGTAGAGGCTGTGCCCAGCCCCGTGGCTAGCTGCTTAGGGCGACGCTGAATAAGCCCCCGCGAGGCTGCGCGCCCTGGCTCGG
>JAPLPK010000047.1 GCA_026400275.1 Burkholderiales bacterium
ACCGCCGTCTGCCTTAAAGGCGCCGACACCCTGATCAACGACGCCACCGAGCCCCGCATCGCCGAGCGCCTGCCCGCCTGGTACCGCCAGCAGTTCCACGCCCCCACGTTCCTGCTGCTACCCCTGGCCATAAAAGGCCGGCCGCTAGGTCTGGTCTACGCCGACACCGCCCAGCCCGGTGGCCTGGTGGTGGACGAAAAAGAGCTGGCCCTGCTACGCACCCTGCGCAACCAGGCGGTGATGGCGTTCAAGCAGTCGGCGTAATGGCTTAGCTGGAGTTGCTAGCTATTTTGTAGCTGCTAGCGCAGGTAATATATGCGCTAGAGGCCTAAAACATCCATTATTCTGCGCAGATCACGCCGCCACCCAGGCACACCTCGCCGTCGTACAGCACGGCCGACTGGCCGGGCGTCACGGCCCATTGCGCGCTGGCCAGTGTGCAGGGCGCGTCCGCCTGGCGGTAGCGGCTCTTGGCGGCGTAGCCGCCGGGTGTGGGCGCATGGCCGGCGACCCAGCTGGCGTCGTCTGCGGTCAGCTGGTGCGACTGCAGCCAGGGGTGGTCGTGGCCTTGCACCACCCACAGGGTGTTGCGTTCCATGTCCTTGCGGGCCACAAACCAGGGCGCGTGCTCGCCGCCGCCGCGTTGTGCGCCTTTTTCCTTGATGCCGCCGATCCCTAAGCCCTGGCGCTGGCCCAGGGTGTAGAAGCTCAGACCCACGTGCTTGCCCAGCACACGGCCTTTTTCGTCCTTGATCGGGCCCGGTTCCTTGGCGATGTAGCGGTTCAGAAAGTCGCGGAACGGCCGCTCGCCGATGAAGCAGATGCCGGTGGAATCTTTCTTGGCGGCGTTCGGCAGCGCCATCTCGGCGGCGATACGGCGCACCTCGGTCTTGTGCAGCTCGCCCACCGGGAACAGCGTTTTGCTCAGCTGCGCCTGGTTCAGGCGGTGCAGGAAGTAACTCTGGTCCTTGCCCGGGTCCAGGCCTTTGAGCAGTTGGAACTGGCCGCCCACCTCACGCACACGGGCGTAGTGGCCGGTGGCAATCTTCTCGGCGCCCAGGCGGATGGCGTGGTCCAGGAAGGCTTTGAACTTGATCTCGGCGTTGCAGAGTATGTCGGGGTTGGGCGTGCGGCCGGCCTGGTATTCACGCAGGAACTCGGCGAATACGCGGTCTTTGTATTCGGCGGCGAAGTTGACGTGCTCGATCTCGATGCCGATCACATCGGCCACGGCGGCGGCGTCCACGAAGTCGATGTTCGACGAGCAGTACTCGCTGTCGTCATCGTCCTCCCAGTTTTTCATGAAGATGCCGATGACCTCGTAGCCTTGCTTTTTCAGCAGATAGGCGCTGACGGCCGAATCCACGCCGCCGCTCAAGCCGACCACCACCCGTTGTTTGCTGTGTGTTCCCATGGCTCGATTGTAAAAACCTGGGGCGCACGGCACAGGCCGGCGCCGCAGTGGCGCTAGACTGGCAAGGGTCTTACTTCAAAAATCGTAGCGCCTTGCGCAGGCGCTGATTGCGCTAGAGGTCTTTTTTATGAAAATATGTATTTACGGTGCTGGCGCCATTGGCGGCTGGATGGGCGCACGCCTGGCGGCCCAGGGCGCGCAAGTGAGCGTGCTGGCGCGTGGTGCCACGCTGCAGGCGCTGCGCACGCATGGCCTGCGCCTGCAGCAGGACGGCAGCCTGTTGCAGATGCCCGTGCAGGTGGCCGACAACGCCGCCGCCCTGGGCGTGCAAGACCTGGTGGTGGTCGCCGTCAAAGCCCCTGCACTGGCAGAGGTGGCGCGCGGCATCGCCCCGCTGCTGGGGCCGCACACCGTGGTGCTGACGGCGATGAACGGCGTGCCGTGGTGGTTCTTCCAGGGCTTTGGCGGTGCTTACCAGGGCACACCGCTGCACGCCGTGGATGCCACGGGTGCCATTGCGGCGGCCATACCGGCATCGCAGCTGATCGGCTGCGTGGTGCATGCGGGCACGTCCGTGCCTGAGCCCGGCCTGGTGCAGCACCATTTCGGCAACAAGCTGATCCTGGGCGAGCCGGCCGGCGGGCGCAGCCCACGGGTGCAGCAGCTGGCGGAGTTGCTCACGCGCGCGGGTTTCGAGGCGCCGGTGTCCGACTGCATCCAGAAAGACATCTGGTTCAAGCTGTGGGGCAATATGACCGTCAACCCGGTGAGCGCGCTGACCGGCGCCACCACCGACCTGATCATGGCCGACCCGCTGGTCTGCGGCTTCACCACCCGGGTGATGCTGGAGGCCAAGGAGATCGGCCTGCGGCTGGGCATCCCGATCGACCAGCAGCCGGAGGACCGCCACGCCATCACCCGCAAGCTGGGGGCCTTCAAGACCTCCATGCTGCAGGACGTGGAGGCCGGCAAATCTGTGGAGCTGGACGCGCTGGTGACGGCGGTGCAGGAGCTGGGCCGGCTGACCGGTGTGGACACCCCGTTCATGGATGCACTGCTGGGCATGGCCCGCTTGCACGCGCGGGTGCGCGGCCTGTACCCGGCGGCCTAGCTTATTTCGGGCGCGGTGTACACCAGGTCCAGCGGGTAACGCCGCCCGGCCAGATAGTCCTCCACGCAGCGCAGCAGCAGGGGGCTGCGGTGGCGGGCAGTGCTGGCGCGGATCTCGTCGGGCGTCATCCACAGGGTGCGCACAATGCCACGGTCCAGCTTGCGCTGCGGCTGCAGGGCACCCAGGTCGCCGCAGAAGGCAAAGCGCAAATAGGTCGTGGTTTCCTGCGTACTGGCGTTGCGCAGCTGGGCCTGGTAGATGCCGACCAGGGCCGTGGGGGTGAACCGGTAGGTGGTTTCCTCCAGTGTTTCGCGTGCGCAGGCGTCCACCAGCGATTCACCCGACTCCAGGTGGCCAGCCGGATTGTTCAGGCGCAGGCCTTCGGGGGTGTGCTCTTCCACCAACAGGAAGCGGCCGTTGTGTTCGACCACGGCGGCCACCGTGACACTGGGTTTCCATCTGCTTTTCATGCACCGCATTATGCGGACTGGCTGTCGCCTGGGCGTCGGCGTGTCTGGCAGGCCCGCCAAACTCAGTTAAGCTAGCCGGCAGAAGACATTCACTTTGGCGAAATTCCGCGAAAAGTATGGATGTACACCATCCCTGATTCCATCCAGAGGAGACATATATGCTGATTGGCGTACCCGCCGAAACAGCGACCGGCGAGACCCGCGTTGCTGTCACCCCCGAAACCGCCAAAAAGCTCAAAGCCCAGGGCCACACGGTGCGCATCCAGTCGGGAGCCGGCGTGGCCGCCAGCGTGACGGACGAGGCCTACCAGGCCGCCGGCGCTGAGATCACCGACGCAGCCGGCGCTCTGGCCTGCGACCTGGTGCTCAAGCTGCGCAGTCCCTCTGAATCCGAATTGACGCAAATGCGCCCCGGCAGCGCCCTGGTCGGCATGCTCAACCCCTTTGATGCCGACGGCCTGCAAGGCCTGGCCGCTGCCGGCCTGACCAGCTTTGCGCTGGAGGCCGCACCCCGCACCAGCCGCGCCCAGAGCATGGACGTACTGTCCAGCCAGGCCAATATCGCTGGCTACAAGGCGGTCATGATGGCCGCCGATAAATACCAGCGCTTCTTCCCCATGCTGATGACCGCCGCCGGCACCGTCAAGGCTGCGCGCGTCGTCATCCTGGGCGTCGGCGTCGCCGGCCTGCAAGCCATCGCCACCGCCAAGCGCCTCGGCGCGGTGATCGAAGCCAGCGACGTACGCCCCAGCGTCAAGGAACAGGTCGAA
>JAPLPK010000067.1 GCA_026400275.1 Burkholderiales bacterium
CGGGACAGCAGCGGCGGCGCCAGGGGGTAGTGCAGGCGAAAGTCACCTTCGAATTGTTCGCCAATCCGGGCCAGGAAGGCCGGGTCGGTCTGCAGCCGCGCCACCTCGTACTCGTCCTTGTAGGCCATGAGCTTGAATAGGTAGCGGGCTACGGCTTCTGTCAGTGGCAGGCGCGAGTCCAGCGGCTGCTCGGCTTGGCGCACTTGCTTCACAAAGCCACGGTAGCTGTCGGCATAGGCGGCATTCTGGTAGCCCGTCAGGAACTCCACCCGGCGCTGGACTATCGCATCAAGCGATTCGCGCTTATGCCAGGTAATGGGCTGAGCAGGCGTCGCCACGCCAGCCGGGTCCAGCGCGGCTCGGCGACCCCAGGCGAAGGCTGTCTTGTTGGCCTCCACCGCCATATTGTTGAGCTCGATGGCGCGCAGCAGCGAGTCCAGCTGCAGCGGTACCCAGCCCTTTTGCCAGGCGTAGCCCAGCTGCATGGGGTTGGCGTAGAGGCTGTCGCCCATCAGGCGGTTGGCGGCGGCGTCAAAGTCGAAACTGCTCACCCCGCCAGCCCCCGCGGCCTGCAGGATGTCGGCCCCGCAGGCCTCGCCGGGGTTGGTCCAATCGGCGTTGTGCACAAAGGCTGCCGTGGGTGCGCTGTGCGTGTTCAACACCACCTGGGTACGGCCCGGGCGCATGCGCAGCAAGGTTTCCGCCCCGGCGGTGACCACCGGGTCGCAGCCCAGAATCACATCGGCCGCAGCCTGGCCCACGCGGGTGGTGCGGATAGCGTCCTGCGCATCGGCGATCAACACATGGCTCCAGGTGGCGCCGCCTTTTTGCGCCAGGCCGGCTGCGTCCTGGGTGACGATGCCCTTGCCCTCCAGGTGCGCGGCCACACCCAGCAGCTGGCCTATGGTGATGACACCGGTGCCGCCCACGCCGGCCACCACAATGCCCCAGACCGTGGCGGTGCTGGGCAGCTGCGGCTCGGGCAGCAGCCCACCGTTAAACGGGGACGCGGCCCGGTCGCCGCGCTGCTTGCGCAGCTGGCCGCCTTCCACCGTGACGAAGCTGGGGCAAAAGCCCTTCACACAGCTCAAATCCTTGTTGCAGCTGGACTGGTTGATCTGGCGCTTGCGGCCAAACGGGGTTTCCAGCGGCTCCACGCTGAGGCAGTTGCTCTGGTCGCCGCAGTCGCCGCAGCCCTCGCAAACCAGCTCGTTGATGACTACGCGCACAGCCGGGTCCACCAGGCTGCCACGCTTGCGGCGGCGGCGCTTTTCGGTGGCGCAGGTCTGGTCGTAGATGATGATGGTCGTGCCTTGGATCTCGCGGAATTCGCGCTGGATGTCGTCCAGCAGGTCGCGGTGCTTGACCTCGACACCAGGCGCCAGTGCCACGCCTGCATACTTCTCGGGTTCGTCCGTCACCACTACGGTTTTGATAGCGCCCTCCGCAAACACAGACTGCGCTATCTGCACAACCGAGTGACCTTCCGGGCGCTCGCCCACGCGCTGGCCGCCGGTCATGGCCACGGCGTCGTTGTAGAGAATCTTGTAGGTGATGTTGACCCCCGCAGCAATCGCCTGGCGGATCGCCAGCAGGCCGCTGTGGAAGTAGGTGCCGTCGCCCAGGTTGGCAAAAATGTGCTGGTCGGTGGTGAAGGGCTGCTGGCCCACCCAGGGCACACCCTCGCCACCCATCTGGGTGAAGGCAATCGTGCTGCGGTCCATCCAGGTGGCCATGAAGTGGCAGCCTATGCCGCCCATGGCGCGCGAGCCCTCCGGCACCACGGTGCTGGTGTTGTGCGGGCAGCCTGAGCAGTACCAGGGCGGGCGCGCCACCGGCGCATGGCGCTGGCTGAGCGCGCGCAAGGCGCTGTCTTGCGCGTCCAGCACGGCCAGGTGGGCGTCGATACGGGCCGTCACGTCGGCATCGACGCCCAGCTTCTTCAGGCGCTGGGCCAGGGCGCGGGCGATCAGTGCGGGCGACAGGTCGGCATTGGCGCGCAGCAGCGTGTTGGCCGTGGGGTTGGCCATGGACCATTCGCCGCCGCTGAGGTCGCCCTCGGGCTCGTTGAACTTGCCCAGCACATTCGGCCGCACATCGGCGCGCCAGTTGTACAGCTCTTCCTTCAGCTGGTATTCGATGACCTGGCGCTTTTCTTCGACCACCAGAATCTCTTGCAGGCCGGTGGCGAACTCGCGCGTCAGCTGCGCCTCCAGCGGCCAGACCACGGCGACCTTGTGCAGGCGCAGGCCGATGCGGCGGCACGTTGCGTCATCTAACCCTAAATCAAGCAGCGCCTGGCGCGTGTCGTTGTAGGCCTTGCCGCTAGCGATCACGCCGAATCTATCGTGGGGGCCCTCGATCACGTTGTAGTTCAGGCGGTTGGCGCGGATGTAGGCCAGGGCGGCGTACCACTTGTAGTGCATGAGGCGCGCCTCCTGCTCCAGCGCGTGGTCGGGCCAGCGGATGTGCAGGCCACCGGGGGGCATCTGGAAGTCGGTGGGGATTTTTATGTCCACTCGCCCCGGGTCCACCCACACGGTGGCGCTGGACTCAACGATTTCCTGGATGGTCTTCATGCCGGCCCATACGCCGGAGAAGCGGCTCATGGCAAACGCGTGCAGGCCCAGGTCCAGGATCTCCTGCACATTGGTGGGGAAGAACACCGGCAGCCCACAGGCCTTGAAGATGTGGTCGCTCTGGTGGGCGGCGGTGGAGCTTTTGGAAATATGGTCGTCGCCCGCCACCGCGATCACGCCGCCCAAGGCTGTGGTGCCGGCCATGTTGGCGTGCTTGAACACATCCGAACAGCGGTCTGCGCCCGGCCCCTTGCCGTACCAGATGCCGAACACGCCGTCAAACTTGTTGGTGCCCGGGGGGGAGAAGCCCAGCTGCTGTGTGCCCCATACGGCCGTGGCGGCTAGGTGCCCAGCGGGGAGCCCCGGTAGCCGCTGATGAAGCCCGCCGTGTGGTGCCCGGCCTGCACATCGCGCAACTGCTGCAGCATGGGCAGCTTGACCAAGGCCTGCACCCCGCTCATGAAGGCGCGCCCGTGTTCCAGGCGGTATTTGTCGTCGAGCGTGACCGTTTCCAGGGCCTGGAGAATGTGTTCAGGTAGCGGGGCGTTCATGCCGTTCCTCCTGGCTCGACGCCAAATACCGTGCGTCCGGCTACGCCGCCCGCGCTGTATTTGTGCCTTCGGCGCAAGCCGCTATGCGGCTTGTCGTCCAGAGAGGCACTTTCCAGGGCCTTGCGGATGCTGTCGGGCAACGGTGCGTTCATCGTGCTTGTCTCCAACGGAGTGGGCTCCGCTTTGGGAAAAAGTGTATGCCTGCAGGCCGGGTAAGTGTTTGCGTTCTTTGCCTCGTTTCCCCTACTGCGCGAAAGGATCTTGCGCAGATACAGTGAATCCATGCTGGATAAGTTTGACCTCACCATCCTCGATGCTTTGCAGGCCAACGCCCGCCTGACCAATGCCGAGCTGGCCCAGCGCGTGGGCTTGTCGGCCGCGCCCTGCTGGCGGCGCGTGCGGGCGCTGGAAGAGGCCGGCTATATCCGCGGCTACCGCGCCGAGATCGACCGCCACAAAATCGGCCTGGACGTGCTGGCCTTTGTGCGGCTGGACGCGGTGCAAAACAGCGGCCCGGCGTTGCAGGGGCTGGAGGAGGCGATACGCAACATCCCCGAGGTGGTGTCCTGCCACTACATCAGCGGCACCGGCACCTTTGAGCTGCAGGTGGTTTCGCGCGACCTGAATAGCTTCAGCCAGTTTGCCCGGCAGGTGCTGGTGAACCTGCCGAACGTGAAAGACCTGCACACCAGCTTCTCGCTGGGCGAGGTGAAGGGCCACGGCGTCTTGCCGCTGGCGCACTTGGCTAAATAAGCATCTTTTAGGGCTGCAGTGCAGATAAAACCTGCGCCAGCAGCTATGGATTTCGCAGCACCTGAGGTACCTAGGGTTTAACCCTAGATTGCAGATGTCATACGGCTAACGGGTCGCCGGAACACAAAAACCAGCCAGATTTGGGAAGATCACCCCATCGCACCGACAACGGTGCAACAACACAAGGATTTACCATGACACGCACTTTCACCCGCTTCGCCTCTTCCGCCCTGTTTGCACTGACCGCCGGCGCCTTCCTGCCCGCCCACGCTGCCACCAACGATGCCGACTTGGCAGGAGCCGTGCAATCCGCCCTGGACAGCAGTATGGGCGACGCGGCCAAGAAGCTCACCGTAACCGCCGAAGGCAGCACCGTGACCCTACACGGCTGGGCACAAGGCCCACGTGAAGAATCCAAAGCCCGCTATGTCGCGAGCAAAGTGCCGGGTGTGGGCAATGCATACAGCACGGTCCGCACTTTCTCTCAAGCCAGCAACGATTGATACCGTGGCGGCTCCTGCGGGAGCCGCGATGGGTGCGACCTGATGCGGTTTGCACCGCCGGCTTTAGGCCTGCCCTGCCCCCGGCAAGCCCAAGGCCAGCCAGACTGCATCGGGCCGCATCCATCGGCTGATTACATTGACGGTGCATGCCACGCAAGCGTGGCATGCACCGCTTTTTTATGGATGCTTTGCTATACATTAAATAGCTGCTAGCACAGCTAGTACCTGCGCTAGCCGATGATTTTTCTTGTGGCTCGCAAGCCTGTCACCAACCGCGTTCACCACGCCTGCGACGCGGACGCCGGCCCTGGGCTATAGTCGCCAGCCCGCCAAACGCCCCGGCGCACACACCACAGGAGAGCCCATGCAAAACCACATCACAGCCAGCCTGAACGAGGCCCAGGCAGCACTGACTGCTCTGCTGAGCAACCCTGTGGCGCTGGCCACCATCGAAGATGCGGCCCAGTTGCTGATACGCGTGTTCGAAAACAAGGGCCGCGTGTATTCCTGCGGCAATGGCGGATCGATGTGCGATGCCATGCATTTCGCCGAGGAGCTGACCGGCCGCTACCGCCTGGACCGCCCCGGCCTGGCCGCCACCGCCATCAGCGATGCCGGCCACATGACCTGCGTGGGCAATGACCTGGGCTACGAGCAGGTGTTTTCGCGCTATGTCGAGTCCCATGGCCGACCCGGCGACTGCCTGGTGGCGCTGAGCACCAGCGGCACCAGCAAGAACGTGGTGCGTGCGGCCGCCGCCGCCCGCGCAGTGGGTATGGAAGTCATCATCCTCAGTGGCAAGCGTAGTCAGGCACTGGAAGCTTTGAGCACGGTCTACATCTGCACGCCTGGCGGCCAGTTCGCTGACCGGGTGCAGGAGCTGCATATCAAGGTGCTGCACATCCTGATTGAGCTAATTGAGCGCAAGCTGTTTCCACAGAACTACGCCAGCGCTGCAGTCTAATTTTTAGAGCTACAAAAAATATAGCTGCTAGTGCCGGTAATTCCTGCGCTAGCAGCTATTTTTATGCCTTAGCCTAGCGCCGCAAGGGCGCCCGTGTCGCGTACGCTTTAGTCGCGGTCGGCCAGTACCCGGTTGACGCGCAAGGCGGCCAGGGTGCAGATCGCGCCCGACAGCAGATAAATACTCACATAGGCCAGGCCAAAGCGGGCAGATAAGCCCAGTGCAACCAGAGGGGCAAAGGCGGCGCCAATCAGCCAGGCCATGTCGGTGGTGAACGCCGCGCCCGTATAGCGGTACTTGGCGCTGAAGTTGCTGGTCATGGCGCCAGCTGCCTGGCCATACGACAAGCCCAGCAGTGCAAAGCCGATCAAGATGAAGGCATCCTGCATGGCCGGGCCGCCGTCCAGCAAAATGGGCGCAAACACGCTGAACACCGCAATCAGGCAGGCCAGCAGGCCCAGGGTGCTGCGCCGGCCGATGCGGTCGGCTATCAGACCCGAGGCAATCACGCCAACGATGCCGATGGCGCCACCGAAGATCTGCACCACCAACACGCTGTTCACCGGCTGGGAGGCATGTAGATTGATCCAGGACAGCGGGAACACCGTCACCAGGTGGAACAGCGCGTAGCTAGCCAGCGCAGCAAACGCACCCAGAAACACGTTGTAGCCTTCTGCACGCAACAGCTCGATGGTCCCGGCAGGCTCCAGCTCGCGCTCTTCCAGCAGACGGGTGAATTCATCGGTCACCACCAGCTGCAAGCGCGCAAACAAGGCCACCACGTTGATGGCAAAGGCTACATAGAAGGGAAAGCGCCAGCCCCAATCCAGGAAGTCCACCGAGGACAGGCTGGAGTGCAGATACAAATACAGGCCGCTGGCCGCCATGAAGCCGATCGGCGCGCCCAGCTGGCCCAGCATGGCGTACCAGCCACGGCGGTTTGGTGGTGCGTTCAGCGCCAGCAGCGAAGGCAGGCCGTCCCAGGAGCCGCCCAGTGCAATCCCTTGCAGGAAACGCAGCACCGACAGCATCACGATGGCGGTAAAGCCCAGGCTGGCATAGCCCGGCAAAAACGCCATGCCCGCCGTAGAGATGCCCAGCAGGAATAGCGCCGTGGTCAACTTGACGCCGCGCCCCCAGCGCCGCTGGATGGCCATGAACAGGGCCGAGCCGATGGGGCGTGCAATGAATGCGAAGGAAAAGATGATGAAGGAATACAGCGTGCCTTCCAGCCGTCCATCGAACGGAAAAAACACCGAAGGGAACACCAGCACCGAGGCCAGGCCGTACACAAAGAAGTCGAAATACTCGGAGGTGCGTCCTATCACCACTCCCACAGCGATGTCGCTGGGGGCTACGTGACCCTGGTCTTCGGGGCCATCTGAATGGGCCGCGGGCGCCGAAGTACGTATTGGCGTGGAGGGATATTCTTGCGCGATGCTTGGCACCATACTTTCTCCTTGCTATATTGAAACTGTGCGGCGGACGGGTGTCGCGAGATCGCACTGTTAGGGACATGTTGCCACATGCATAGGACAAAATGTCCCAGTTTTTTGGCGCATATATCAGGGAAAATACGTAACCCATTGTGTTTCCGCTCTTTCTAACTGACTGGCATGCCCTCCTTCAAAAAACTCCGCGGATTGCTTCTGTTGCCGGCCATCGCCTTGTTGGGTGGCTGCAAAGCCGTACTCATGAGCCCGTCCGGCGACATCGCTGTTCAGCAACGTGACCTGATCATTGTTTCCACTTTGCTGATGTTGTTGATCATCATTCCGGTGATCATTCTGACGTTGGTGTTCGCTTGGCGTTACCGCAAAAGCAATACCGCAGCTACCTACGACCCCGAGTGGCACCACTCCACCAAGCTGGAGCTGATGATCTGGGGCGCACCGCTGCTGATCATCATTGCCCTGGGCGCCATTACCTGGATCAGCACCCACACGCTGGACCCCTACCGTCCGCTGCAACGCCTGGACGCGGACCGCGTGGTTCCCGCCGACACCAAGCCGCTGGTGGTGGAAGTCGTGGCGCTGGACTGGAAGTGGCTGTTCATCTACCCCGAGCAAGGCATTGCCGTGGTAAACGAGCTGGTGGCACCGGTAGACCGCCCGATCAGCTTCAAGATCACCGCCTCCTCGGTGATGAATTCCTTCTTTGTGCCCGCGCTGGCCGGCCAGATCTACGCCATGCCAGGCATGGAAACCAAGCTGCACGCCGTGATCAACAAGGCGGGTGAATACGAAGGCTTCTCGGCCAACTACAGCGGCGCCGGCTTTTCGGGCATGCGCTTCAAGTTCCATGGCGTGAACGAAGCCGATTTCGACCAGTGGGTCAAGACCGCCAAAGCCGGTGACGGCGGCGCGTTGGGCCGCGACGCCTACCTGAAGCTGGAACAACCCAGCAACCGTGACCCGGTGCACCGCTATGCCTCCGTGTCCGAAGACCTGTACGACGCCATCCTGAACCGCTGTGTGGAAAGCAACCGCATGTGTATGAAGGACATGATGGCCATCGATGCCCAGGGTGGCGTGGCCGGCCCGGAAGGCAAGTACAACATTGCCTCGATGGATGCAGCGACCCGCAGCCGTATTGGTGTGGACGCCACCAACCGCAAATATGTGGGCGCCATGTGCACGGTCAATGATCCTCTGGGTTCAGCGGCTAGCGCCGCGACCCAGCCGATCTGAGGCTTAGCCCAGCCAGTTCTTTCTCCCCGCGCCGCTCATACCGGCATTTCGGCCTGAGCCGTTTATTTTTTGGCATCCGGAATCACGATGTTCGACAACCTCGACCTAACAAAGCTCATATTCGGCCGTCTCACCTGGGACGCCATTCCATTCCACGAGCCGATTCTGCTGGCCACCTTCATCGCTGTGGCGATCGGTGGCGTGGCAGTGCTGGGCGCGCTGACCTATTTCCGCCTCTGGGGTTACCTCTGGCGCGAATGGTTCACCAGCATCGACCACAAACGCATCGGCATCATGTATGTCATCCTGGGTCTGGTGATGCTGCTGCGCGGCTTTGCCGACGCGGTGATGATGCGTGCACAGCAGGCTTTGTCGTTCGGTGACAACGCCGGCTTTCTGCCGCCGCACCACTATGACCAGGTGTTCACCGCCCATGGCGTGATCATGATCTTCTTCGTGGCCATGCCCTTGGTGACCGGACTGATGAACTTTGTGGTGCCGCTGCAAATCGGCGCACGCGACGTGGCATTCCCGTTCCTGAACAACTTCAGCTTCTGGATGACGGCCAGCGGTGCCGTGCTGGTGATGATGTCGCTGTTCGTGGGTGAATTCGCCCGCACCGGCTGGTTGGCCTACCCGCCGCTGTCCGGCCTGCTGTACAGCCCTGACGTGGGGGTGGACTACTACATCTGGTCGCTGCAGATTGCCGGTGTCGGTACGCTGCTATCGGGTATCAACCTGTTGGCCACCATCGTGAAGATGCGCGCACCCGGCATGAAGATGATGAACATGCCCGTGTTCACCTGGACCGCACTGTGCACCAACGTGCTGATCGTGGCTGCCTTCCCCATCCTGACCGCTGTGCTGGCACTGCTGTCGCTGGATCGCTATGTCGGCACCAACTTCTTCACCAACGACTTCGGCGGCAACGCCATGATGTACGTGAACCTGATCTGGATCTGGGGTCACCCCGAGGTCTACATCCTGGTGCTGCCGGTGTTTGGCGTGTTCTCCGAAGTGGTTGCCACCTTCTGCAGCAAGCGTCTGTTTGGCTACGCCTCCATGGTGTACGCCACGGTGGTGATCACCATCTTGTCCTACCTGGTGTGGCTGCACCACTTCTTCACCATGGGTTCAGGTGCCAGCGTCAACTCGTTCTTCGGCATCACGACGATGATCATCTCCATCCCCACCGGGGCGAAGATCTTCAACTGGTTGTTCACCATGTACCGTGGCCGCATCCGTTTTGAAGTGCCCATGCTGTGGACCATTGGTTTCATGATCACCTTCGTGATCGGCGGCATGACTGGTGTGCTGCTGGCTGTGCCACCAGCCGACTTCGTGCTGCACAACAGCCTGTTCCTGATTGCCCACTTCCACAACGTGATCATCGGTGGCGTGCTGTTCGGCTTGATGGCCGGCATCACCTACTGGTTCCCCAAGGCCTTCGGCTACAAGCTGGACTCGTTCTGGGGCAAGTGCTCGTTCTGGTTCTGGTTCGTCGGCTTCTACTTCGCCTTCATGCCGCTGTATGTGCTGGGCCTGATGGGCGTGACCCGCCGCATGAGCCACTTTGAAGACCCCTCGTTGCAGATCTGGTTCCAGATCGCAGCCTTCGGTGCTGCACTGATCGCCATCGGTATTGGCTGCTTCCTGATCCAGCTGGTCGTCAGCTACATCCGCCGTGAATCGTTGCGCGACCACACCGGTGACCCATGGCAAGGCCGTACCCTGGAATGGGCGACCTCTTCGCCACCGCCCGCCTACAACTTCGCCTTCACCCCCGTGGTGCATGACAACGACGCCTGGTGGGACATGAAGAAGAACGGCTATGTTCGCCCCACGGACGGCTTCATCGCCATCCACATGCCCAAGAACACCGGCGCTGGCGCCATCCTGGCAGGCCTGAGCACGGTATTTGGCTTCGCAGCGATCTGGCATATGTGGCCCCTGGCCATCCTGGCCTTCCTCGCCCTGGTGGTCGCCACGATCGTGCATACCTTCAACTACAAACGTGACTACCACATCAGCGCGGACGAAGTCGTCCGTACCGAAGCCGTCCGTACCCGTCTGCTTGCCCAACATGTCTAACACCACCGCCCACACCTCCGCCGCAGGCGCGTCGGACAAATACCGCTACTACCTGCCCAACGAGCACCACGTCGAAAACAGCACGGCGCTGGGCTTCTGGATCTACCTGATGAGCGACTGTCTCATCTTCGCCTGCCTGTTCGCGGTGCATGCGGTGGTGGGGCGCAGCTACGCGGCCGGCCCTTCGGGCGCCGAGTTGTTCGACCTGCCCCTGGTGGCGGTCAATACCTCCATGCTGTTGCTGTCTTCCATCACCTATGGCTTTGCCATGCTGGAGATGCAGAAGAACAAGGTCAGCGCCACCCTGGGCTGGCTGGCCATCACCGGCGTGTTCGGTGCGGTCTTCATCAGCCTGGAGCTGTATGAGTTCATCCACCTGATCCACGAAGGCGCGGGCCCGCAACGCAGTGCGTTCCTGTCATCGTTCTTCACGCTGGTGGGCACCCATGGGCTGCACGTCAGCTTCGGCATCATCTGGCTGATCACGCTGATGGTGCAGGTGAGCAAGCACGGCTTCACCGCTGCCAACCGCCGCCGCCTGATGTGCCTGTCCATGTTCTGGCATTTCTTGGACGTGGTCTGGATCGGCGTATTTACCTTTGTCTACCTGATGGGAGTGCTGGCATGAGCGCACACAACGATACCCATGCGCATGGCGCAGACGACCATGGCCACGGCCATGACGACGGCGCTGCCCACAGCACCTTTGGCGGCTATATGACGGGCTTCGTGCTGTCCATCATCCTGACGGCGATTCCGTTCTGGCTGGTGATGGCCAAGGTCTTCGACAAGCCCTCGACCACCGCCTTTGTGGTGCTGGGTTTTGCCGCCGTGCAGATCGTGGTGCACATGGTGTACTTCCTGCACATGAACACCAAGTCTGAAGGCGGCTGGACGCTGCTGGCGCTGATCTTCACCGTCATGGTCGTGGTCATCATGCTGGCTGGCTCGCTGTGGGTGATGTACCACCTCAACCACAACATGATGCCGGTCTCCGCGCATGAAATGAAGAACATGCCTTGATGGCAAAAGACTCCACTGCAGCGCCCGGACGTGGTCCGCGCCCTGCCGGGGCCCTGGCCGCGCTCGCACTGTGCGCGGCCTTTTTGTTTGTCGGCTTCCTGGCACTGGGTACCTGGCAGGTTGAACGCCGAGTCTGGAAGCTGGACCTGATTGCCCGTGTGGAACAGCGCGTGCATGCCACGCCCACGCCAGCCCCCGGCCAGGCGCAATGGCCGCAGATCAACGCCACGGCAGATGAATACCGCCACGTGACCCTGAGCGGTAGCTACCTGCACGACAAGGAAACCCTGGTACAGGCCAGCACGGTGCAAGGTACCGGCTTCTGGGTGCTGACCCCTTTGCAACTGGCGGACGGCAGCCTGGTTCTGGTGAACCGAGGTTTTGTGCCGCCCGAGGCACGCGAACGAGCCACCCGGCGCGACGCCGAGCCGCAGGGCAACACCACCGTCACTGGACTGCTGCGTTTGACCGAGCCCGACGGTGGCTTTCTGCGCCGCAACGATGCCACTGACGGCCGCTGGTACTCGCGCGACGTGCAGGCGATTGCAGCCTCCCGTGGCCTGGCGCAGGTAGCCCCGTACTTTGTAGATGCGGACACCCAGCCTAGCGACACAGCCAGCGCTACGGCCCTGCCGGTGGCGGGGCTGACGGTCATCAACTTCCACAACAGCCATCTGGTGTACGCGCTCACCTGGTACACCCTGGCCTTGATGGTGGCGGGTGCCAGCTGGTTTGTGGCAAGGGTCGAATGGAGGCTGCGGCGCGCAGCAAAGGGTGTTGCGCTATCCTGACTCTCGCCATGAAGCCAGCCCCCACCAGCACCAGTCCAGACACTGTCAGCAGCGCTGAACGGGACGACACTGCGGACATCATGAACATGCAGCAGCTGATACAGCTGCGCTGGTTTGCCGCGTTCGGCCAAGTGGCCACCATCTTCATCGTGCACTACGGCTTCGGCATCCACCTGCCGCTGCAGCCCATGCTGGCCGTGCTGGGCTGCCTGTTGCTGTTCAACCTGACCAGCCTGCTGTACTGGCGCACCCACCGCGATGTGTCCAACGGCGAGCTGTTCATTGCCCTGTTGGTCGATGTGGGTACGCTGACGGCCCAGCTCTACCTCAGTGGTGGCGTCAGTAACCCGTTCACCTTTCTGTACCTGCTGCAGGTCACACTGGGTGCCGTGCTGCTGCGCACCTGGGCCACCTGGACCATGGTGGCGATTACCGCAGCCTGCTTTGCCGGCCTGGCTGTCTTCGCCCAGCCCCTGCCGCTCCCCATGGCCCACGACCTGGGTCTGTACAGCCCCTACGTGGAAGGCATGCTGGTCTGCTTTGCGCTGAACGCCATCTTGCTGGTGATCTTCATCACCCGCATCGAGCGCAATCTGCGCCAGCGCGACGCGCGCCTGGCCAGCCTGCGCCAACGCGCCGCCGAGGAAGAGCACATCGTGCGCATGGGCCTGCTGGCTTCGGGGGCCGCGCACGAGCTGGGCACGCCACTGGCCACGCTGGCGGTCATTCTGGGCGACTGGAAGCGCATGCCCACCTTCACCAGCGACCCAGAACTGCTGCAAGAGGTCGGCGAAATGCAGGCACAGGTGAAACGCTGCAAAAGCATCGTCAGTGGCATCCTGCTGTCAGCCGGTGAGACGCGCGGCGAGGCGCCCGCGAAGACCTCCATCTGCACCTTTCTGGACGAGCTGGTAAGGGAATGGCGGGCTACCCGCTCGGCCACGGCCCTGGTCTACGACAATCAGCTGGTGCAAGACTTACCCATGGTTTCCGACTCCACCATCCAGCAAATGGTTTGCAATGTGCTGGACAACGCCTTCGAGGCCTCGCCCCGGTTGGTGCGTCTGGAAGCCTCGTGCGATGAAGAGATATTGACCCTGCGCGTCACCGACGCCGGGCCCGGCTTCCCGCCGGCCATGCTTGAGCATGTGGGCAAGCCCTACCAGTCCACCAAGGGCCGCGCTGGCAGCGGCCTGGGCCTGTTCCTGGTGGTCAACGTGGCGCGCACCCTGGGCGGCACGGTGTCGGCCAGCAACCCCGCCGTAGGGGGTGCTGAAGTCCGCATACGCCTGCCGCTCTCGTCCATTGTGTTGCAAGGCGGCGCCGCGTATGTCCACTGAGCGCCAGTTGCTGATCGTGGAAGATGACGCTGCTTTTGCCCGCACGCTCAGCAGATCCTTTGAGCGCCGGGGCTACCAGGTGCAGCAGGCCAGCAGCCTGGAAGAGGTCAGCACCCTGCTGCAAACCCATACCCCCGGTTATGCGGTGGTGGACCTGAAACTGAATGGCGATGCCTCCGGCCTGGCCTGCGTGCAGATGCTGGCCACGCACGCCCCGGCCATGCTGATCGTGGTGCTGACCGGCTTTGCCAGCATCGCCACCGCAGTGGAGGCCATCAAGCTAGGCGCCTGCCACTACCTGGCCAAGCCGTCCAATACCGACGACATTGAAGCCGCGTTTGAGTCCACCGCCGGCAATGCCGAGGTGCAGCTGACCAACCGTGCCAGCACCCTGAAAACCCTGGAATGGGAGCGTATCCACCAGACCCTGGCGGAAACCGGCTTCAACATTTCCGAGGCCGCGCGGCGCCTGGGCATGCACCGCCGCACCCTGGCACGCAAGCTGGAAAAGCAGCAGGTCAAATAAGGCTTGCTACTAAATAAATAGCTGTCTGTGCAGGTGCTACCTGCGCCAGAGGCATTATTTCCATATACGGAAAAGCCCATCCGCATAGGCCTGGGCATAGAGGTGATAGTCCCGTTCCACCTGCTGGCCACAGTCCGCAGCGGCCTCCAGCAGCTTGGACTGCCACTTGCGGCCCTGGGCAAAGTTTATGAGTTCGTCTGCCGTGGCCGAACCCTGCCGTCCGCCACTGCGCAGCTGGCCCCAGGCCACGATCTGGCCCATGGTGGCCATCACCTTCTGGATATCCGCCAGCGACTGCCGGGCGCGGTCCAGGCTGACCCTGTCTTCGGTCGGCTGCAGCCCGCGCAGCACATAGGAGGTGCGCCCGCGCACCACGGGCTGCAAAAACGCCATGGACACCGCCTGCACGCGCCGCTGCAGCTCCACAATGCGCACCGCCTGTGACGGCCAGGCCGGCTGTGTACACGGTACATAGGCCTGCAGCGCCGAGGGCAGGGCCTGCTTCAGGTCCAGCAGGTAGTTGCCGTCTGGCGAGCCCTTACCCTGCACCAGCACCGCGTAACGCTCCACCCCCAGACTGCCGGTGCCGGCCACGCGGCGTGCCACGTCCAGTACCTTGTAGAAACGGGGCTCGGCCTGGGTCGCTGCGAAGGCGGCCATCTGCTCGATAACCTGCGCCCGCTGCTCCCGGCTGGCGGGCAGGGTCTTTTTGCGGCGCCCTTGAATGCGCGCTTCTTGCCGGCCATGGGGGCATAGGCATCCAGCAATGCCGGGCGCAGGCGATTGCGCAGCCCGTCTAGCAAGTCACCCACCAGACCGCGCGCGGTTTGCGTCTCGACCCAATAGGCCTTGCCCTGCGACAGGGTGCTGGCGTAGCTTTGCAGAAAGCCCTCGCACAGCTGCTGTACCTCATCGGCGCGCAGGCCCAGGCTGTGCGCCCCCACCTGCAGGCTGGTCAGCATGCGGACCAGGTCCCAGCTGGCTGGCGCCAGAATGGCTTCGTCGAAGTCATTCATGTCGAAATACGCCAGTCGGTTGTCGCCCTTGTAGCTGCCGAAGTTTTCGAAATGCAGGTCGCCGCAAGACCAGACCGGCGGCGCCGACTTGAACACGCCTTTGCACGCCAGCTGCTGGTAGAACAGATGGCAGCTACCGCGCAGGAAGACAAATGCATCGGCCTGCATCTTGTCGTACTTGAGCTGCAGGCGCTCGGGCTCGCGGCCTGCGTTGAAGTCCAAAATCTGCCGCACCACGTCCATGCTGCCTCCCATCGATCCACACAGGCGCTACAAAAATATGAGCTACCAGCGCAGGTAATACCTGCGCTAGAGCCTTATTTTTTATAAATTATTGCGCCGAAACACTGCAGGTGCAGATAGCAGGCTCAGGACTTCACCAGCAGGTCTTCGGCCGTCTTGCCGCTTTCCAGCGCGGCCTTGAACCAGCCGGGGCGCTTGCCGTGCCCAGTCCAGCTGTTACCCGCTTCGTCCCGGTACTTGATGACGCGCTCGGCCTTGGGCTTGGCAGCCGCTTTTGCCGCCGGGTCCGCGGCCTTGCGCCGGCCCCGGGTTTTGGCTGCAGGCTTGGCACCAAAGAGATCGTCCACGGTCAGGCCGTAAAAGCTGATGGCACTTTGTATGCGCTCAATCACGCCGCCGACTTCTTTTGCACGGATCGCAGTGGCTTCTTTTTGAAGTTTGTCAATTTGACGCTGAATGCTTGCCAAAGTTTTTGCCATGAAGATTTCCAAGGTAACGTCGTTATCGGGCTGGAACCACCGCTGCGGTGGCGTGGCAACAATCTAATCTGTTTTGCTCCACCGTCCGTATTTTCGCGCTAACTTGGTAGCCATGGCCAGAAAACCGGAAAACGCAAGCCCGGTTAGCCGTGCCGCCGCCGCCATGTGCCCGGCGGCGTGCCTATGTGTTGGGTGAAGACCCGGCTGAAATGGCTCTGGTCGGCAAAGCCGCAGCCTGCCGCAATATCGGCCAGTGACTGAGCACCTTGCACAAGCAGGCCGCAAGCCATGTCCACCCGCTGCTTCATCAGCCACTGGTGCGGCGTCTGGCCCAAAGTGTCGTGGAATGCGCGGATGAAATAGCTGCGCGACAAGCCGCAGGCCTGGGCGATGTCGCTGACCGACAGCCTGCCGTCCAGGCTACCCAACAGCATCTCCTTGGCGCGCGCCTCGTGCTGCCGCGACAGGCGCCGCTTCGGGCGCTGCGGCCGCGCAGCCGCACCGCCGTACTGTTCAATCAGGTAGGTGCCTATGGCCACACTCATCTGGTCCACAAACAGCGTGCTGGCTTCATGCGGCCGCGCCAGCGTGGGGGCCATGGCGCGGGCCAGGTTGGCCAGCACCGGGTCGTGCATGCCGGTCACACATTCCAGGCCGGTGATACGCCGGCCGTCGCGCTCATCGGTGGCGTTATCGAAAAATGCACGCGAAATTTCCACCAGCAAAAAGTCGAATGGTCCTTGCAGATCGGCCCGGTAATCGTCGGCAAAATTCCGCACATACACCGTGCTGGCGTCGAACTCGTGCGAGGAAGCGTGGTGCTCGTGGAAGATGCGGCGCCGGTGGCCCCCGTTGAGTGAAATGCCCACCAGGTAGCCCCGGTCGCTGGCCGGGGTGAAGACCGGGCTCAGGTCGGGGCTTTCGACGCGTTTACGGTAGAAGCGCGCACCCGCGCCGGCCAGCTCCTGGTCCTGGTGGAGCCCACTGGCCAGGCAACCCAGGGAGTCCTTGGCCTGCACCATCTGCGGCTGCACAGTAGGCATGTGCTCAAGCCGCATGGCGCGCCTTTGCGTCCCAGCGTACGGGCAGACCGGAAGAGCGTTGAAGAAGCATAAGTTTTTGTACGGTAGCACTTTTTAGTGGCAAGTGGCGACACAAGCAGTCGCAGCTGACGGGTACCGTTTACCTTGGCGGAATGCCCATCACACGGCGGAAGCTGCGCGAGAAATGGCGCACATCCTTGAAGCCGCATGCGGCGGCAATATCGGCCAGAGGCATATCGCTCTGCAGCAGCACCACCGACAACGCAAGCCTGTAGTGCAGAGACCGTTGCTGCGGCACCAAGCGGCCCAGATAGGCGGCGCCCACCTGCGCCAGCACATGGGTTTGCAGTGCGCGCAGCAATTGCCCAACGAAGGGGCTGTCGATGGGATACGGGGCTTCCAGCGCCGCCAACAAGGCCTCCACCAGCGCCTGCAGAATCGCCTCGTGCTCCTGCTCCGGCAATGCGGGCGCCCCCGGTGGCAGGGGCGCCTGGGCTGTCACGACCGCACGAAGGCCAGCAAGTCTGGATTGATCACGTCGGCCTGGGTGGTCAGCATGCCGTGGGGGTAGCCCGTGTAGACCTTGAGTGAGCCGTTCTTCAAGAGCTTCACGGCCTTCAGGGCGGAGTCCGCAATCGGCACGATCTGGTCGTCATCACCGTGCATCACCAGCGTTGGCAGGGTGATCGCCTTCAAGTCTTCGGTTTGGTCGGTTTCCGAGAAAGCCTTCACACCGTCGTAGTGCGCCTTGGCGCTGCCCATCATGCCTTGGCGCCACCAGTTCTGGACCACGCCCGGATAGACCTTGGCCCCTGGGCGGTTAAAGCCGTAGAACGGGCCTGCTGGCACATCCATGAACATCTGCGCGCGGTTCTCGGCCACGCCCTTGCGGAAGCCGTCGAACACTTCCATGGGCAAGCCCTCGGGATTGCTGGCCGTCTTGAGCATCAATGGCGGGACCGCGCTCACCAGCACAGCCTTGGCCGTGCGGCCACTGGGCTGGCCGTGCTTGGCGACATAGCGCGCGACTTCGCCACCGCCAGTGGAGTGACCAATGTGGACCACGTTCCTCAGGTCCAGCGCCTCCACCACCGCAAAGGCATCGGCAGCATAGTGGTCCATGTCGTGGCCCTCGCTTACCTGCGCCGAGCGCCCGTGGCCGCGCCGGTCGTGTGCAACCACGCGGTAGCCATGCTGTAGGAAGAACAGCATTTGCGCATCCCAGTCGTCGCTGGACAGTGGCCAGCCATGGTGGAACATGATCGGCTGTGCGCTCTTGGACCCCCAATCTTTGTAGAAGATCTGGACGCCGTCTTGGGTAGTAACTGTGGACATGCTTGAAATATCTCCGAGGGTTGCTGCAGCGGCTTCTGCTGCGGTTGAGAAAAGAATGGACTAGTCTTCACGAAATGCCGCGCCGCTGGCCATATGCAGAGCGGTGCGCACCACGACCCATGACACGATCAAGGTGGCGGCCGTCAGCGCCACGGCCGCAATCACCAGGGTGTAGGTCGTGGGGCGCGCAAGGTAGTAGCCCAGGGTGGCACCGGCCCAGCCATCGGCCGGAAATGTCATCGCCCACCAGCTCATGAAGAACGCGCCATGCGCCAGATGCCGACCCAAGCTGGCTAACAAAATGGCGATGAACAAGGCCAGGCAGTACAGCATGTCGCCCAGCGGCCCGGGCTGTCCACCCGTGAAGGCGAGATAGGCCGACAAACCAATCGACGGCGGCGCCAGCAAGATGAATAGCGTGGGCATGCTGCGCTGGCTCATCGTGGGCACAAACAGCACGCGGTGCAGCACGATGGTGAAGAACGACAGCCACAGAATCAGACCGATGGAGAAAAAGAACCAGCTGATCTCCACATGGCCCAGCGGCACGCCACCTACCGGCACCAGGATATTGCCCACCACCGGGATGAACCAGGCCGGCGTCAGCACGCCTTCGTCCTGCGGATGCAGTATCCAGCGGCGAATCAATGTCACGGCGAATGTGAAATGCATGGTCGCGCCGATCCACCACAGCGCATCTGCCAATGCCCAGGAATAGGCCCGCAGACCGATGGACAGCACCACGGTAGCTACCGACACCGCCGGGAAGAAGCTGGACCGCACAGGGTGCGCAAACTCCTCCACCACCTCGGCAAAACAAAACTTCAGCTTGGCCAGGTGTAGCAGCACCAGCACCACGAAACTGAGCACGGCGATGAACAACAAGATCTGGCTGATGACCAAGGGCAGGCCAAAAACCCGGTGCGCGCCCGCCCAGGCATTGGCCAGGCCGCCTATGCCCATCACCATGGAAAACATGGAGATGGACAAGCGCGCCAACAACGGTTTCTCCGCTGCGGGTGCCAGCGTAGGGACGGGGCTTGCTTCAGATACCACTGTGACCTCCCAGGTCGTACCAGGCAACCACGATGAAGCCCCCGACCAAACCCCAATGTTCGAAAAATGCATTCGCCACCACGCGCTTTTGCGCACCGTCTGTGGACCAGAAGCGGTCCGCCAGGCAATTCGCAAGCGCCGTGAAGGCCGCCAACATCACAGCCCCCAGCCAGCGGTAATAGCCGGTCAGCACCATGGCCGAAGCTCCGAATTCAAAAGCGATGGTGAGGGCCGCCAAGGGTGCCGCCGGCGCCAAGCCAAAGCGCCGCATTTCTGCCACTGCAGACTGGAAGTCACGCGCCTTGTCGAACGCGCCCTGCAGATAGGCAGCGCACAGACACAGCAGCGCCAGGCCGTGCACCCAGGGCGCTGTGAAAACCTGCCGCAGCGCGTCCATCAGACCGCCCAGCAGGCGCAACCCAGCGCGCCCCAGAAGCTCTTCAGGTCGGCGATGGGCAGCTTGCTGCTCCAGGCCGTGGCGTGCTGGTGGCCGTGCACGTTGCAGTCGTTGGCGCAGGCACAGGCCGCTGCGGCCTGGCGCATCACGGCTTGCATGGGCGCACCCTGCTCGCCCCAACCCGCGTAGCCACCAAAGCGGCGCACCGGCGACCAGTCGGGCATCGCCGGTGGCAGTGGGCTGTCGTCATGCGCGGCGAAATCACCCGCGCCATAGACCACCTTGCCGCCGACGATGGTCAGCAGCGCCGTGGTGTCGGCAATCTCGGATTCGGCACAGGCGAAGAAGTCGCGGTCGGGCACCACCAGGTCGGCGAACTGGCCCACTTCGATGCGGCCCTTCTTGCCGACTTCATTGCTGAACCAGGTCACGTTCTCGGTCCACATGCGCAGGGCGGCTTCGCGGTCCAGGCAGTTGCGTTGTGGGTACAGCTGCATGCCACCCACGGTCTTGCCGGTGACTAGCCAGGACAGCGATACCCAGGGGTTGTAGGAAGCGACACGGGTGGCGTCGGTACCGGCAGAGACCTTCACGCCCTTCTCCAGAATTTTCTTCACCGGCGGCGTAGCCTCGGCCGCGCCATGGCCGTAGCGCTCGACAAAGTATTCGCCCTGGTAGGCCATGCGGTGCTGCACGGCGATGCCACCGCCCAGTGCGGCGATGCGGTCGATGGACTGGTCGGAGATGGTTTCGCAGTGGTCAAAGAACCAGTTCAGGCCTTGCAACGGTACATCCTGGTTGACACGCTCGAACACGTCCAGCGCGCGGCTGATGGTTTCGTCGTAGGTGGCATGCAGGCGCCAGGGCCAGCGGTTCTGCGCCAGCAGGCGCACCACTTCTTCAAGCTCGCCTTCCATCTCGGGCGCCATGTCGGGGCGCGGCTGGCGGAAGTCTTCAAAGTCGGCGGCAGAGAACACCAGCATCTCACCCGCACCGTTGTGGCGGAAGTAGTCTGTGCCCTGCTTGTACTGAGACGTGGCCGTCCAGTTCAGGAAATCGGCCTTCTCCTGCTTGGGCTTTTGGGTGAACAGGTTGTAGGCCAGGCGAATGGTCAGTTGGTCGGCCTTGGCCAGTTCTGCTATGACCTGGTAGTCGTCCGGGTAGTTCTGGAAACCGCCGCCGGCGTCGATGGCGCCAGTTACGCCCAGGCGGTTCAGTTCACGCATGAAATGGCGTGTGGAATTCAGTTGGTACTCATACGGCAGCTTGGGCCCCTTGGCCAGCGTGGCGTAGAGGATGGACGCGTTGGGCTTGGCCAGCAGCAAGCCGCTGGGGTTGCCCGCGCTGTCGCGCACGATTTCGCCACCGGGTGGCGCGGGCGTGTCCTTGGTGTAGCCCACGGCGCGCAGCGCGGCGCCGTTGAGCAAGGCGCGGTCGTACAGGTGCAGCAGGAACACGGGCGTGTCGGGCGCCACCGCATTCAGTTCGGCGATGGTGGGCAAGCGCTTCTCGGCAAACTGGTGTTCGGTAAAGCCGCCCACCACCCGCACCCATTGCGGCGCGGGCGTGATGTCCACCTGGCGCTTGAGCATGCCCATGGCATCGGCCAGGCTGCGCACGCCGTCCCAGCGCAGCTCCAGGTTGAAGTTGAGCCCACCCCGGATGATGTGCAGGTGGTTGTCGATCAGACCTGGCAACACGCGCTTGCCACGCATGTCGATGCGCTTGGTGTTCGGCCCCGCCAGCGGCATGACTTCTTGGTCGCTGCCAACATGGGTGAAGCGCCCGTCCCGGATCGCCACCGCACTGGCCGTTGGGTTGGCGCGGTCGAGTGTGGTGAACAGCCCGCGGTGCAGGATCAGGTCGGGATATACATCAGCCATAGGACAGTCTTTCAGTGAAGCAATCGAAACAATCTGGCGGCGAGAGACTGGGTCAGATGCCGTAGCGAGCGGGCCGAGGTCGCGTTGAGGACCAGAGCCGTACTCCCGTACGGCGAGGACCGCAGACACGAGATCGGGCCGCGCAGTAGGCAGATGGCCTAGCCTCTCAGCCTTCGTGTGCACCAAACATGGCGCGGGCGTAGTTGATGCCGATACCGTAGCCGCCGCCAAACCTCTTCGCCACACCGGTGGTCATGTCGTAGGTGTCGCTACGCGCCCAGTCGCGTTGCATTTCCAGCAGGTATTGCAGCGAGGTCATGGGCTGTGCGCCGGCCTGCACCATGCGCTCCATGGCGCGGTTGTGCGCCTCATTGGAAATATCGCCGCAGGCATCGGCAATCACATACACCTCGAAGCCCTGGGCTATGGCAGACAGGGCCGGGCCCACGATGCACACGCTGGTCCACAGACCGGCCAGCACGATGCGGCTCTTGCCGATCTCGTTGATGCGCTGGATCACAGCCGCGTCTTCCCAGGTGTTCATGGACGTGCGGTCCAGTAAGCCCTGGCCGGGGAAGGGGGCTGTGACTTCTTCAAACATCGGGCCCGAGAAGCTTTTCTCGGCCACGGTGGTGAGGATGGTCGATACACCGAAGCCGGCCGCAGCGCTAGCCACCAGGCCCGCATTGGAGCGCAGCAGCACCGGGTCGATGGAGTTGGTGGCAAACGCCATTTGCGACTGGAAATCGATCATGACCAGGGTGTGGTCATGGGGGGTGAGCAACTTGGCGCCGGCGGTGGGGGTAGCGGTGATGGCCATGGTGAGAACTCCTGGGATGTGAAAAATCGATGTTGCGAACGACTAAGTACTTACCCGGTGCACGTTAGATGCAGCGGCCCGCAACAGATAGACGGTTTGCGCGATTTTTTGGACAAATGTGCGCTGGCAGTGCAAGAGCTTGTTACAAGCCCTTGCAGCAGCGCCCCCAACTTACGGTGCGGTATCCACCAGCACCAGCTCAGCATCGGCGATGGCTGTGACACGGATCGTCTCCACGTCACTGATCGCTGCACCGTCGCGGGCCAGCAGGCGCACGCCGTCCACGTCAACTTCACCGATGGCGGGCACCAAGTAGGCGCGGCGGTTCTTGCCCAGGTGGTACTCCGCCGTTTCACCAGCCTTCAGCGTGGCGCCGGACACCCGTGCATTGGTACGGATGGGCAAGGCCCCTTCATCACCCGGCAGGCCGCTGGCCAGTGCCACAAAGCTGCCGGAGCGGTCGCCCTTGGGGAAGGGCTTGGCGCCCCAGGAAGGTGGCAGGCCACGGCCGTCCGGCATGATCCAGATTTGGAAGATCTTGGTCACACCGGGTTCCTGGTTGTATTCCGAGTGGCGGATGCCGGTGCCCGCGCTCATCACCTGCACGTCACCTGCTTCGGTGCGGCCCTTGTTGCCCAGGTTGTCCTGGTGGGTGATGGCACCTTCACGGACGTAGGTGATGATTTCCATATTGGCATGGGCATGCGGCGGGAAGCCGGTGCCGGCGGCAATCGTGTCGTCGTTCCAGACCCGCAGGGCACCCCAGCCCATGCGTGCCGGGTCGTGGTATTCGGCAAACGAAAAATGGTGCTTGGCATTGAGCCAGCCGTGGTCTGCGCCGCCGAGTGAGTCGAAAGGTCTGCGTTCAATCATGGTGTTTCTCCGAGAAGTTATGTTGCGATGGAGAGACTTTATGATTCGGCGATCAATAAGAGAATAGAAAAGATGGAAAACAATCCATTCCAAAATCTACATGCCCCCACGCTCATCGCTGCGCGTATCGCTGCCCCCCGAGGGGGCGCTCAGTGGCTTCGGGCGGCCGGGCGCCACTGACACATGACCAGACTGCCTGACCTCGAAGCCTGGGCCATCTTTGCCAAGGTGGCCGAAACCGGCTCTTTCGCCAAGGCGGCGGCCGAGCTGGGCATCTCGCAACCCACCGTGTCCAAGGCGCTGACGCGTCTGGAGGGCCGGCTCAAAACCACCTTGTTCCACCGCACCTCGCGGCGCATGTCGCTCACCGCCAGCGGCCAGGCCTCGCTGGAGCGCGCGGCCCGCATCCTCAGCGAAGGTGAAGCCGTGGAGGCAGAAGTTACCGAGCAGTCCAAAAACCTGCGTGGCCCTATCCGCATTGCAGCGCCCATGTCGTTTGGTGTGTCGCACCTGGCGCCTGCTCTGCCTGCGTTCATGGCCCTGCACCCCGACGTGGCCCCGGACCTGCATTTCAGCGACGAGCTGATCGACATGGTGGCCGACGGGTTTGACGTGGCGCTGCGCATCTCGAACCTGCCCGACTCCAGCCTGCTGGCGCGCCGCCTGTGCACCGTGCGCCTGCTGCTGGTGGGCGCGCCTGCGTACTTCGCGCAACATGGCCGCCCCAGCCATCCGCGCGATCTGGCCACACACCGGGCGCTGCGCTATGTGCACACCCGCACCGGCGAGGCCTGGCGCTTTCAGCACGCGCGGTTGGGCGAGTTTTCACAGGTGGTCCCAGCCACGCTGCGCGCCAACAACGCCGAAGGCCTGATCCCCGCGCTGCACGCCGGCTTGGGCCTGGCACTGCAGCCCGAGTTCCTGGCCTGGCACGACCTGCAGTCGGGGCTGCTAGAGACGGCACTGGACGACTGGCAGGTGCCCCCGATCGCCCTGCACATCGTCACCCCCCCGGGCCGGGCACGGCCCGCGCGGGTGCAGGCGCTCATCGAGTTCCTGGCCCACCATTTTGCGCAGGCGCCGTGGGCCCAGGAGCCGGAAGCAAGAGCAGGGCGCTAGCCTCTCATGCACGCGACCGATGCCCGCTACAGGAATGGAAAAATCAAACTTCATGCATTGAACACGGGATTGCCGTGCGCTTAGGGCGACGCTGAATGGGGCGGCGCACAAAAGGCAGCCTGCATCACCCCGATACACCCCGTCACACCCTGTCACACCCCGTCACCCATGTAGTAGCCGGCTAACACCCGCCGCCGCGCGCATCGCCCAACAATGGACTCCCAACCACCCTTGAGGAGACATCCATGGCAGCGAAAAAGATTCTGATGATTTGCGGCGACTACTGCGAAGACTACGAAACCATGGTGCCGTTCCAGGCGCTGCTGGCCGTCGGCCACACGGTCCATGCGGTGTGCCCAGACAAGAAGGCCGGCGACGCGATCAAGACGGCGATCCACGACTTTGAAGGCGCGCAGACCTATAGCGAAAAGCCCGGCCACAACTTCACTCTGAACGCCACCTTCGCCGGCCTGGACGTGGCCAGCTACGACGCATTGGTGATCCCCGGCGGCCGTGGCCCCGAGTACCTGCGCACCTACCCGGCGGTGATCTCGGCGGTGAAGCATTTCTTTGAAGCCAACAAGCCCGTGGCAGCGGTGTGCCACGGCGCGCAGTTGCTGGCCGGTGCCGGCGTGCTCAAGGGCCGCACCTGCTCGGCCTACCCGGCCTGCCGGGCCGAGGTGGAGATTGCGGGCGGCACCTATGCCGAGATTGCGATTGACGCGGCGGTGACGGACGGCAACCTGGTGTCCGCCCCCGCCTGGCCGGCGCACCCGGCCTGGATTGCGCAGTTTCTGGCCCTGCTGGGCACGCGCATCAGCTTGTAATCCGCCATTGACCGCAGCCCTGCGGCCTCCGATGATGGAGGCCGTTCCAGGGGTAATCACCATGTGCCAAGTTTTCATCAGCGCCGATCCGCATCTGTACGACAGCCGCGCCCGCTCCGTGCGCCTGCATGGCGTGGCGACCAGCATCAAGCTGGAAAATCTGTTCTGGCAGGTGCTGGCCGAGATCGCCCAGCGCGACGGCATGGGCGTGCCCCAGCTCTGCGCCAAGCTGTATGACGAGCTGGTGGCCGAGCGCGGCGCGGTGGACAACTTTGCGTCCTTCTTGCGCGTCTGCTGTGGCCGTTACATGGCGCTGCAGCTGTCGGGCGGCATCCCGCAGGACACCTCGATTTCCATCCGCAGCCTGAATGCGCCACAAGTGCTGGCGACCGAAGGGCACCGCAGCCTATTGGCGCGGGCTGCATAAGCCTGTTGGCGGTCCGCGTTGGCCGCAAGGCGTTTGCTACAAAATCAATAGCTTCTAGCGCAGTTCATGCCTGCGATGCAGGCACTTTTCCTTTGTAACTACAGCGTGGCGTTACGCCTTTGGCTTGCAGTCGCCTGCGCAGTGCTGCGTGGCTAATTTTCTTCCAATCTCGCGATTGCCAAGTGTGCGCTGGCTGCTAATTTTTATTTTCTGGATTAATCGACATCTTGATTGGATGGCGACGGTTAGGTTTAAGTGTCAATTAACTAACTTTTGATAATTTTTATTATCTACAGGCGTCCGGATAATGTATGCGGTGCGCCGAGGAGTAGGTCGATTTTCCTCGCTGAAATAAGGTGTTTCACCAATGAAATTGGAGGTTTTGAATGCCTGTGCAGGTCGCCAGGTAACTAACTTTGGCGGCATTTTTTATTGTTGAATAAATCAAAGAAATTAATTTCTCTAGGAGTAACTACTTAGAAAATTTATTCAAATTGGTGTTTAAAGTAGCGGCGTTCCGATAAACCCTATACCCACCACTAGGAAATTTTCAAAATGAAAAAGCTCTTTATCGCCGCCGCCGTCACCGCCTCTGTGTTGACCCCTTTTGCCGCGCATGCCCAGAAGATCGGCCTGGCCATGGCTAACCAGGAAACCTTCCTGGCCTACATGTCCGACGCCCTGCTGGCGCAGGCGAAAACCGTCGGGGCCAATGTGCAGATGGAGTCGGCGGAGAACGACGTGAGCAAGCAGCTCAACCAGATCCAGAACTTCATCACCCAGAAGGTAGAGGCCATCATCGTCAACCCGGTGGATACCGATGCCACCACCAAGATCACCAAGATGGTGACCGAGGCCGGCATCCCTCTGGTCTATGTGAACCGTAAGCCGGTGGACTTCGAGAAGCTGCCGAAGAACGTGGCCTTTGTGGCCTCGGACGAAAAAGTCTCGGGCACACTGCAAACCCAGGAAGTCTGCCGCGTGATGAAGGGCAAGGGCAATATCGTGGTGCTGATGGGCGAGCTGTCCAACGAAGCTGCACGCACCCGCACCAAGGACATCGAGGAAGTGCTGGCCACGAAGGAATGCGCGGGCATCAAGATTCTGGACAAACGCGAAGGCACCTGGCTGCGCACCAAGGGCACGGACATCGTGTCGAACTGGATCACCGCCGGACTGAAGTTTGACGCCATCATCGCCAACAACGACGAAATGGCGATCGGTGCGGTGCAGGCCCTGAAAGCCGCCAAGCGCTGGACCCCCGACTTCATGGTGGCCGGTATCGACGCTACGCCCGATGCCCTGGCTTCGATGAAGGCCGGCGACCTGAAAGTCACCGTGTTCCAGAACGCCGCAGGCCAGGGCCGGGGCTCGCTTGAAGCCGCCATCAAGCTGATCAAGAAGCAGCCGGTGGACCGCTTTGTGAACATCCCGTTTGAGCTGGTTACGCCTGCCAACCTGGCCAAATACGCCAAGTAAAGCAGGGCCTGTATGCGATACCGCGACTTTGGCCGCACCGGCTGGAAGGTGAGTGAGGTGGCCTTTGGGGCCTGGCAGATCGGTGGCGACTGGGGCGCGGTAGACGATATGCGCTCTATCGACACCTTGTTGTACGCCTTTGACAAAGGCATCAACTTCGTCGATACCGCCGAGCTGTACGGCAAAGGCCATAGCGAGGAGGTGATTGGCCGGGCGCTGCGGGCCTGGCAGGGCGACAAAATCTATGTTGCCACCAAGGTGCAACCCATCCAGTGGCCTAACGCAAACGACGACCACCCGGCCATGCGCGGCCGCTACCCCGACTGGTATCTGCGCGACAGCGTCGAAAAGTCGCTGGAGCGCCTGGGCGTGGAGCGGCTGGACCTGCTGCAGCTGCACAGCTGGATGGGCGACGGCCTGTACGCGCTGGACTGGCTGGAGACCCTGAACCGCCTGCGCGCCGAGGGCAAGATCGACAAAATCGGCGTCTCCCTGCGCGACTTCCGGCCCGACGAGGGCATAGACCTGGCCCGTTTTGGCCTGGTGGACTCCATCCAGGTGGTCTACAACCTGTTCGAGCAGCGCCCGCGCCACGGCCTGTTTCCGGCAGGCGAGCAGACATCGACGGCGTTCATCGCCCGGGTGCCGCTGGATTCCGGCGCATTGGTAGGCCATTGGACGGCCGACACCTACGCCCGCTGGGCCCCCGGCTCGGTGCCGCACACCATGTTCCGCGAGGGCCGGTTTGCCGAGACCTTGGAGCGGGTGAAGCGACTCAAAAAGTTGTGCGCCCCCTACTACCCCACGCTGGCCGAGGCGGCCATGCGCTACGTGCTGGATTCCCGGCAGGTGTCCACGCTCATCCCGGGCATGCAAACCCGTGCCGAGGTGGATATGAACCTGGTGTATTCCGATGGCCAGGCCTTCCCTGCCGAGCTGTTGGAAAAGCTGGGTGAACACCTTTGGATTCGGAACTACTACCAATGAGCACCTTGCTACAAGCGCACCAACTGGAGCTGTTGCGGCCGCATGAAATCCGCGCCGAGCTGGCCCGCGCCTCCCGCGTCTACCTGCCGCTGGGCACCATCGAATGGCACTGCGAGCATTTGCCGGTGGGGCTGGACGCGCTGACCGCCCACGGCGTGTGCCTGCGCGCCGCCCAGCGCAGCGGCGGCCTGGTCTACCCCACGCTGCACTACGGCACCGGCGGCGGCCACGGCATCTACCCGTGGACGGTGATGATGGAAACCGGCTCCGAGATCGTCGCCCAGCTGCGTAAAACCCTGGCCCGGCTGGAGGTGTTTGGCGTGGCCCAGGCGGTGCTGTTCACCGGGCACTTTGCCGACGAGCAGATCGCCATGGTGCGCCAGCTGGCCCAAGACTGGCAGGCCGAAGGCCACACGCTGCAGGTGCAGGCGCTGTCCATCAATATGCTGCCCCAGCCACCCATCGCCCCCGACCACGCCGGCCCGTTCGAGACCACGCTGCTGCACGCCCTGTGGCCAGAGCGGGTGGACATAGCCCAGCTGCCGCCCAAGCCCGTGCGCACCGGCAACATCGAAGAAGACGGCTGGGGCCCGCAGCGCCATGTGCAAGGCCACCCCCTGTGGGGCGTGGTGGGCCCGGACCCGCGCGACTTCGACCCGGCGCGTGGGCCAGAGCTGCTGGAGGCGGTGGTGGCCTGGCTGGTGGCGGAGGTGGCCTGAATTTGAATTTTCAGGCTATTTTTCAGGCATTAAATTGGCCGATAGCGCAGTAAACACGAGCGCCAGCAGCTATCAAAAAGAGAGTTAAATACGATAGCAAAGCCCGCTGGCTCACACGCTTTCGGGCAGGTGGATGTCCATCGGCACCAGCACCTGCCGTATGCCTGCTGTCGGTTGCACCACCGCCTCGGCCATCTGGGCCACCAGTTCGCGGCAGAGCTGGGGCAGGGGGTGCGACAGCACGGCGGCGAAGTGCCGGTGGATCAGCCCGGCGCGTGTCACGGGCGTGAGCTCGGTGCCTATGCCCACCAGCCGCTGGCCAGCTCGGTTGCGCTGGCGGCGCTGTTCCAGCGCTTTGAGCACGCCTTCAATGCCGCTGCCGCCCATGTAGAAACCCACCAGGTCGGGGTGGCTGTCCAGCAGCTCGTGGGTGCGTTCCTCGCCATAGGCATCGCTTTCCAGCGTGGAAATGGTCTCCAGCAGGTCAAAGTCGGGCGCGTGCTCGCGCATGTACGAGCGCAGGCTGATCTCGCTCAGCTCCTGGCACTGGAAGCGGTGGCTGCCCACAAAAATCGCCACCGGGCCGGGTGCGTGCGCCAGCTCCGAAATCAGCCAGGCCGCCGTGCGCCCCACCCGGCGGTTGTCCAGCCCGGCGTAGCCTGCGCGCAAGGGCGAGCTCAAATCAGAAATCAGCCCGAACACCGGCACCTGGCGCTGGTGCAAGGCCTCGATGGCGTTGTTGACCAGCGCGTGGTCGGCTGTGACCACCGCGATGGCATCCACCCGCTGGCCCAGGTCGGCCAGGTGCTCGGCCACACATTCGGGGGTTTGGTCCTTCAGGTACTCCACCACCGCGCGGCCGCGCAGCGTGGGGCAGTCTTGCGTGGCCTGGGTGAGCGCGGCGGCCAGGCCCCGGTAAAACACCGCGTTGGGCAGCTGCAGCAAAAACCCCAGCGTGAGGCGCGGGCGCACATCGCGCAGGCGCTCGGTGATGACACCCGCCGCGTAAAAGCCCAGGGCTTCGGCGGAGGCGCGGATGCGCTGGGCCGTGTCTTCGCGCACATTGCTGCGGCCATTCAGCACCCGGTCCACGGTGGAACGGCTGTGCCCGCAGTGGCGGGCCACGTCGTCCATGGTGGGGCGGCGGGAAGGATTTTTGCTTGACATGTTTGTGTCAAAAATGGGTGTTGGTTTGACACATTATGGGGCAGAAACGGCGCCAGTAGTACCCAAAAAGAGTGTGGCCTCGTAGCATCCAGTCACGCCAAAACGGAGACAAAAAACCATGCCAAAACCCACTTATTCCCGCTACGCCCTGCGGGACGACCAGGCCCCCACCGGCGACTTGCGCCGGGAGGAATTCGAGTCCGAAGTCAGCGCCCGCTGGTTTACGCCGCAAATCGACCGCAAGCTTTTGAAACAGCTCATGAAACGCTCTGACACAGAGTCGCTGTGGAACTACGGCCTGTGGATCGCACTGCTGGTGGCCAGCGGCGTGGCGGGCTTCTTTACCTGGGGCACCTGGTGGGCCGTGCCCTGCTTCCTGGTCTACGGCGTGCTGTATTCCACCAGCGACCACCGGGCGCATGAGTTGTCGCACGGCACGCCCTTCAAAACCCGCTGGCTGAACGAGGCGCTCTACCACCTCAACGCCTTCATGACCCTGCACGAGGGCCACTACTGGCGCTGGAGCCACACGCGCCACCACACGCACACCATCATCGTGGGCAAGGACCCGGAAATCGCTTTTCCGCGCCCGGCCAACCGGCTGTATGCGCTGCTGGATTTCTTCTTCTTGAAGTCCGGCGTGCTGCTGCTGCGCGACATTGCCTTGCAGTCGGTAGGCCGCATCAGCCCGGACGGCGAGCATTTCATCCCGAGCAGTGAGCGCAGCAAGGTCATCCGCTCGGCGCGCATCTTCATGCTGGTGTTTGCCGCCGTGATCGCCGCCTGCATTTACAGCCAGAGCATCCTGCCGGCGATGTATGTCGTGTTGCCGCGCTTTTACGGCGGCTTCTTTGCCCAGTTTTTCAACGCCACCCAGCACACCGGCCTGGCCGAAGACGTGTACGACCACCGGCTGAACACCCGCACCTTTGTGACGAACCCGGTGTTCCAGTGGCTGTACTGCAATATGAACTTCCACATCGAGCACCACAGCCTGCCCATGGTGCCCTGGCACCAGCTGCCCAAGCTGCACGCGGCCATCAAGACCCAGTGCCCGCCGGTCTACCCCAGCGTGTGGGCCGCCTGGGCCGAGATCCTGCCCGCCTTGCAGCGCCAGGCCCATGACGCCAGCTTCCAGGTCACCCGGCCTGTACCCGGAGCCGTGTAATGGCCACGCCCGGGCCCCAGAAAGTGCACCGCTACGGCGCTGAATTTAAGCTGCAGGCGGTGCAGATGAGCCAGCAAAGCGGTGTGCGCATCAAGGACGTGGCGGCCACGTTAGGTATTCACCCGTTTATGCTGTCCAAATGGCGCAAGCAGGTGCGCGACGGCGAGCTGGTCGGCCCGCCTGCTGCCGTGGATGCGAATACGGTGGTGGAGCTGCAGCGCCTGTGCGCCGTGGAGCAGCAGTTCAAACGCCTGCAACAGGAGCATGAACTGCTAAAAAAAGCCATCCGGTTTGCTTTCGATCCAAAGCCGAAGTTTTCCGTTTTATCGGGGCAAACCGGGACACCTATTCCGTGCAACTGATGTGCCAGTACTACCAGGTGACACGGGCAGGCTATTACGCCTGGTGTAAGCGGGGGGCTGCGGAAGCCTAGTTCAGCATCATGCTGAGGCGACGACGGTAGGTGGATACCAGTTGGGCCTGGGGGTCTTGCTCGGTGACGGACTTGCCCGAGATCTCGATGCCACCGGCGCTCTTGGTGCCCGCATCGGCGCTGGCCTTGGGCTTGGGCGGGGTCAGCAGCTCCAGGATGGCGACGAAGAGCTTGCGGGGGGCTTCGTCGTTCCATTTCTTGTCGCGCATGATGATCTCCAGCAGCTCGTCCATGGCAGCGGTCCAGTCGCCCAGGGCCATCAGGACCTGGGACTTGGCGAAGCGGGCATCAAAGTCGCGTTTGTTGGCGGTGATTTGGGCGTCAAAACCGGCTATGCCGCTTGCCTGTGCTGCGTCACTAGCTGCGAAATTGAGAGCGGCTATCCATTGCGCCAAGGCTTCAAAGCGCAGCTGCAGCGGTATGTATTTCAGCGTGGGCTGCAGTGCGGCCTCGGCTTCTTCCAGGTTGCCGGTTTCAACCAGCAGGCGCACGTAGTCATAGCGGGCGTCGTCGTTGGCCGGGTCAAGGGCCAGGGCTTCATGTAACTTGTGCAGGGCGGCGTCGGTGTCGCCGGATTCGAGCAGGGCCTGGGCTTGCTCCGCTTCCGTGGGTTCGGCGTCCAGCGGCTCGCCTTCGGGCACGTGTTTGTCCAGGAATTCCTTGAGCTGGCCTTCGGGAATTGCGCCCTGGAAGCCGTCCACCGGCTGGCCGTTGATCACCAGGATGCAGGTTGGGATGCTGCGGATGCCAAAGGCGGCGGCCAGTTGTTGCTCTTGGTCGGAGTCGATCTTGGCCAGCTTGAAGCGACCGCCGTATTCAGCTTCGACCTTTTCCAGTAGCGGGCCGATGACCTTGCAGGGGCCGCACCAGGGCGCCCAAAAGTCCACCAGTACCGGCGTGGTCATGGAGGCGGCAATGACCTCGGTTTCAAAGTTTTCGACGGTAACGTTGATCATTTGTGGGGGTGCTCGAAGGCAAAAAGTAAAATTAAGGGCTAATCAACACGGCAACAACCCACCACCCAACATCCAGTCAGAACGCATCCCGTCCAGAAACACCGCAGAACTGGCTCAGCCAGGCTGCAGGTGTTGCCCCCTGCAAGGGGGGTGGCGGAAAGTGCAAAGCACTGGAGCCTGGGGGTGTGTAACAACTTATGAACTCTATTCAAATTGGTGTGGTGATGGGGTCCAGCTCCGACTGGGACACCATGCAGCACGCGGTGCAGATTCTCCAACAGTTTGGTATCACCTTCGAGGCGAAAGTGGTTTCCGCCCACCGCATGCCCGATGATATGTTTGCTTACGCCGAGGCCGCCGCTGGCCGGGGCATGAAAGCCATCATCGCAGGCGCCGGCGGCGCCGCCCACTTGCCCGGCATGCTGGCCGCCAAGACCACGGTGCCGGTGCTGGGTGTGCCGGTGGCCAGCCGCCATCTGCAGGGCGTGGATTCGCTGCACAGCATCGTGCAGATGCCCAAGGGCATCCCCGTGGCTACGTTCGCTATTGGCACGGCCGGTGCAGCCAACGCGGCGCTGTTCGCCGTAGCCCTGTTGGCTAACGAGAACCCCGCGCTGCGCACCCAGCTGGAGGCCTTCCGTGCCGCCCAGACCGAAGTGGCGCGCAATATGACCCTGCCACCCGCGCCCCACGCCCTATGAGCCAGGTCTTACTACCCGGTGCCACGCTGGGCGTGATGGGCGGCGGCCAGCTGGGCCGCATGTTCATCCACGCGGCCCAACGCATGGGTTATTTCACCGCCGTGCTGGACCCCGATGCCAACAGCCCCGCTGGCCGCGTGAGCCACCACCACATCGCCACCGACTACATGGACGCCCCCGGCCTGGGCCAGTTGGCCGAGACCTGCGACGCCATCACCACCGAGTTCGAGAACGTGCCGGCGCCGGCCCTGGCCCGCCTGGCGGTGTACACCACCGTGTCGCCCGCAGCCGCGTCCGTCGCCATTGCCCAGGACCGTGCGCAGGAGAAAGCCCACTTTGTGGCCTGCGGCGTGCCCTGCGCACCCTATGCGGTGATTGAAACTGCGGCGCAACTGGCCGCCGTGACAGACGACCTGCTGCCCGGCATATTGAAGACCGCCCGCATGGGCTACGACGGCAAAGGCCAGGTCCGCGTGGCGACCTATGCCGAGTTGGCCCAGGCCTGGCTGGACCTGAAGGGCGTGCCCTGCGTGCTGGAGAAGATGCTGCCGCTGGCCGCCGAGTGCTCGGTCATCGTCGCGCGTGGTGCCGACGGCCAGATGGTCCACCTGCCGGTGCAGCGCAATCTGCACCGTGACGGCATTCTGGCCGTCACCGAGGTTTATGAGGGAAATATGCCTGCAGCGCAGGAAGAACATGCGCTGGCAGCTGCGAAATCAATAGCAAACGAGCTGAATTACGTGGGCGTGCTGTGCGTGGAGTTCTTCGTGCTGGACGACGGCAGCCTGGTGGTCAACGAGATCGCGCCGCGCCCGCACAACAGCGGCCACGCCAGCATGGACTGCTGCGATGTGTCGCAGTTCGAGCTCCAAGTGCGCACGCTTGCCGGCCTGCCCCTGGTGCAGCCGCGCCAGCACAGCCCGGCGCTGATGCTGAACCTGCTGGGCGACCTGTGGTTTGTGCGCTCTGAAAGAGCTGCCACGCCGCCTTGGGCCGACGTGCTGGCCCTGCCCGGTGCACATCTGCACCTGTACGGCAAGTCTGGCGCCAAGCCCGGCCGCAAGATGGGCCACCTGACGATTACCGGCGCTTCGGTGGAGGCTGTGCGCGCCACCGCCTTGCAGGCAGCGGCGCTGCTGGGCATAGAGGCATTTTGAGCATGCTGTTGGACGGTCGTGACCCGGCAGCGGTCCAGCAAGCCGCGCAGGCGCTGGCTGGAGGCGAGCTACTGGGCCTGCCCACTGAAACGGTGTACGGGCTGGCTGCGGACGCATCCAATGACGCTGCGGTAGCCAAGATATTCGCTGCCAAGGGCCGGCCCAGCGACCACCCGCTGATCGTGCACATAGCGCCCGACGGCCCTGGCGTGGCGCATTTCGCCAGCCAGGTGCCAGCATTCGCCCAGCAGTTGATGGAGGCGTTCTGGCCTGGCCCGCTGACGCTGATCCTGCCGCGCCGGGATGGCGTGGGTGCGGCAGCGGCGGGCGGGCAGGATTCGATCGGCCTGCGTTGCCCTTCGCACCCGGTGGCGCAAGCAGTGTTGCGCGCCGCTGCGGCCCTGGGTGTGGCCGGTGTGGCGGCACCTAGCGCCAACAAGTTTGGCCGCGTGAGCCCGACCACGGCAGCCCATGTGCAGTCCGAGTTTGATGATGGCCTGCTGGTGCTGGACGGCGGGCCCTGCACCATGGGGATCGAGTCCACCATCGTGGACTGCACCCGTGGCGTGCCGGTACTGCTGCGCCCCGGCAGCATCAGCCGCGACCAGATCGAGCAGGCTTGCGGCCAGCCGCTGCGTTCCAAGGAAGACCTGGCCGCGCCCGATCCGCGCGCGTCGGGCACGCTGGAGGCCCATTACGCGCCCAGCGCCAAGGTGCGGCTGATGGACACCAAGGTGCTGCAAACCGCGCTGGACCTGCTGGGCCAGGTGCAGGACGGCGTGCCCGGCTCAATTGGCGTGTATGCACGCAGCGCACTGCACAACCATTCGCGCCAGGCCCTGCTGCGCGCCATGCCGGACGACGCGGCTGCGGCAGCCCAGGAGCTGTTCGCAGCGCTGCGCAATTTCGATGGCCAAGGCGTGCGGCTGATCTGGATAGAAACCCCGCCGGACACCCCGGAATGGGAAGGTGTACGCGATCGTTTGCAGCGCGCATCTGCGGCTTGACATGTCTTTACGCTCCGTTACCCGTGCCTCGTTAAACTACCTGATTGATTTTTGGAGTCCTCATGGCTATTTCTAGTTTGCGCCGGGCCTTTGTGTGGCTGGCATGTGCCTCAGCAACCCTGCTGACCGCCTGCGGTTCCAGCACGGTGGAGTCGCAACTCACGCCGTCGCGCATCATTGGCTTTGGTGACGCGTTCAGCGTGGTCAAGTCGGGTGCCAGCTATACGGTGAACGACTCGGCCATCAATACCTGGTTGGCGCAATTCGCCTCCAGCTATGGCCAGACTTTGAATACATCGTTGGTATATGCACAGGGCAATGCCCGCATCAGCGCTACGACGGACGCAGCGGGCAGCACCAGCACTTTGACGGTGACGCAGCAGATCGACAGCTTTCTGGCCAGCAACACCCTCAGCGCTAACGATGTGGTGGTAGTCAATGGAGGCATCAGCGACCTGGTGGTGGAGATGGCGGCTGTGACAGCCAATACCGAAACCTCCGACACGATGCTGGCCAATGCCAAACAGTACGGCAAAGACCTGGGCGCGCAAGTGCGGCGATTGGTGAACGCTGGCGGCAAGCACGTGGTGGTGGTCGGCCCTTACAACCTGGGCGTCAGCCCCTGGGCCACGGCGATTGGTCAGAACAGCTTGTTGAAGAGCGCCAGCAGTGCCTTCAACGAGGCCATGCTGGTGTCCATCGTGGACCTGGGTGACACCGTGTTGTACGTGGATGCTGCCTATTACTTCAACCTGGTGCAGGCTACCCCTTCCTCGTATGGTCTGACCAATAGCACCGATCTGGCGTGTACTTCGACAGATTCGGGTGCGGGCATCGGCACCGGCACGGGCCAGGTTAATTCGTCTTTGTGCACAACCTCCACGATTGCAGCTATCACGGCCAATTCGTCTGGCACGACCTACGATTTGTACATGTTCGCCGACCGCCTTTACGTGACCCCTGCGGTGCAGCGCCTGTTCGGCGTGTACGCGTACGGCAAGGTACACGCGCGCTGGTAAGGCTGCAGCAATATCCAGACGTAAAAAAGCCGACCCTTGGGTCGGCTTTTTGTTGGGCCGAAGCTATTTAGAACTTGTAGCCGACGGCGACTGCAACGGTCACCGGGTTCAGCGTAACGTCGATGGTCTGGCCGGTAGACAGCGTGCCACGGGTCTTCACGAAGGTCTTGGCAATCATTCCGTCGATGAACCAGCGTTCATTCAACGTTACCGTGCCGCCCACCTGTACGGTCAGTCCCAGCCTGGACTCCAGCGACAAGGTCGTGGGGGTGCTGGATGAGCCACCGGTGATGGCGGTCAGCACGGCCGTACCCTTTTCCTTGTAGAACTTGGCATAGGTGGGGCCGGCGCCCACATAGGGACGGAACTGTGCGTTGGCTTCGCCAAAGTGGTACTGGCCAAACAAAGATATGGGCAGAGCCTTGGTTTCAGCGATCTTGCCGGCGCCGGAAATGGCGCCAGCGCCATACAGGTTGTGTGTGAACGGTGTCGCCAGAGGCAGATCCACGGCCCAGTGGTCGTCCACCATGTAGGTAATGCCGCCACCCAGCTGGGTATTGCCATTCGAATCGATCTTGGTATGGGGCAGGCTAGAAGCCGACAGATCACCGCTGTCCACGGCCGGCGTGATGTTGGTAATGCCGCCGCGCACCATCCAGGTACCTGCGGTTTGGGCTTGGGCTGCGCCGGCCATCAGCAACAGGGTCGCAGCCAGGCAGGTGGTTTGGAATTTCATGGGGGTGTCCTTGTGTCTAGACGGATTACAGCCAGCCAGCGGCGGCCAATTTCAGGGCGACGAAACGGTTCAACAGCCTGTAGCCAGCGACCGTGGGGTGCACGTCGTCGGCAAACTGGTAGGTGTTGAAATCTGTACCCGAAACCAGGTTGCTGGAGTTGCAGACCAGGGACAAACCAGCCAGGATGTTGCCCGTTGCGGAGCAGACCGAGGTGGTCACATTGGTCAAGCCGTATTGCGCAGGGTTGGCGTACTGGTCCATACCTTGTGCATAGGCGTCCGCCTGCACCACGCTGGTGGGCAAAGCGGCTGTGAGCGTGCTGTTATAGGTCGTGACCATGGTGCCCAACAGGGTTTGGGCCGAGGCGCTCAGGCTTTGGCCTCTGGGGGTTTGCACGATGTTGGGCACAGTGACGACGACGACGTACTTGGCACCCTTGCCGACTATCGAGTTCTTGACATAACCCGCCAGCTCCGTTGCCGCAGTGGCCATGCCGGTGACAGCGGCTGCAGGGGCTGCTGCTGCCAGGGTCGCGGCGGGCGTGCCACCGATGATCTGGCCTTGGAGGGTGGGAGACCAGCCCGCAGCGACAGCTGCTCCATAGGCGGCGGTGCGGGTGGTCGTGGTGTCGGTGGTCAGCAAGGTGGTGACGGCCGAGACCGCATTCAGGTGCATGAAGGCATCATTGGCGCCGGCCAGCACGGTGACAAGCTCAGTGCCAGAGAACTGTGTGACGCGCGACAAATGGTTGGCGATCTGGGTCTTGACCGGTACTGCCATCAGGCCCAGATTTTCCGCAGTGCTCAGGCTTTGCAATGCCACGCTGCCGGGGGCAAACGTCGATGTCACGCGGGCGCTGCCCTGGGCGTAGTTGGTGCAGCTGGTGTGTTCGGTAACGGCGACCGAGACAATGCCTGCGGACACCATGGCTGCGTTGGGCAATATGCCGGTTTCTGCTGCGCACGGCGCGCTCAGGTTCAGTTGGCCAGCCAGGAATTCGGTCCAGTTCTGGGGCGAGGTGGAGGTACTGTTGTTGACCGTGAACTTGCCGCCGCCTACGGCTGCAATCGTGCCCACCTTGTAGGTGCCCACATCGCTCAGACTGTCGCCAAATGACACCAAAGATGTGAACGTGACTTTGGTGCTGGTTTCACTGCCGCCGCCGCCGCAAGCGGACAAGAGCAAGGCCGCGGTCAGGGCGGCGAGTTTTGTGGAATTCCAATGCATTGGGGGGCTCCTGTAGTAAAAAAGAACGGTCGTTCGTTTGTGCTGAATGTTACGCGGGTCGCTTCAAACATCGCAAAGGGTTAGTACGGATAAGTCGGGTGCCCATGTGTGATTTATTCCTCCTTTACCGCCCATTCGATAAGTGCATCCAGTGCCGGCCGGGCGGCAGCTGCGTTGGCGTGGTTGACGATGCCCACCACCACATAGCGCTTGCCGCTGCGCCCGGTGGCATAGCCGGCCACCGAGGCGACGCCGTCCAGCGTGCCGGTTTTCAGCTGGGCGCGGCCCATGGCTTCGGGGGCCAGGCCGCGATCGCGCATGCGCAGCGTGGTGCCGTCCACCCCGGCGATGGACAGGGACTGGGCCAGCACCGCGCCATTCGGGTGGCTGGCCGCGCGGCGCAGCAGCTGGCCCAGCGCGCGGGCGCTGGTGCGTTCGTCGCGGCTCAGGCCGGAGCCGTTTTCCAACGTGGGCACGGACACCTCGCTGCCGATGGCGCGTGGCCACCAGGCCGCGATGACGGCGCGGGAGGCCGCAAAGCTGCCGGGCTGGCCGTCGTGCGCGCCCAGGGTCAGAAAGACCTGCTGCGCCATCACGTTATTGCTGAATTTGTTGACGTCGGCGATCAGCTCACCCAGCGGCTGAGACGGTGCGTCCATCAGCCACTCGGCGGTGGCCGGTGTGCGGCCGTCGCGCACCATGCCGTCCAGTGCGCCGCCCGCACCCAGGTACATCGCCTGCAGCACCCGGCGGGCAAAGCTGGCCGGGTCGCTATAGGCCACGGGCCAGCTGCGTTCGCCGCAGCGCACCGGGTAACTGCCCAGAAAGCGCACCTGGTTGGGGTCGGAAAAGTCCGCCTGCAGCCCGCCTCGCCAGTCGCCGCAGGCCTGGCTGTCCAGCGGCACCTGCGCGTCTATGGCCACGCCGGCCATCGGGGGCTCGCTGCGCACCTGGGCGGTGCGGCTGCCGGGTTCGGGCGTGAAGCCCAGGATCAGCGACTTGAAGTTGACCAGCAGGCCGTCCGGCGTGGCGTTGTAGGGGCTGAGGGCCTGGCCGTCAAAGGCCGCCGGGTCGCGCGCCACCGGCTCAAAGAAGCCGTGGTCCAGCACGATGTCGCCGCGCACCTTTTGCACGCCGCGTGCTTGCAGGGCCTGGAACATGGCGGTGATGCGCTCCAGCACCAGCTTGGGGTCGCCACCGCCACGGATGTAGAGGTTGCCGTACAGCACGCCGTCGCGCACCGGGCCATCGGCGTAGAAGCGGGTCTTCCAGGTGTAGTCGGGGCCCAGCAGGTCCAGCGCGGCAAAGGTGGTGACCAGCTTCATCACCGACGCCGGGTTCACAGACACCTCGGCCCGGTGGCTCAGGCGCGGCCGGGCATTGCCGTCGGCGGCCTGCACCAGCAGGCTGACGGCATCCGCCGGCACCTTGGCGCGTGCCAGGGCTGTGGCGATGTCGGGCGGCAGGCGCTGCGCCTGGCTGGGCAAGGCCAGTAGCAGCGTGCTGCAGGCCAGGGCCGTCAGCGCTGCTTTAATAGGGGTGAAAATAGCCATGGTTCCGATCTGCAGACATTTATCAAATAGCTATAGAAATAGTAGCAGCTTGCGCAGGATAATCCTGCGCCACACCCCCATTTCTTGTGTAACTTATTGCCCATGCCGCTTCTTGCCTTTGACACCAGCACCGACACCCTTTCCATCGCCGTGGGCGATGGCGCAGAGGTGTGGCTGCACAGCGGCGCGGGCGGCGCCCAGGCATCGACCACGCTGATCCCGGCCATCCTGGCGCTGCTGGCCCAGGCCGGGCTGCGGCTGGACCAGCTGGACGCCATCGCGTTTGGCAGCGGCCCGGGCTCGTTCACCGGTCTGCGTACCGCCTGCTCGGTGGCGCAAGGCCTGGCGTTTGGCGCCGGCAAGCCGGTGCTGCCCATCGACACGCTGATGGCCGTGGCCGAAGAGGCCCGCATACAGCACGGCGTGCAGCAGGTGCAGGCCCTGCTGGACGCGCGCATGGACGAGATCTACACCGGCTTCTATGCCTACGCGCAAGGCCGCTGGCAGCAGCGCGCCGACTTCCAGCTGCTGCGGCCCGAGTCCGTGCTGCAGGAAGAGGGCTGGGCGCTGGCTGGCAATGCACTGGCTGTGTATGCCGACCGCATTCCTCCTTCCAGTGGCCCGCGTTACGCGGTGCTGCCTGCCGCAGCCGCCATGCTGCGCCTGGCCCCGGCCTTGCTGGCCGCCGGCCAGGCGGTGCCAGCCGACCAGGCCCTGCCGCGCTATATCCGTGACAAAGTGGCCCAGACCACCGACGAACGCATGGCCGCCAAGGCGGCCGCCGGGGCAGCAACGCCATGAGCGCCCAGCTGCAATCGCCACAAGCGCCGGAGCCAGCGGAGGTCCGCTTCGAGCCGCTGACCGCGCTGTGGCTGGACGAGATCGTCCGCATAGAGCAGACCGCCTATGCCCACCCCTGGTCGCTCGCCAATTTCAAAGACACGCTGGCCGCTGGCTATGAATGCCAAATTTTGCTGGCCGGCACCACCGTGCTGGGTTACTTCGTGGCCATGAAGGGCGTTGACGAGGTGCATCTGCTGAACATCACCGTGACCCCGGCTTACCTGCGCCAGGGCTGGTCGCATTTGATGCTGGACGCGCTGGCCCTGTGGTCGCGCGGCCAGGGCGCACAGTGGCTGTGGCTGGAAGCGCGCGCCAGCAATCTGCGGGCACTGCATGTGTACACCCAGTTCGGCTTCAGCCGCGTCGGCCTGCGCAAGGACTACTACCCCAACGGGCCGGGTCAGCGCGAGCATGCGGTGGTGATGAGTCTGCCGCTATGAGCCTGGACCTGGACGCCCGCCAGCGCGCCATGCTGGCCGAAATGCAGGTGCCGGTCTGGTGGCCGGCTGCAGAAGTGTCGGTTGCCACGGCACCGGCGCGGGCAGCACCGCCCGTAGCAGTGGCCGCCCCTGCCCCCGCTCCTGAGGCACCGGCACCCGCCCGCAGCGGCATGCACAGCCTGGCAGAGGCCATGCAAAATGCTCCTGAATTAATAGCTGCTCGCGCAGGTAATACAAGCGCCGAAGCCAAAAATGGCTTGGATTTGTCTGGCGCCGATATGGGTGATGCCGACATGGCGGCCCTGCGTGCCGGCTGGAGCGCGTGCCAGGCCAGCCGCGCGCTGGGTGCGGCTGCCGGCGCGTCGCCCGACTGGTTGGTGCTGGGCGAGGCGCTGGCCATCAGCGACGACCCCGCCAGCGCGCCCTTTGTGGGCGATGCCGGCGTGCTACTCGACAACATGCTGCGTGCGGTAGGTATCCGTGCCCAGGCGCCGCTGCGCTCGGCCCAACTGACCAGCGTGCTGAAAACACGGCTTGCGGACCAGCCCGATGCCGACCCGCTGGTCTTCAACGCGCCCCATCTGGAGCGCCATGTGCGCCTGCTGCAGCCCCGGCTTATCCTGGCCTTGGGCCCGTTTGCCGCCCAGTTGCTGCTGCGCGACGCCACGCCTTTGGGGCAGCTGCGCGGCCGGGTGCACCGCTACCAGGGGGTGCCGGTGGTGGTGTCTTATGCGCCGGCCACCTTGTTGCGCAACCCCGCTGAAAAGGCCAAGGCCTGGGCCGACCTGTGCCTGGCGATGTCGGCTTCAGCGTAAATACGTTCTAGCGCCGGCCCGTAAAATCGGGGCATGACCTTTCTAGACATGCTCCAAAACGCCGGGCAGCGCAATGCCTCCATGCTCTGCGTGGGGCTCGACCCCGATCCGGCCCGCTTTCCGGGCGCATTGCGCGGTGATGCCAGCAAGATTGCCGACTTTTGCAACCGCATCGTGGACGCCACGGCCGACCTGGCCATCGCCTTCAAACCCCAGATCGCCTACTTTGCCGCGCACCGCGCCGAAGACCAGCTGGAGCGCGTGGTGGCGCACATCCGCCGCGTCGCGCCGCATGTGCCCATCATCCTGGACGCCAAGCGCGGCGACATCGGCTCCACTGCCGAGCAGTACGCTGTCGAAGCATTTGAGCGCTACCAGGCCGACGCCGTCACCCTGTCGCCCTTCATGGGTTTCGACTCGGTCCAGCCCTACCTGAAGTACCCCGGCAAGGGCGCTTTCCTGCTGTGCCGCACCTCCAACCCCGGCGGTGACGACCTGCAAAACCAGCGCCTGGCCAGCGTGCCCGGCCAGCCCCTGCTGTACGAGCACATCGCCCAATTGGCCCAAGGCCCGTGGAACCTGAACGGCCAGCTCGGCCTGGTGGTGGGCGCGACCTACCCGGCGGAAATCGCCCGTGTGCGCGCCTTGGCACCCACCGTGCCGCTGCTGGTGCCCGGCGTGGGCGCGCAGGGCGGAGATGCCCATGCCACGGTGCGGGCCGGCTGGACCGCCAACGGCCCGCTCATCGTCAACTCTTCGCGTGCCGTGCTGTACGCATCGTCCGGCGACGACTTCGCCGATGCCGCACGCAGTGCTGCCCAGCAGACGCGCGACCAGTTGCAGGCCGCACTGCCACTATAAAAAGAATAGCTTCTTGCGCAGGTATCTCCTGCGCTGGAGGCGGTTTTGCCTGATTAGTTACTTGCCTCAGACACACCACCACAACCGTTCGCCCTGAGCCTGTCGAAGGAGCCTGTCCTGAGCTTGTCGAAGGGCCTGTCCTGAGCTTGTCGAAGGGCCTGTCCTGAGCTTGTCGAAGGGCTCAGTCTGCAAGCCCTTCGACCAGCTCAGGGCGAACGGGGGGGCATGGGCGTGCTTGCGTTCTGAGGCAAGTAGCTAATCAGGCAGTTTGGGTACCCAGCTCAGGGCGTGGCTTGGAAGCTGATGTCGTTGGCCAGCATGAACCACAAAATCAGCGTGGGTATGACTACGGGCAGTGACAGAGCGCAAAACATCAGCGTGGTCATGGCGAACGCGGCAATGTCATTCCACCACTGCAGCAGCACTACGCGCAGGTCAACTTCCCAAAATCGTTGCGGCGGTCTATTTGGCATAGGGGGCCTCTTCTTTTGCGAAGTGTAGTGCGCTGCTGGCAATTTTCCAGCGGTCTGTGCTGCGCTGTTTTATCCCCAAAGCAGTTGAAAGCAACAATCTGCGTAGGGTGAATTTGCATGCAATAAATTTACAAAAGCTTACGATCGTCACTCCATAGGCCAAAGTGGCTGTGGCTTTCCTGTTGAATCACCCCAAGGAGCCTTGCATGCAGTTGTCCCAATTGAAAATCAGCACCCGTCTGACCTTTGGTTTTGGTTTGCTTGTCCTCTTGTCGCTGCTGTCGGCGGGCCTGTCTTTGAACAAGCTCGCCAGCGTACAGGCCAGTCTGGAAGACGTGGTGAAGGACAACAACTACAAGATTCGCTTGAACAATGACATGTCTCAGGCGATACATGTGGTGGCCCGGGTGATCCGCACTTTGATCATCCTGGAAGACGAGGGCCAGATGGCCGTCGAAAAAGAAAAAATTACCCAGGCGCGTGCCAGCTACGATAAAAGCTGGGCTGCGTTGCAGAGTCTTCCCGACACCGATGCCGCCAAGGCCATGAGCGCCAAGATTGAGGAGCAGGCTGCCAAGGGCCGCCCCCTGAACACCCGGTTGATGGAGCTCGGCCTGGCCAACAAGGCCGATGAAGCCAAGGAACTGCTCTTGAAAGAAGCCAACCCCGCCATCACGAAGTGGCAGGATGCGATTCTCGAAAACATCAACTACCAAGAGGCACAGAACAACAGCCAGTACGAAGAAGCCTTGGCGGACTATGTTCATGCGCGCAACCTGCTGTGGGCGGCGTGCTTGATCAGCGTTGCTTTGGCGGCGGGGTGCGGCTGGTTGATCACCCGTTCCATCCTGCGCCAGTTGGGTGCTGAGCCTAGCGAGGCCGCCGCCCTGGCCCAGGGCGTGGCGTCGGGCGATCTCAGCATCCATATCCAGCTGCAGCAGGGCGACAACAGCAGCCTGATGGCCCAGCTGAAGACCATGCAGGAGAGTTTGGTCCGCTTGGTGGCCGGCGTGCGCCAGAGTTCTGAGAGCGTGGCGGCTGCCAGCGCCCAGATTTCCCAGGGCAACCAGGACCTGAGCTCCCGCACGGAACAGCAGGCCAGCGCGCTGGAGGAAACTGCCGCCTCCATGGAACAGCTGGGCGCCACTGTGAAACAGAATGCCGACAGCGCCCGCCAGGCCAACCAGCTGGCGGTGAGCGCCAGCAAGGTTGCGATGCAAGGCGGCGATGTGGTGGCCGAGGTAGTGACGACCATGCAGGGCATTAACGAGTCTTCGCGCAAGATCAGCGACATCATTGGTGTGATCGATGGCATTGCGTTTCAGACCAACATCCTGGCGCTGAATGCGGCGGTTGAAGCGGCGCGCGCCGGCGAGCAAGGCCGAGGCTTTGCCGTGGTGGCCAGTGAGGTACGTAGCCTGGCCGGACGCAGTGCCGAGGCCGCCAAGGAAATCAAGCAATTGATCTCGACCAGCGTGGAGCGGGTCGAGCAAGGTACGGCGCTGGTGGATAAAGCCGGTGCCACCATGAGCGAGGTGGTCAGCTCCATCCGCCGGGTGACCGACCTGGTGGGGGAAATCAGCGCCGCGAATAACGAGCAGAGTTCCGGTGTGTCCCAAATCGGTGAAGCGGTGACCCAGATGGACAATGCCACCCAGCAGAACGCCGCGCTGGTCGAGGAGATGGCTGCGGCTGCCAACAGCATGAAGGGCCAGGCGGACGACCTGGTGGCGGCCGTGTCTGTCTTCAAGTTAGGGCAAGGCGTGCATGCGCGGCATGCAGCTGTGCCTGCCGCGATGGTTGCGGGAGGCGGCAGGCCGCTGCGTATCGCCTGAGGCCTGAGGGCTCAGGTGGGTAAAGTGTTTCAAAATGTCATAGGGTGCTTGTGATTGCTGAATTTGCCCTTACCAATCTGATAACCTTTATTCGTACAACCTACTTGAAAGAACCGCCATGGCTAAAACCAGCATCGAATCCCAAGAACAACTGGTCAGTGATATCAAGTCGGTCATCTCAGACGCGGAAGACATGCTCAGCGCAACCGCCGACCAGACTGGTGAGAAGCTTGCCAGCCTGCGCGCCCGCGTCAAGGCCCGCCTGAGCGACGCCCGTGAACGCCTGATCGACGCCGAAGCCGCCTTGCGCCACAACACCAAGGTTGCCGCCCGTGCTGCCGACGACTACGTGCACGAGTCCCCCTGGACCGCCGTGGGCGTGGCCGCTGGCGTAGGCCTGCTGGTTGGTCTCATCATTGGCCGCCGCTGAATCCTGGCCCGCTGCGGGCCTGGGTTTCTATGCGTAACTTGTTCGGCGGCGGGCTGTACGCCGCTTTGACAGGCATCCCGGTCACTTTGCTGACCGTGGTGCGCACGCGTCTGCAGCTATTCGGCAACGAGCTGCAGACCGCCAAACTCCATGTATTGCGTGAGCTCAGTCTGGTGCTGGCCATGGTGGCCTTCGCCGGGCTGGGTGTCGTGCTGGCCGTGGTGTTGGTACTGAGCTTGTTGTGGGACCAGCGGGTGGCCGTGTTGTCCTGCCTGTCTGTGCTGTTTGTGGGGCTGGCTGTGATTTGTTATGCCCTGCTGCGCCGCTCTGCCGTGGCGTCCGACAATATGTTTGCCGCCAGCCTGGCCGAACTGCAGGAAGACCTGCGCCAACTCAAAGCCGAAGCGGGCCATGGGCAAGACCCACACTGAGCTGGCTTACGAGCGTGGGCGCTTGCTGGAACGCATCCAGTACCAGCGCAGCTTGCTGGCGCGCGAATGTGCACCGTTGCAGCGCGTGGCCCAAAAGGGTGATCACCTGGCGGGGCTGGCAGCCGAGCTGCTGGCTTTTGCGCGGCAGAACCCATTGACGCTGGGGGCCGTCGCTGCTGTCGTGCTGGTGTTCAAGCCACGCATGGCCTGGCGCATGGCAAAGCGCGGCTTCTTTCTATGGCGCGGCTGGCGCATGGTGCAGCAGTGGCAGCCCGGCACTTTGATGCAGCTGCTGCGCCGCTTCATTTAATCTACGATTGCTATTAAATAAGTAGCTGCTAGCGCAGGTAATACATGCGCTAGCAGCCTATTTTATTTACAAAATACGCGCCAGGTATTTGCCGGTATGGCTGGCCGGGTTGGCTGCAATCTGCTCCGGTGTGCCCACGCCCACCACGGTGCCGCCGCCGGCACCGCCTTCGGGGCCCATGTCGATCAGCCAGTCTGCCGTCTTGATCACATCCAGGTTGTGCTCGATCACCACGATGGTGTTGCCGGCGCTGCGCAGCTGGTGCAGCACCTTGAGCAGCAATGCAATGTCGGCAAAGTGCAGACCGGTGGTGGGTTCGTCCAGGATGTAGAGCGTGCGGCCGGTATCGCGCTTGCTCAGTTCCAGCGCCAGCTTGACGCGCTGGGCCTCGCCGCCCGACAAGGTGGTGGCCGACTGGCCCAGCTTGATGTAGCTCAGGCCCACGTCCAGCAGGGTGTGCAGCTTGCGGGCGATGGTGGGCACGGCCTTCAGGAATTCGTAGGCGGCCTCGACCGTCAGCTCCAGAATCTGCGCGATGTTCTTGCCTTTGTACTGCACCTCCAGGGTTTCCCGGTTGTAGCGTTGACCCTTGCAGACGTCGCAGGGCACGTACACATCGGGCAGAAAGTGCATTTCCACCTTCACCATCCCGTCGCCCTGGCAGGCTTCGCAGCGGCCACCGGCCACGTTGAAGCTGAAGCGGCCCGCGCCGTAGCCGCGTTCACGCGCCATGGGCACTTCGGCCATCAGCTCGCGGATAGGGGTGAACAGGCCGGTGTAGGTGGCGGGGTTGCTGCGCGGGGTGCGGCCGATGGGCGACTGGTCCACGTTGATGACCTTGTCGAACTGCTCGATGCCGATGATTTCCTCGTGCTCGGCAGGCTCGTTGTGCGCGCGGTACAGCTGGCGCGCCACAGCGGTGTAGAGCGTGTCGTTGACCAGGGTGGATTTGCCCGAGCCCGACACACCGGTCACGCAGGTCAGCAGCCCCACGGGGAAGTCCACGTTGACGCCCTTCAGGTTGTGGCCCTTGGCGCCCACGATGGACAGCCAGCCTTCGCCGGGGGCGGGCTGCTTCTGCGTATGGCGCTCGGTAGGCACCTCGATCTTCAGCGTGCCCGCCAGGTACTGGCCGGTCAGCGAGTCAGGGTTCGCCTTGACCTCGTCAAACGTGCCCTGGGCCATGATGCGGCCACCGTGGATGCCGGCGCCGGGGCCGAGGTCGATCACATGGTCGGCGGCGCGCATCATGTCTTCGTCATGCTCGACCACCAGCACGCTGTTGCCAATGTCGCGCAGGTGCTGCAGTGTGGCGATGAGGCGGTCGTTGTCGCGCTGGTGCAGGCCGATGCTGGGCTCGTCCAGCACGTACATCACGCCTGTCAGCCCGGAGCCAATTTGCGATGCCAGGCGGATGCGCTGTGACTCGCCGCCGCTGAGGGTTTCGGCGCTGCGGTCCAGGCTCAGGTAGTTCAGGCCCACGTCGTTCAGAAACTTCAGCCGCAGGCCGATTTCGCGCACGATTTTGCCGGCGATTTCACCCTTGGCGCCGCCCATGGTCAGCTGGTTGAAGTACTCAAAACTTTCGCGCAGCGTGGTGTGGCTGATCTCAAATATCGCGCGTGCTTGCGTGCCTTCACCCACTTTGACGTGGCGGGCTTCGCGGCGCAGGCGCGAGCCATTGCAGCTGGCGCAGGGCTGGCTGGTGCGGTAGCGGGCCAGGTCTTCGCGTACCAGGTTGGAGTCGGTCTCGCGGTAGCGCCGCTGCATGTTGGGGATGATGCCTTCGAACGGGTGCTTCTTGCTGACCTTCTTGCCCTGGGAGGCGCCCGAGTCCATCACATAGCTGAACTTGATGTCTTCCTCGCCCGAGCCGTACAGCAGGGCTTGCTGTACGGGGGCGGGCAGGGATTCAAAAGCCGCTTCGATGTCGAATTGGTAGTGCTTGGCCAGGCTTTCCAGCATGGCGAAGTAGTAGCTGTTGCGCCGGTCCCAGCCTTTGATGGCGCCGCTGGCCAGGCTGAGCGACGGGAAGGCTACGACCCGTGTCGGGTCGAACAGCTCTTGCATGCCCAGCCCATCGCAGGTGGGGCAGGCGCCGACCGGCGAGTTGAACGAGAACAGGCGCGGCTCCAGCTCGGCGATCGAGTAGTTGCACACCGGGCAGGCGAACTTGGCGTTGAACAGGTGCTCCTGGCCGGATGCCATCTCCACCACGATGGCCTTGCCCTCGGCCAGGCGCAGCGAGGCTTCAAAGCTTTCGGCCAGGCGCTGGCGCTGGGCGGCTACTGCCTGGGGTTCGCTGTCGCCGTGCACTTTGACGCGGTCTATCACCACGTCGATGTTGTGCTTCTCGGTCTTCTTGAGCTTGGGCAGTTGGTCGAACTCGAAGGTCTGGCCGTCCACCCGGAAGCGTACATAGCCCTGGGCCTGCATTTCAGTGAATACATCGGCGTATTCGCCCTTGCGTTCGCGGGCGATGGGGGCCACGACCATCAATCGTGTGTCTACCGGCAGGGCCAGCACGGCATCGACCATCTGGCTGACCGTCTGGGCCTGCAGCGGCAGGTTGTGATCGGGGCAGTAGGGCGTGCCAGCGCGGGCGAACAGCAGGCGCAAGTAGTCGTGGATTTCGGTCACCGTGCCCACGGTGGAGCGCGGGTTGTGGCTGGTGGCCTTTTGCTCGATGGAGATGGCCGGGCTCAGGCCTTCGATCAGATCCACATCCGGCTTGTCCATCAGCTGCAGGAACTGGCGGGCGTAGGTGCTCAGGCTTTCCACATAGCGGCGCTGGCCTTCGGCGTACAGGGTGTCAAACGCCAGGCTGGATTTGCCCGAGCCGCTCAGACCGGTAATCACCACCAGCTGGTTGCGTGGGATGTCCAGGTCGATGTTCTTCAGGTTGTGCGTGCGCGCGCCACGGATGCTGATGCGCTGCAGCTGCAAAGCATTGCGCAGGTAGGTGCCTTCAGACGAGGCTTCGGGATGAGCGGGGTTCAATGTGGGCCGGCCTTGGGAGAAATCGGCTTCAGGCCAGGGCAGGCGCCCACAGAGCCCAAAAGCAAGAGTAAACCCGCCATGATAGTGAAGATCAAGGAGAATCGCACAATTCGTGCTTGCTTTCGTCCATGGTGTCTTGCGTGCCCCAGTCTTCTGCTTCTTCCTCTGCGTCCATCCCCCCCGCTGTTGCTATGCCGGTTGTGTCACTCGCCATGACTGCGCTGGAGCGGCGCGCCAGCCTGTCGCTGGCGGGTATTTTTGCCCTGCGTATGTTGGGCTTGTTTTTGGTATTGCCCGTATTTGCTCTGGAGGCGGCCAAATTCCCAGGCGGTGACGACCCCGCCCGCGTGGGTTTGGCGATGGGCATATATGGGCTGACGCAGGGCTTTTTGCAGCTGCCGTTTGGCATGGCGTCAGACCGGTTTGGCCGCAAGCGGGCGATTGTGCTGGGCTTGTTGTTGTTTGCGGCGGGTAGCTTTGTGGCCGCCTGGGCTGACAGCTTGACCGCGCTGACCCTGGGGCGTGCGCTGCAAGGCGCGGGCGCCGTGTCGGCCGCTGTGACCGCCTTGCTGGCCGACCAGACGCGCGATGCCGTCCGTACCAAGGCCATGGCTTTGGTGGGCGGCAGCATCGCGTTGATGTTTGCCTTGTCGTTGGTGCTGGCGCCGGCGTTGGCGGCAGTCGTAGGGCTGGGCGGTCTGTTCGCGCTGACTGGCAGTCTCGCGTTGGCCGGTATTGCCGTTGTACTGTGGGTGGTGCCGCCCGAGCCGTTGCTGCACACGCAGCAGCCCCGTGGCAAGCTGTCCGAGGTGTTGTCACATGCAGGGCTGCTGCGGCTGGATGCGGGCGTGTTTATTCTGCATGCGGTTCAGTTGGCGATGTGGATGGCCGTACCGGCGCTGTTGGTGCAGGCCGGGCTGGACAAGGCGCACCATTGGTGGGTGTATTTGCCTGCGGTGCTGGGTTCGTTCGTGGTGATGGGTGGCGGGCTGTTTCCGCTGGAGCGCCGCGGCTACCTGCGTGCGGTGTTCCTGGTGGCCATTTCTTTGATTGCGCTGGTGCAGTTGGGGCTCTTCTGGGTGGCAGATGCACCGCATATCAGTAGCTTGGCCACTTTGTTGTTTTTGTTTTTTTGCGGCTTCAATGTACTGGAGGCCAGCCAGCCCAGCCTGGCGTCGCGATTGGCTCCGGCCCATGTGCGGGGTACGGCATTGGGGGTGTACAACACGCTGCAGTCCTTGGGTTTCTTTGCCGGGGGGCTGGCCGGAGGGGCCTTGTTGAAGCATCTTGGCCCCCAGGGCTTGTTTGCGGTCTGCGGTGGGGCTATGCTGGTCTGGCTAATGGTTGCTTGGCCAATGCGGGCCCCCGGCAAAGCATAATCTACCCCCTCTAGAGGAATTCACCATGGCATCCGTCAACAAAGTCATCATCGTCGGCAACCTGGGCCGCGACCCTGAAGTGCGCACTTTCCCCAGCGGCGATCGGGTCGCCAATGTCACCATTGCTACCACCGAAACCTGGAAAGACAAGCAGACCGGCGAGCGTCGCGAAGCTACCGAATGGCACCGTGTGGTGTTTCGCGGTGGTTTGGCCGGCATCGTCGAGCAGTACCTGCGCAAGGGTTCGCAGGTCTATGTGGAAGGCTCTATCCGTAGCCGCAAGTACAACGACGCGACCGGCATGGAAAAGTCGATTACCGAAATCATTGCCAGTGAAATGACCATGCTGGGCAGCCGCCAGGGCATGGGCGGCCCGCAAGGTGGTGGCAATGACGGCGGCTATGACGACGGTGGCTACGACAACAGCCCACCGCCTGCGCCGGCCCGCCGCCCAATGGCACCCGCCGCCCGCCCGGCGATGGCGCCCCCGTCGCGCCCGCCAGCACCCGCGCCTGCAGCACGCTCTTCGAGCGGATTCGATGATATGGACGACGATATCCCGTTTTGACCTGCACTTTCGCAGCGTTTAAGCTCAACTTCTAACCGTCCGTGTGCATATAGCGCACGGGCGGTTTTTTTGTGCCCGTCCTACAAATGGGGGATGTTTAAACACAGGGCAGAGTACGGTATTACAACCCTGGTTGTGCGGGTGTGGTCGAGTCGATAGCATGAAGTGAATGGCTCCTACTACACCCCACTTGCTTCCCCGACGTGTTTCCTTCGAGTGGCGCTCCCTGGTCGTGGTGCTGGGCTTGGTAGGCATTTTCATTGCCTATATCTACACCGCCGAAGTGGACCGCGTCAACGCGACAGAGCGTGAGCGCCTACGCACCCAGGCCAACGTGGTCGCCAATGACATCCAGGGAAATTTGACGGTAGCTAGCCTTGCCCTGCAAGAGGTCATCAAAGACTATATGGTGGGGCCTGAACCGGTACGTAGCCAGGAGCTTGCAATGCGTTTGCGGGCCTTGGTTGACGCCATGCCGGGCGTTCGGTCCATGGTGGTGTTGGATGCCAACGGTATGTCCATTGCAGCTCACCGACCTGAATACGTGGGCATGGACCTTAGCCACCGGGAGTATTTCAAGACGGTGCGCGACCACCCCAGTGTGTCGACGCTGTATGTTTCTGAACCGTTTGTGTCCGTCCAGAAAGAGGTGGTGATCACCTTGTCTCGCATGGTGCCGAATGCCGAAGGGCAGTTTATGGGCCTGGCTTTTGCAACGCTGGACCCGGCTTACTTTGCGGGCATATTTCGGCCCATCATGTATGCCCCGGATGTGTTGTCTTTTGTGATCCACGGTAGTGGCTTGCCCCTGCTCAGCTATCCGCCTGTGACGAGCTTTCAAAGCGCGAACTTCAGCCAGGCCGGCAGCCTGTTCAACCAGCACATGCAGAGTGCTCGTACCCGCAGTGAATTGACTGGCGCTTTGTTTCCAGGGGGTGAGGAGCGACAGGTCGCCACCTATACCGTACAGCCGGCGGTGCTGGATATGGACAAGCCTTTGATCGTTGGTGTCAGTCGCGAGTTGGCCGTGATTGCACAACCGCTAAGGCGTCAGGCCATCACCTATGGTGTGTTTTATGCCGTCCTGGCTTTTTTGTGCAGCATGGCGCTGTATTGGACCCAATTGCGCCGAGCGCGTATGGAGACGATGGAGGCAGAGCGCGACCGTGAGCGCCTGGAGGCCGCCGATAGGTTGAAGCTGGCCTTGCGTGGGGCAAACCTGGGGCTGTGGAGTTTCCATGTGCCCACCTCTGCACGGACGTTTGATGCGAACTCCTTTGCCATGCTGGGGCACTCTCCACACGACATGGAGAAGGAACCGGACTTCTGGAACGGCCGCATTTGTGAGGAGGATTTGCCGGTCTACACAGCGGCGAAGGAGCAGTGTATTGACGGCAGCGTGCCCTTTTTTGAGGCGACTTACCGCATACGGCACAAGCTGGGCCACTGGGTCTGGGTCATGTGCCGTGCACAGGCGATTGCGCGGGATGGTGATGGCCGGGCCATCACCATCATGGGCACGCATATGGATGTCACGGCTGCCAAGCTTGCCGAGCAGGAGGTTGTTCGGGGCCGTAACGAGCTTCTGAATGTTTTTGACAGTCTGGCAGATGCTGTCTTTGTGTTTGACCAAAACCATCAATTGGTCCGCGTCAACCGTGCTGGGCGGTCCATGCACGGCTTGTTCGATGCCGATACCCCGTTTGAGAATGTGGTGAACAACATTGAGCTTGTGCAAATGGACGGCAATTTGTTGCAAGCAGACCAATGGCCTAGCCAGCAGGGCGTGCGCGGTCAATTCATGCGGGACTTACAGTTCGAAGTCCGCCGCAAAGACCGTGGCACGTCCGTTTTTGTAGAGCACAGCACATCCGCCATTTATGACGTATCAGGAGAGATGGCGCTACTGATCGTTGCCTGCAAAGACGTTTCAGAGCGTCGGCTGACCAATGCCTTGCGTGAGAGCGAGGCGAGGTTTCGTACCCTGATTGAAGATGCGCCACTGGCGATTGCGATTCTTCGGGCGGGTCGCTTTGTCTACGTGAATCCGCGTTACCGTCGTTTGCACGGCTACGAAGATTCGGACAATCTCGTTGGATGCATGTGGAGCAGCATGATCGCTCCAAAATCACGGGCTGGCTTGTTGGTCGAGGAAGCCCGCGTCAACGAAGACTCGCCCATAGAGCAGATGTTTGAGGCAATCAGTCTGGCTACGGACGGGCAGTTGGTGTCGATCTTCAATACCACAACCCGCGTTGACCTCGCCGATGGGCCTGCCACGCTGGTATTCGCCCAGGATATTTCGGCCCAGAAACAGGCGGAGGCAGCATTACTCCAGGCCCGCGATGTGGCAGAGGCGGCGAACCGCAGCAAGGCTGAATTCCTGGCAAATATGAGCCACGAAATACGGTCGCCATTGAATGCCATCCTGGGCTTGGCCTACCTGCTGGAACAGGGGAGGCTGGAGCGAGACGCGCTGGATATGGTGCGCAAGATACGCGGCTCCGGCCGTTCGCTGCTGGGCATCATCAACGATATCCTGGACGTCTCCAAGATCGATGCTGGCCATATGGTGATTGAGCAAACGCCGTTCCGCTTGGGTGATGTGATGGACAACCTGGCCGGCACCATGGGCATCAACGCAGGGGACAAAAATATTGAGTTGGTGATTCAGCCGCTGCCTCCTGGTGTTTCCGTGGTCAAAGGCGACGCTTTGCGGCTGGAGCAGGTGCTCACCAACCTGACCAGCAACGCCATCAAATTCACCCATGTGGGCCGGGTTGAGGTGCGTACCGAGCTGTTGTCCATGTATGACAACAAGCTTGTTCTGCATTTCTGCGTCAAGGACACCGGCATAGGCATTGCTCCGGCCTTGCAAAAGGACGTTTTCTCTGCTTTCACCCAGGCCGATAGCTCCACCACGCGCCGCTATGGTGGCACGGGGCTGGGGTTGACCATCTGCCGCCAACTGGTGGGTTTGATGGGCGGCGAGATTGGGCTGACCAGCACGCCAGGCGAAGGCAGTGAATTCTGGTTCACGCTGCCCATGCAGCAGGTGCCCCACACCGACTTTTCGTCACCCGACATGGTGCGCATTGATGCCCTGGTGGCCGATGACAGCGAGATCGCCTTGCAGGCCGTGGTGGCGATTGCCCAGGGCCTTGGCTGGCAGGTGGATGCGATGGACTCTGGCGAGGCCGTGCTGTCGCAGGTGCAGGAGCGCAAGAGCGGCAAGCTGCCCCACGTAGTGGTTTTGGACTGGAAGATGCCGGGTTTGGATGGGCTGGCTACGGCGCGTGCCATACGGGCCAGCGTGCCGCCCGATGAATGCCCTATCGTGATCATGGCCACCGCCTATTCACTGTCCAGTCTATCCAGCCAACCCGGTGCAGAGCTGGTGGATGCGATCCTGAACAAGCCGGTGACTACATCGACCCTCTACAACGCGGTCATCGAAGCGCAGCGGCGTCGTGCTGCCACGGTGGGCATACCGCATGCGATGCAGCAGGCGGAGGGGCGCAGTCTGGTAGATGTGCGGGTGCTGGTGGTGGACGATAGCGACATCAACCGCGAGGTCGCGCAGCGCATCCTGGCGGATCAGGGGGCCATCGTGGCACTGGCGGAAGACGGCGAAGACGCGTTGAAGTGGCTCATGGCACACCCCGAAGAGGTGGACCTTGTGTTGATGGATGTGCAAATGCCGGTGATGGATGGCATCGAGGCGACACGCAGGTTGCGCCGAGTTCCCCATTTCAAGGACCTGCCGGTGGTGGCATTGACCGCAGGCGCCTTTAAATCGCAGCAGGAAGCGGCATTTGCAGCGGGCATGACCGAGTTCATCAGCAAGCCTTTTGACGTGCCGTCCACCATTGCCTTGATCCAGCGGCTGCGTCGCCGCCCAAGGCCACGCGCGCCTGAGAATTCGGACGTCACCGCAGTACCTCCGCTTGCGCATGCCGAGGCACCCGCGCCGGCGATCCTGAGTGTGATGGATGTTGCCCAGGGGCTGCAGCTTTGGTCGGACGTCAATATTTACCGAGGCTATCTGAGGCGCTTTGCGGACAGCTATGGCGGCGCCGTGGCCGTCATGAATGCCAGTTTGGCCATTGCAGACCGCCCGGCCGCCGCCGCTCTGGCGCACAAGCTGATGGGGGCTGCGGCGAACATGGCGCTGCCCGAGACCGCCCGCCTGGCGGGGGAGGCCGAGCGCGTCTTGTCCGCAGGCTACGACCCCACCCATGTGCTGGCCCGCCTGGACGAGGCAATCAAAGATGCGGTGTCTGCGATTGGCCGCTTTGTACCGCCCGTGGTGGTGGCCAAGAACGCGCCGCAAGCCGCAGCATCGACGACGGCGGGGGCGTTCAATCTGAAGGATTTGTTCCGGCAAATATTGGGGGCTTTGGACGCGGACGACCCCACGCCGGTCGAGCCGCTGCTGGCGCAATTGGCGCACCATATGCCCGCCCATGCATTGGAAGAGATCCAGGCCTGCGTGCACGGTTTCGATTTTCGGGGCGCCGAGGCCGCCGTTCATGCTTTAGCCCGGGTACGGGGTATTCCTTTGCAGGAGTAGGCATGCTTTCACCCACCATTCTGGTTGTGGATGATGAGCCCGGCAATTTGGCCGTGATGCGCGATATTCTGGCCAGCAGCTACAAGCTGGTGTTCGCACGCAATGGAATGGAGACCCTGGCGGCCGTGCAAAAGCATCAGCCCGCCATGGTGCTGTTGGACGTAGGTTTGCCGGACACCAACGGCTACGACCTGTGCCGGCAGATCAAGCAAGCCGACCCCACCCACGCAGTGCAGGTGATCTTTGTCACAGGCTATACCGACGTTGCGCATGAAGCTGCAGGCTTCGACGCCGGTGGTGTGGACTACATCGCGAAGCCGGTATCGCCGCCAATTGTGCGTGCCCGTGTGGCCGCGCATTTGTCTCTGGTGCGGGCTACCGCACTGGAAAAAAGCTACCGCGAAGCCGTTTTGATGCTGGGCCAGGCCGGGCATTACAACGACAACGACACCGGCTCGCACATCTGGCGTATGGCGGCCTACGCCCGTGCTTTGGCTCAGGCGGTAGGCTGGGATACCGAACGCAGCATGCAGCTTGAACTGGCCGCGCCCATGCACGACACGGGCAAGCTGGGCATACCCCATGCCATCCTGCGCAAGCCTGGGCCGCTGAACGACGAGGAATGGGAGGTGATGAAGACCCACCCCCAGATCGGTTATGACATCCTCAGCAAAAGCGATGCGCCGGTATTCCAGCTGGCCGCTGAAGTGGCATTGCGGCACCACGAAAAATGGGACGGCAGCGGCTACCCCGGTGGCTTGCGCGGGTGCGATATTCCAGAGTCTGCGCGTATCGTGGCCCTGGCCGACGTGTTCGATGCCTTGTGCATGCGCCGCCCCTACAAAGAAGCCTGGACGGTGGAGCAGATCCTGGACTACATCCATGCCGACGCCGAATGCCACTTTGACCCGGCGATGGTGCGGGCGTTCAAGAGCATTCTTCCGGAGCTGCTGGACATCCGGGCCCATTGGATGCGGGTAGAGGCCGGCTAAGAGCCTGTGCACCCCTGCGGTGCAATCGACGGCCAGAAACTGGCACAAAACTAGCTTAAACCCCAAGAAGCTGACCGTTTGGTTAGCTTTATAGTGGGTTCCCATGTCCATCCATCAGCTAGCCAGGTATCCATGAAGCCATCTGATCCTTCCGCCGGCGTTGCCGTATTACCCGCCGTAGAGGTGCGCAAGGCGAACGTGGTGTACCCCGCTGCCGATGCGCCGGTGCATGCCTTGCAGGACATCGACCTGACGGTGCGCCAGGGGGAATTTGTCTCGCTGATCGGCCCGTCCGGCTGCGGCAAGACAACCCTGTTGCGTGCCATTGCCGACCTAGAACCCATCAGCTCCGGCACCATGCTGGTGAACGGCGTCAGTCCGCATGATGCGCGCCTGGCCCGCTCCTACGGTTATGTGTTCCAGGCTCCCGCGCTGTTCCCCTGGCGCACGGTGCTGGCCAATGTAGTGCTGCCGCTGCAGATACAAGGGCGCGGCAAGGCCGAGAGCCAGCGCATCGCCCTGGAACAGCTGGAGCGTGTGGGCCTGAAAGGCTTTGAGAAGAAATACCCTTGGCAGCTTTCCGGCGGCATGCAGCAGCGCGTGTCGATTGCCCGTGCGCTGGCTTTCGAGCCTCGCATCCTGATGATGGACGAGCCCTTTGGAGCGCTGGATGAAATCACCCGCGACCGGCTCAACGAGCAGCTGCAACAGCTGTGGCAGCGCGAGCGCCGCACCGTGGTCTTCGTCACCCACTCGATTGCCGAGGCGGTGTACCTGTCCACCCGCATCGTGGTGATGTCGCCACGGCCTGGGCGCATCGTGAAGGTGATCGAATCCACCCTGCCCGACGCACGCCACCTGGGCCTGCGCGACACGCCGGAATTCATGGCCTTGGCGCACGCAGTACGGGAGTCATTAGCAGATGGCCACCATTAAAAACCGCTCTGCTTTCGATAGCGCTATGCCCATAGCCACCGTGCTACTGGCGGTTATTTTGCTTTGGTACGTGGGTGCCGTGTGGTTAAACGCACCTGGTGCCATCGAGCGCGTGATCACGCCCCGCCTGGCGCCCGGTGCCAGCTGGACCTGGGCCGATCTGGTGCAGACCACACTGTCCATGCAGCGCCCGGTGCTGCCCGCGCCGCAGCAGGTAGCGCTGGACTTCTGGTCCAGCCTGGTCGATTGGCCGGTGGATTCGCCGCGCAATCTGCTGTACCACGTGGCCGTCACCGCCCAGTCCAGCCTGCTGGGCTTTGTGATGGGCACGCTGTTTGGCCTGCTGCTGTCGGCCGGCATCGTGCATTCGCGCACCCTGGACAGGGCGCTGATGCCCTGGATCGTAGCCTCGCAAACCATTCCCGTGCTGGCGATTGCGCCCATCGTGCTGATCATTCTGGGCAGCCTGGGTTTCTCTGGCGTCTGGCCCAAGGCGGTGATTGCCATGTACTTGTGCTTCTTCCCGGTCACGGTGGCCATGGTGCAGGGCCTGCGCTCGCCGCAGAAGATCGATACCGAGCTGCTCTACACCTACGCCGCCTCGCCCTGGCAAGCCTTCTGGCTGCTGCGTGTGCCTGCGGCTCTGCCGTTCTTGTTTCCCGCGCTGCGCGTGGGCATCGCTGCAGGTCTGGTGGGCGCCATGGTGGCCGAGCTGCCTACCGGCGCCCAGGCCGGCCTGGGCGCCAAGCTGCTGCTGGGCTCCTACTACGGCAATACGGTTGCTATCTGGTCGGCCCTGCTGATGTCGGCCTTGCTGGGCCTGGGTTTGACCGCCGCCGTGCTGGGCGTGGAGCGCCTGGTACTGCGCCGCCACGGTGTGCGGCCAGGGGCTGCAGCATGAAGGCGCGCAGTCCGTTGGCCGTGGCTGGCCTGGTGCTCGCCAGTGCTGTTTTTGCTTCTATTTTTATAGCTACTGCCGCAGGTATTTCAAGCGCTAGCAGCCTTTTTTATCCTGGGCTTTTGTTGGTGCTGGCATTGGCCGTGTGGACAGTGCGGGCCTGCGCAGCGCTGGACGGTCGGGCCATTTACGGCATGCTGACGGCCGGCCTGTTCGGCCTGTGGCTGCTGTACTTCTGGCAGCTGCTGGTGACGGCGTTCGAGGTGCCGCGCGTGTTGCTGCCTGCGCCCTGGTTCATTGCCCAGGCCATGGCCGAGCAGTGGACGGTGCTGTGGACCGACTTTGTGCAGACCGTACTCAAGTCGGTGCTGACCGGCTGGCTGCTGGGTTGCGGCCTGGGGTTCGCCGTGGCGGTGGCGATTGACCGCATGCCGTTTCTGCAGCGCGGCCTGTTGCCTATCGCCTCGCTCACCAGCACCGTGCCCTTGGTCGGTGTGGCGCCGATTGCGGTGATGTGGTTTGGCTTTGATTGGCCGTCCAAGGCGGCGGTGGTGGTCTTGATGACCTTCTTCCCCATGCTGGTGTCCACGCTGGCCGGGCTGAAGGCCGCAGGCAAGCTGGAGCGCGAGCTGATGTACAGCTACGCGGCGGGCTATGGCCAAACCCTGTTGGCGTTGCGCCTGCCCAGCGCCATGCCGTTCATCTTTGGCGCGCTGAAGGTGAATGCCACGCTGGCCTTGATCGGCGCCATCGTGGCCGAGTTCTTCGGATCGCCAACGGCGGGCCTGGGCTTTCGCATTTCCACCGAGGCGGCCAAGATGCACATGCCGCTGGTGTGGGGCGCAATTGTGGTGGCCGCCATCACCGGCTCGGCGGCCTATGCCCTGTTGGTTCAGCTGGAGCGGCGCTTTGCGTTCTGGCACCCGTCGGTCCGGTCCCAAAAATAGATTTCCCCACCTGTCCCTACCTAGGAGTATTTGATGCAAAAACTGTCCAAGTTGAGTCAATGCCTGCTGGCCGCCGCGTTTGCGGTTGGCAGCCTCGCCGCCCAGGCGCAAGAGAAGGTCACCGTGCAGCTGAAATGGGTGCCGCAAGCCCAGTTTGCCGGCTACTACGTGGCGGCCGCCAAGGGCTACTACAAGGCCGAGGGACTGGACGTGACCATCAAGCCCGGCGGCCCCGATATTTCTCCGGTGCAGGTGATCGCCGGCAACAACGCTGACGTGATCGTCAACTGGATGCCCGACGCGCTGGCCGCCCGCGAGGCTGGTGTGCCACTGGTCAACATCGCCCAGGTGTTCAACCGCTCCGGCCTGATGCTGACCTGCAAAAAGGCCAGCGGCGTCAGCAGCCCGAAGGACCTGAAGGGCAAGACCCTGGGCGTCTGGTACGGCGGCAATGAATACCCGTTCCTGAATTGGATGGGCAAGCTGGGATTCAAGCCCGACACCGACATCAAAGTGCTGAAGCAAGGCTTCAACGTGGACCCGCTGCTGCAGAACCAGGCAGCGTGCGTATCCACCATGATCTACAACGAGTACTGGCAAATCATTGACGCCGGCGTCAAAGAGAGCGACCTGGTCACCTTCTTCTATGAAGACCAGGGTGTGGCCTCGCTGGAAGACGGCCTGTACGTGCTCGAATCCAAGCTGAAAGACCCGGCCTTCGTGGCCCGCATGGGCAAGTTTCTGAAGGCGACCTTCAAGGGCTGGAACGACGCGGTGAAGAACCCCGAAGAAGCCGCCAAGATTGTGGTCTCCAACGACATGTCCGGCAGCGCCACCCTGGCAGTGCAAAAGCGCCAGATGGAAAACGTGGCCAAGCTGATCACCACCGCCAGCACGCCGAAGATGGGCTACCTGGAACCCGCCGCCTATGAGCGTACGGTGAAGGTGCTGATGTCTGGCGGCAGCGCACCTGTCATCAAGAAGGACCCAGGCGCCGCCGCCATGAGCCATGTGGTGTGGGACGCGGCCTCCAAAAAGTGATTGCCGGTCCGCTTCCATCGTTTTCATCCGTTATGGTGTCGGGTTTTCTTGTCGCAGGCCAGCACGGCCAGGGGCAGCACACCGAATTTCGTATGGAAGTGGACAGGGAATGAGTCGATTGACAGCCAGCACGGCGGATACCAAGGGCCAGATCCGCCAGGCCAATGAAGAGCTGATACTCGCCGCGGCAGAACGCGTGTTTGCCGGGGCGGGTTTCAGTGGCGCCACCATGGCGCAGATTTCCGAAGAGTCCGGCCTGCCCAAGGCCAATCTGCACTATTACTTCGGCAACAAGGAGGCGCTGTACCGCGCGGTGCTGGCCCGCATTTTGGAGGACTGGCTGGCACCCACCCACGGCATCACCCCTGAGGCCGACCCGAGCCAGGCCATAGGTGCTTACATCCGCAGCAAGATGGCCCTGTCTGCTGCGCGGCCGCATGCGTCCAAAGTCTGGGCCAACGAGCTGCTGCACGGCGCCACCGTGGTGCGGCAGCTGCTGGCCACCGAGCTGCGTGCCACCGTGCGCGCCAAGTCCGCCGTCATCGACCAATGGATTGCCGAGGGCAAGATGGCACCGGTAGACAGCACGCACCTGTTCTTCACCATCTGGGCCGCGACCCAGACCTATGCCGACTTCGACATCCAGGTCAGCGCCGTGCTGGGTAAGCCAGCCCTGACCCGCAACGACCACAGCCGCGCTACCACCCATGTGCTGGCCTTGATACTGCGCGGCTGCGGCCTGAACCCAGACCCCGCGCCATGAGTTACATGCTGGCCGTGGGCGCCTCGAATATGGACATTGCCGGCCACAGCAGCCAGGCCGTGGTGCTGGGCGACTCCAACCCCGGCCATATCGCTTTGGCCCCGGGTGGCGTGGCGCGCAATGTGGCAGAAAACCTGGCGCGCCTGGGTAACTGCACACGGCTGGTCAGCGCTGTGGGCGACGACACGCCAGGCCGCAGCCTGCTGGACGCCACAGCCGCAGCCGGAGTGGATCTGCGTGCCTGCTGGGTGCTGCCGAGCGAGGCTACCTCCAGCTATTTGTCGCTGCATGGACCGGACGGCGATATGGCCATGGCGGTGAACGATATGCGCATCGTGGCCCGCATTACGCCCGAACGGCTGGCGCCCTTGGCCGCCGATATCGCCGCCGCCCAGGCCCTGCTGCTGGACTGCAATTTGACCGATGCAGCCCTGGCCTGGCTGTGCACGCACAGCGGCGGCACGCCGATTTTTGTGGATACCGTCTCCACGCATAAGTGCCAGCGCATTGCCCCCTGGCTGCAGCATGTGCACCTGCTCAAACCCAACCGGCTCGAAGCCCAGGCCCTGACAGGCTTGCCGCTGGACAGCCTGGCCGACGCGCCCGCCGTGGCGGCCTGGCTGCACCGCAAGGGCGTGCGGCAGGTGGTGCTTAGTTTTGGCGCGCAAGGCGTGTTCTGGAGCGATGCGGATGGCAGCCAGGGCCTGCAGAGCGCCCCCCACGTCGCAGTAGTGAACGCCACAGGCGCGGGCGACGCACTCATGGCCGGGCTGATGCATGCGCATGCCCAGGGCCAGACCCTGTCGGAGGCGGCGGGTTTCGGCTCTGTATGTGCGGCCCTGACGCTGGGTGTGCAAGGTGCGAACCACCCCCAGCTGTCGCTGGCGCTGGTGCAACAATGGCTGCGCAGTACCTGAATATGTGACCTAGAAAGATTTTGATGACGGCTAATCCTTTTCTCGACATCCATCCCGAAGTAGCGGCTGCCCTGGCCGCCAAGCGTCCCGTGGTGGCGCTGGAGTCCACCATCATTGCCCATGGCATGCCCTACCCGAACAATGTGGCCACGGCGCTGCAGGTAGAGGCCGAGGTGCGCGCCCATGGCGCTGTGCCAGCCACCATCGCCATCGTGCAGGGGCGTTTGAAAGTGGGCCTCAGCCCCGACGAAATTGAACAACTGGGGCGTGGCGGGCGCGACGTCGTCAAGGTCAGCCGTCGCGATATGGCGTTCATCGTGGCCGCAGGCCAGACCGGTGCCACCACCGTGGCCTCGACCATGCTGATTGCGGCCATGGCCGGCATCCGCGTATTCGCCACCGGCGGCATTGGCGGCGTGCACCGGGGCGCGGCGCAGAGTTTTGATATTTCGGCCGACCTGCTTGAGCTGGCGCAAACCCCGGTGGCCGTGGTCTGTGCCGGCATCAAGTCGATTCTGGACCTGGGGCTGACGCTCGAATACCTGGAAACACACGGCGTGCCCGTGGTGGGCTACCAAACCAATAATCTGCCGGCTTTCTACACCCGTGAAAGTGGCTTCAAGGTGGACTACCGGCTGGATACGCCCGACGCCATCGCCGGCGCCATGCAGGCCCAGTGGGCCATGGGGCTGCAGGGTGGCATGGTGGTGTCCAACCCGATTCCTGAGGCCTATGCCATGCCGCGCGCGACCATTGACGCCGCTATCGAGCAGGCGCTGCAAGAGGCCCGCGCCCAGGGCGTGGCGGGCAAGCAGTCCACCCCATTTTTGCTGGCCCGCGTCAGCGAGATCACCGGTGGCAACAGCTTGGCTTCCAACATCCAGCTGGTGCTGAACAATGCCCGGCTGGCGGCAGGTATTGCCGTCGCCTACCAGCAGCGGGTGGCCTGAGCGCCATGGTTTATCGCACGGTGCTGGACGACGCACAGGGCCTCTCGGCGGACGCCCGCGCCGCCTATGCGCGCGACGGCGTGCTGGTGCTGGAGGACTTTGTGTCTGTTGCCCAATGCCAGGCTTTGCAGGCACGCGCACTCGAACTGGTGGCCGAGCATGCATCGCGTGCGCCCGGCACCGTTTTTTCTGCCCGCGACCAGCGCCATGCCAAGGACGCTTACTTTGCCGCTTCGGCCCGGGGCATAGGCGCGTTCTTTGAAGAGGGGGCGTTCGATGCGCAGGGCCAGCTGCAGGTGCCGCTGGAGCGCGCCATCAACAAGCTGGGCCATGCCATGCATGACCTGGACCCGGTGTTCCAGGCCTTCTCGCGCGGCCCGCGCTTGCAGGCGGTGGCGGATGGTCTCGGCCTGGCAGATGCCCGGCTCGTCCAGTCCATGTACATCTTCAAGCAGCCCGGCATTGGCGGCGAGGTGAACTGCCACCAGGACGCGACCTATCTGTACACCGAGCCGCAGTCGGTAGTGGGCTTCTGGTTTGCGATCGAGGATGCGCACCGCAGCAATGGTTGCCTGGGTGGCGTACCGGGCGGGCACCGCCATGGGCTGAAAGAGGTGTTCCGCCGCCAGGCCGATGGGACTTTACGGTTGGAGCAGCTGCAAGCCAGCGCGCCATGGGATATGGAGCAGCTAGAGTGGCTGGAGGTGCGCCAGGGCAGCTTGATTGTGTTCAACGGCCTGCTCCCCCATTTGTCAGAACCCAACCGCTCGGCCCAGTCGCGCCACGCCTACACCTTGCATGCGGTGGACGGTCGGGCGCATTATCCGGACAGCAACTGGATACAACCCCACGGAGCGCCATTTACCGGCTTTGCGTAAGCACAGACCGTACGAACACGAGGAGGATTGCATCGGCTTTACACCGCATACCACTTTTCATATTTTGCCTATAACAGGCACAATTCCGGCTGAATTGAAATGGCGCTACATTCTGCCCACTCAATTGCAGCGGGTTCTTCGTCAACCACCACCCTGAAACTTAAACCAACATGAAAAACACACTCAAACTGGGCTTCTTGGCCGCCGCGCTGGTTTCCACCTTCTCCGCTTGGGCCGATCCGGCCATCATTTTTGACATGGGTGGCAAGTTTGACAAATCCTTCAACCAAAGCGCCTATGAAGGCATGGAGCGCTGGAAGAAGGAAACCGGCAAGCCCTACCTCGAATTCGAAGTCGCCAACGAAACCCAGCGCGAGCAAGCCATCCGCCGCATGGCCGAGCGCGGTGCCAGCCCCATCATTGGCATCAGCTTCAGCCAGGCTTCTGCCATGGCCAAGGTGTCCAAGGAATTCCCCAAGCTGCAATTCGCCATCATCGATGACGTGGTGGAAGCACCCAACGTGCAGTCGGTAGTGTTCAAGGAACACGAAGGCAGCTTCCTGGTCGGCATGTTGGCCGCAGAAGCCAGCAAGACCGGCAAGGTCGGTTTTGTGGGCGGCATGGACATTCCGCTGATCCGCAAATTCCAGTGCGGCTACGAACAAGGCGCCAAGTACGCCAACCCCAAGGTGGAAACCTTTGCCAACATGACCGGCACCACCGGTGCTGCCTGGAACGACCCAGGCCGTGGCGGCGAGCTGACCAAGTCCCAGTTTGCCAAGGGCGCTGACGTGGTGTTCGCCGCTGCCGGCGGTACTGGCATTGGTGTGTACCAGGCAGCCAAAGATGCCGGCAAACTCGCCATCGGTGTGGACAGTAACCAGAACTATGTGCAACCCGGCACCATGCTGTCCTCCATGGTCAAGCGCGTGGACGTGGCGGTGTACAACATCCTGAAGAACTACAAGGCCGGTGTGACCTCCTTGGGCTTGAAGGAAGACGGTGTGGGCTACTCCATGGACGAGTTCAACGCCAAGCTGGTGACGCCCGAGATGAAGAAGAAGGTCGATGCCGCCAAGGCCGACATCGTCAGCGGCAAGATCAAGGTCGTGGACTACATGACCGCCAACGCTTGTAAGTAAGCACACCCCCAGGCTACACACTTCGTGTTTTCGCCAACCCCCTTGCAGGGGGCGAACCCAGTGGCCCGGCGGAGCCGGTTCCACGGGTTCTCTGGCGGGACACAGTTGTAGCCCTCGGCATCTCGGATTTCCATGACAACCCAACAATCTTCTGTGGTGGATGCGACCGCTGTGCACATGGCGGGCATCAGCAAGCGTTTTGGCGCTGTGCGGGCCAATGATGGCGTGGACTTGCGCGTGCGTTCTGGCACGGTGCACGGCATCGTGGGCGAGAACGGCGCGGGCAAAAGCACGCTGATGTCCATCTTGTATGGCTTCTACAGTGCCGACAGCGGCAGCATCGAAGTCTTTGGCCAGCCGGCCCGCATCCGCAATGCGCATGAAGCCATCGCGCTGGGCATTGGCATGGTGCACCAGCACTTCATGCTGGTGGACACGCTGACCGCGCTGGAAAACGTCATGCTGGGCGCCGAGCCCCACGCTCTGTTGAGCAAAGCAGAGAGCATCGTGCGTAGCAAGCTGGGCGCGCTGATGCAATCTACTGGCCTGCACGTGGACCTGGACGCCACGGTGGACCAGCTTTCCGTCGGCGACCGCCAGCGCCTGGAAATTTTGAAGGCGCTGTACCGGGGCGCCAAGATTCTGATCCTGGATGAGCCCACCGCCGTGCTCACCCCACAGGAAACCGAACAACTGTTCGAGGTGCTGGCGCGCCTGCGCACGCAGGGCACCACCATCTTGCTGATCACCCACAAGCTCAAGGAAGTGATGCGCTTGTGTGACCAGGTCACCGTCATGCGCAGCGGGCGCGTGGTGCATGAATGTGCCATTGCCCAGGCCTCGGTGGAGATACTGGCCGAAGCCATGGTGGGCCGCAAAGTGAATATGGGCCGCCAGGGCGATGCGGCCATCGCATTGGGTGCGGTGCTGCTGCAGGTACGCGGGCTGGTGGTGCGCGACGCGCTGCAAGTGACCCGTCTGCAAGACTTTGACCTGAGCCTGCGTGCCGGCGAAATCGTCGGCGTGGCCGGCGTTGCTGGCAACGGCCAGAGCGAGCTGCTGGAGGTCTTGTCCGGCCTGCTGGCCCCTAGCGCGGGCGAACTGCAGCTGGGTGGCCGCAGCTTCACCCCTGGCCAGTGGCTTACACCGGGTGTAGCGCGTAGTTTGGGCCTGGCCCATGTGCCCGAAGACCGGCACGCCCGCGCCATGGTGATGAGCTTTGCCGCCTGGGAGTCTGCGGTGCTGGGCTACGAGGCCCTGCCCGAATACAGCAGCGCAGGGGGCTGGATGCGCCACGGCGCGATGCGCGCGGCCACGGCGGCCATGATGGAGCGCTTCGATGTGCGTCCTCGCAACCCGGACCTGGTCAGCTCTAAATTCTCTGGCGGCAACCAGCAAAAGCTGGTGTTGGCGCGCGAGATTGGCCAGGCGCCCAAAGTGCTTCTGGTGGGCCAGCCCACGCGGGGCGTGGACATTGGCGCGATCGAATTCATCCACGCCCAGCTGCGCGCCATGCGCGATGCGGGCTGTGCCGTGCTGGTGGTGTCCAGCGAGCTGGACGAAATTTTGGCCCTGGCCGACCGCGTGCTGGTGCTGAACCAGGGCTGTGTGACGGGCGAGCTGCCGATTGCAGACTGCAGCGAGGCCCGGCTGGGCCTGCTCATGGTGGAAACCAAAGAACAAGGATTGAAGGCATGAGCGCGACGAATACGGCCAAGCCCCTGCCGCGATGGGCCGATGTGTTCCTGCTGCCTGCGGTGAATTTGCTGATTGCGCTGCTGGTGGCCGGCGTGGTGGTGGCCCTGGTGGGCCAGAACCCACGCCAGGTGATGGAAGTGCTGGTGCACGGCGCCTTTGGCACGCAGCGGGGCTTAAGCTACACCCTGTACTACGCCACCACCTTCATCTTTGCCGGGCTGGCGGTGTCTGTCGCCTTTCACGGCGGCCTGTTCAACATCGGCGTGGAAGGCCAGGCCGTGGTGGGCGGGCTGGGTACGGGCCTGATTGCGCTGTGGCTGTCGCACAGTCTGCCAGCTGTGGTCATGCTGCCCTTGATGCTGCTGGCCGGCGTGCTGTTCGGCATGCTGTGGGCGGCCATACCCGGTTATTTGCAGGCCTACCGCCACAGCCATGTGGTGATCACCACCATCATGTTCAACTTTCTGGCGACCAGCCTGCTGGCCTATCTGCTGGTGAACCGGCTGAAGCCACCGGGCACCATGTCGGTAGAAAGTGCGCCCTTTGCCGATTCGGCCAAGCTGCCCGGCATGCAGCAGGCGCTGGCCTGGATAGGCGTGGACTGGCCGTCGTCGCCGCTCAATGTCAGCCTGTTCCTGGCCCTGGCAGCGGCGGTAGGCGTGTACTTTTTGCTCTGGCACAGCCGGGCCGGCTACCGCTTGCGGGCCGTGGGCTCCAGCGAAGGTGCTGCCTCGTATGCGGGCATCAATGCCAAGCACCAGGTGGTGTTTGCCATGGCCTTGTCGGGCGGCCTGTCCGGCATGATCGGCATGAACGAAATCGCTGGCGTCAACGGCAAGCTGTTGCTGGACTTTGTGGCCGGTGCCGGCTTCACTGGCATTGCGGTGGCATTGATGGGGCGTAACCACCCGTTTGGCATCGTGCTGGCCAGCATCCTGTTTGGTGCGCTGTTCCAGGGCGGGGCCGAAGTGAGTTTTGATGTGCCCGGCTTCAGCCGCGACATGGTGGTGATGCTGCAAGGCTTCATCGTGATGTTCTCGGGTGCCATGGCCTATGTGTTCGCGCCCATGCTGTCTCGCGGTCTGGCCCTGTTGACCCCCAAGACCACAGGAGCCCAGCATGGATGAAGCCCTGATTGCCGACCTGCTGGCGTCCACGCTGCGTATGGCCACGCCCCTGATCCTGTGCGCCCTGGCCGGCCTGCTGTCCGAACGCGCCGGCGTCATCGACGTGGGGCTGGAGGGCAAGATGCTGTTTGCCGCCTTCATCGCTGGTGCCAGCGGCGCCGCCTTTGGCTCCATCACGATCGCCTTGCTAGCCTCCATAGGCATCGCCGTGGCCTTGTCCTGGATGCATGGCTATGCCTGCGTCAGCCACCGGGGGGACCAGGTGGTGTCCGGTGTGGCCTTGAACATCATTGCCACGGGGCTGACGGTGGTGCTGGGCCTGGCCTGGTTCCACCAGGGCGGGCAGACACCTACCGTAGCCGATGGCGTGCGCCTGCACGCGCTGTGGCCCGGCGCGGCAGACGCCTTGCAAGGCATTCCCTTGGTCGGGCAGATCATCGGCCTAGGCCTGCTCAGCCACAACATCATGGTCTACTTGGCGCTGGCCTTGGTGGCGGCTGTGTGGTGGCTGGTGTACCGCACGCGTTTTGGCCTGCGCCTGCGCGCAGTGGGCGAAAACGCCCACATGGTGGATGCTGCCGGCGTCTCGGTGCTGCGCCTGCGCTACACCGCGCTGACGCTGAACGGCATTCTGTGCGGCCTGGCCGGCAGCTATATGGTGCTGGCGCAGAACGCCTCGTTTGTGCCGCATATGACCGCCGGCCGTGGCTTCATGGCCCTGGCCGCCATGATCTTTGGCAACTGGCGCCCGGTGCGCGCGTTGTGGGCGTGCTTGTTGTTCGGCTTTCTGGATGCTATGGCCATCCGCCTGCAAGGCGTCAGCCTGCCCGGCGTGGGCGAGGTACCAGTGCAGGCCGTGCAGGCCTTGCCCTACCTGCTGACGGTGGTGCTGCTGGCCGGCTTCATCGGCAAGACAGCCGTGCCCAAGGCTTTGGGCCAGCCCTACGTGAAAGAGCGCTGAAGCAGGTGCTTTCGAGCTGATTAAAAAGGGGTGTTCGCCAGTGGGGCGTGCACCCCTTTTTTCTTGGGGCGCACCCCATCTTTATGCGTGGGACTTGTGTTGAAGCAACGCTGGTGATTCGCGCATATCGATAGAAAAAGATAGCGCAAACGGCAGTGCTCTGACGGGCCAGAATGAATCGACATTCTTACCACGCACCGTGCCACCGCTATGCCGTATTCACTTTCTCTGCTCGATAAGAGCCCCATCCCGCCAGGTGCCAGCGCCGCCCAAGCATTGCAGCGTACCGTGGCGCTGGCCCAGCGCGCCGAAGAACTGGGCTACCGGCGCTTCTGGGTGGCAGAGCACCATGGCAACCCGACCTTGGCCAGCAGCGCGCCCGAGGTGCTGATCGCCCACATCCTGGCCCGTACCACGCGTATCCGCGTCGGCTCCGGCGGCGTGATGCTGCAGCATTACAGCCCTTTCAAGGTGGCCGAGGCCTTCAAGCTGCTGGCCGCGCTGGCGCCTGGCCGTGTGGACCTGGGCGTCGGCAAGGCGCCGGGTGGGTTGCCGCTGGCCAGCCACGCATTGCAGTGGCTGCATGACGCAGCGCGTAAGCCCGACTTTGCGCAGCAACTGGCCGACCTGGATGCATTTTTGGAAGGAACCGTGATCGACGGCCATCCACTCAGCGGCGCTGTGGCCTACCCCACACCGCCTGAGCTGCCCGAGCGCATTCTGCTCGGCGGCAGTGCGGCCAGCGCCGAGTTGGCTGCGCGCCTGGGTTGGGACTTCACCTACGCTGGGCATTTCAATGCCGATCCGGCCAACATCGAGCGCTCGGTTGCGGCCTACCAGCAGGCCACGGGCCGACCTGCGGCGCTGGCCTTATATGCCTTTGCCGCCGCAAGCAAGGACAAAGCCGAGCGTCTGGTGGGGGCGCTGCGCATCTTCAAACTGCACCTGTCCACTGGCCAGAGTGTGAATCTGCCGAGCGAAGAGGCCGCAGCCGAGTTTGCGCGCCAGGCCGGCGTGGCCGACTACCGCATTGAAGAGACGCGGCCTTACGTGCTCACCGGCAGGCCCGAGAGCGTGCGCCACGCGCTGGACGCCCTGAGCGCCCGCTACGGCATCCAGGAATTTGTCATCGACACCCCGGTGGTGGGCTTTGCCGACCGCTGGGCTTCCGTAGAGCTGCTGGCCGGCGCAGAGCACGCCATAGCTGCTTGATTTTTGACCCAGAACGAGACACCACCATGGCACAGACACCCATTCGCTTCGGCATCATGCTGCACGGCGCCGGCGGCCACATGAACGCCTGGAAGCACCCCAGCGGCCCGGCCGACGCTAGCGTCAACTTGGACTTCTACATCCGTACCGCTCAGAAGGCCGAAGCTGCAGGCATCGCCTTCGCCTTCGTGGCCGACGGGCTGTATATCAACGAGAAGTCGATACCGCATTTCCTGAACCGCTTTGAGCCCATTTCCATTCTGTCGGCGCTGGCGGCAGTGACCCGCAAGATCGGCCTGGCCGGCACCATCTCCACCTCGTACAGCGACCCGTTTACCGTGGCGCGGCAGTTCGCCTCGCTGGACCTGATCAGCCAGGGCCGCGCTGGCTGGAACGTGGTCACCACGCCCCTCGAAGGCACGGCCAAAAACTACAGCCGCACGCACCCCGAGCATGCGCAGCGCTACCAGATCGCTGACGAATACCTGCAGGTCACACAAGGCCTGTGGGACAGTTGGGACGACGATGCCGTGGTGCGCAACCGCAGCACCGGCCAGTTCTTCGACAAGAGCAAGCTGCACACGCTGGACTTCAAAGGCCGCTTTTTCGAGGTCGCTGGCCCGCTGAACATCGGCCGCTCGCCCCAGGGCCAGCCGGTGATCTTCCAGGCAGGTTCATCTGACGCAGGCATTGGCCTGGCTGGCAAATACGCCGACGCGGTGTTCACCCATTCGCCCTCGTTGGAAGAAACCCGCAGCTTCTCGCGGCAGGTGAAGGCCAGCGCGATTGCCCAGGGCCGTGCCGGTTCCGACGTGAAGGTATTTCCCGGCATCGGCCCGGTGGTGGGCGCCACGCAGGCCGAGGCTGACGCCAAGTACCAGGCGATCCGCGAGCTGCTCAGCATCGACGAGGCCCTGGCCTACCTGGGCCGGTTTTTCGACCACCACGACTTCAGCCAGTACCCGCTGGACGCACCGTTCCCTGAGCTGGGTGACATCGGCAAAAACAGCTTTCGCTCCACCACCGACCGCATCAAGGCCGAGGCCGCGAAAAGCGGGCAGAGCTTGCGCGAGGTGGCGCTGGAAGTGGCTACGCCGAAGTCGCAGTTTGTCGGCACCGGCGAGCGCATTGCCGATGAAATCATCCGCTGGATCGACGCCGAGGCGGCCGATGGCTTCATCCTCGGTTTCCCGGTGGTGGCGCAAGGCCTGGATGACTTCATTGCGCATGTGATCCCCGTGCTGGAAGCCCGTGGCCGCTATGAACGCACGCTGCCTGGCACCACCCTGCGGGACCACCTGGGTCTGCCGCGCAAGGCCAGCCGCTATGCCGAGCCCAGCAGCTCTGCGCACGCCGAACGGAAGGTAGCCTGATGCCGCGTGAAGAAGCTACCGACGTCCGCCGCGTGGAATCTCGCGTGGCGTCGTATATCAACGAGTTCGTGGCATTGCGCCAGGACATCCACCAACACCCCGAGCTTTCTTTCAAAGAGCACCGAACCTCTGACATCGTGGCTGCGCGCTTGGCATCGTGGGGCTATGAAGTCACGCGTGGGATCGCAGGCACCGGTGTGGTCGGTAGTCTGCGCCGTGGCAACGGCAGCAAGACACTGGGTATCCGCGCCGATATGGACGCTCTGCCCATCCAGGAAGCCACCGGCCTGCCCTATGCCAGCGTGAATGCCGGCGTGATGCATGCGTGCGGCCATGATGGGCACACCGCCATCCTCCTGGCGGCGGCGCGCACGCTGGCCGAGGTGGGCCAATTCGACGGCCAGTTGCAGCTGATCTTCCAGCCGGCCGAGGAAACCGGCACGGGTGCCCGCAGGATGATTTCCGAGGGCCTGTTCGACCGCTTCCCGTGCGACGCAGTGTTTGGCTTGCACAACTGGCCGGGCGTGCCTGCCGGCCACCTGGGCTGCGTGGCCGGTCCCGCCATGGCCTCTATCGACCAGGCCGTCATCACCATTCGCGGCAAGGGCGGCCATGGTGCCGAGCCCCACCGCACGGTGGACCCGGTGGTCGTCAGCGCCCACCTGATCACTGCGCTGCAGACCATTGTTTCGCGCAATGTGGACCCGCTGGATATGGGCGTGGTTACGGTGGGTTCGATCCACGGCGGATCGGCCTCGAATGTGATCCCTGACGCGGTGGAGCTGAAGCTGACCATGCGTTCCTTCCGTCCCGAAATCCGCAAGCTCTTGCAAGAGCGCGTACCCGCGCTGGCCAAGGCCCAGGCCGAGAGCTTTGGTGCCGAAGCCGAGGTGGACTACCAGCTGGGATTTCCGGCGGTGCTGAACCATGTGGACGAGACCGCGTTTGCCCGCAGCGTGGCCGAAGACACCTTCGGCGCCGGCCAGGTCGAGCCCGGCTTTCGCCCGCGTACCGCCAGCGAAGACTTCGCCTACATGCTGCAGGCGCGCAAGGGCAGCTATGTGTTTTTGGGCAACGGCGAAGGCGCTTCGCTGCACAGCCCGCGCTACAACTTTAACGACGCCGTGCTGGGCCTGGCCGCCACCTACTGGACCCGGCTGGCCGAGCGGTTTCTGGCACCCGCTGTATAAGCCAAGGAGACTTTCCGTGAGCGAAACATTCCTCTACACCCAACCGCACGATCCGGCCGCCCGGCCGCTGATCGAGGCATTGACGCGCGAGTACGACACCCGTTACGGCGACATACCGCGCGCCGAGGGCGAGCCGAAAGAAATGGACCGCTACCCGCCCGAGGTGTTTGCGCCACCGCACGGCAACTTTGTGCTGCTGCTGCGCGATGGTGTGGCGATTGGCGGCGGCGCCTTCATGCGGCTGGACCCGCACACCGCCGAGTTCAAACGCATCTGGACCCATGCCGAGTTGCGCCGCCAGGGCCTGGCCCGCAAGATCATGGTCGAGCTGGAGGCGCAGGCCGTGCGCCAGGGCTATAGCCGTGGCTACCTGACCACCGGCTTTCGCCAGCCCGAGGCGGTGGCGCTGTACCTGGGCCATGGCTACACGCCATTGTTCGATCTGGCGCAGGACCCGGCCACCATCGGCAGCCTGCCGTTCCAGAAGCTGCTGGTGCCCAGCGCCAAGGTCGAGTTTCAAGAGATCGTGGTCAAGCGCAGCGATCTGCTGCAAGGTGTACTCGCGCTGCGCGGCGCTGCGGCACTGGAAGGAGCCGTCGCACCATGACCAGTACCACCTATTTTGACTTGGCCCCCGAGGCCGCCGCAGCGCCCAATGTGGCGGCGCCCGCACCCGCTCCGGCTGCACGGGAAAAAGGCGACTACTCGCAGTACAGGGTCGTCCCTGCGCGTTACCCGGGCCGTACCGTCGGCACGGTGCTGGCGGTCTTGGTGATTGCCGCCGTACTGCAGTCGGTGTTCACCAATCCGCGCTGGGGCTGGGGCGTGTTTGCCGAATGGTTCTTTGCCGAGCCGGTGCTGATCGGCCTGGGCCGCACGCTGCTGCTCACGGCAGCGGGCGCGCTGTTTGGCTTCATTCTCGGCACCGGGCTGGCGCTGGCGCGGGTCTCGCGCTCGCCCCTGCTGGCGCGCCTGTCCTGGGGTTTTGTGTGGATCTTCCGCTCGATTCCGGTGATCGTGCTGCTGTTGATCATCAACAACCTGGGCTACCTGTATGAAACGGTGTCGCTGGGTGTGCCATTCACCGGCACGGTGTTTTTTTCGTACCCCACGACGCAACTGATCAGCCCGTTTGTGGCGGCGCTACTAGGCTTGACCTTGAACCAGGCGGCGTTTTCTTCGGAGATCATCCGTGGCGGCATCTTGTCGGTAGACCAGGGCCAGTTGGAGGCGGCTGCCGCGCTGGGGCTGCCACGCCGCCGCCAGGCGTTTCGTATCGTGTTGCCGCAGGCCATGCGCTCGATACTGCCTAGCGCCTTCAATGAAATCATCGGCCTGGCCAAGGGCACCTCCAACGTGTATATCCTGGCGCTACCCGAGCTGTTCTACACCATCCAGATCATCTACCGCCGCAACCTGGAGGTGATTCCATTGCTAATGGTGGCTACCGTCTGGTACCTGGTGATCCTCACCGTGCTGTCGATTGCCCAGCACCAGATCGAGCGTCACTTCTCCAAGGGTGCGCTGCGCAACCACCAGGCTGCACCCTGGGCCCGCTGGTTGCGCGCACGCCTCCCAGCGCAGGCCACAGCGCCAGCGGTGCGCCGCGAAGCTCCGGCGCGCCGTGCCGTGCCACCCAGCACGGGTGGCGAGGTCACGGTGCATGGCATTTCGAAGAGCTTTGGCGCGCTGAAGGTGCTGCAGGACGTGACCTTGAGCGTGCCACGCGGTAGCGTGACCGTGGTGCTCGGCCCGTCAGGCTCTGGCAAATCGACCCTGCTGCGCACCATCAACCACCTGGAGCGCGTGGACGAGGGCTTTATCGCCATCGACGGCGAACTGGTCGGCTACCGCAAGGACGCCGACACGCTGTACGAGCTGCGCGAGAGCGACATCCTGGCGCGCCGTGTCGATGTCGGCATGGTGTTCCAGAACTTCAATCTGTTCCCGCACCTGACGGTGCTGGAAAACATCGTCGAGGCACCGATTGCCGTGCGCGGCCAGCACCGGGCGGATGCCGAGTCGCAAGCCTTCGAGCTATTGGCCCGCGTGGGTCTGGCCGACAAGGCCCACGCCTATCCGCTCCAGCTGTCGGGCGGCCAGCAGCAGCGCGTGGCGATTGCCCGGGCGCTGGCGCTGCGGCCCAAGGTGTTGCTGTTTGATGAGCCCACATCTGCGCTGGACCCCGAGCTGGTGGGCGAGGTGCTGGACGTGATCAAGGAGCTGGCGCGCTCAGGCACCACCCTGCTGATCGTCACGCACGAGATCGGTTTTGCCCGTGAGGTGGCCGACCGCATCGTCTTCATGGAGCAGGGCCGCATCGTCGAAGTGGGCACGCCCGACCAGGTGTTCAACGCCCCGCAACACGCCCGTACTGCAGCCTTCTTGGCCAAGGTGCTGTAGCCCACAGCCCATCACTTACCCACGCTGATCCTCTGGCTGGCCGTACGCCCTGTACGGCCGGCAGGGGAGAGGCTTGCCGTGATTTTTCTCAACCTGAACCTTTTGATTGGACCCACACCATGCGACTTCATGCCCCCTTCCGAAATGTCCTGATCGGCATCGCTACCGCCGCCGCCACTTTGCTGCCGCTGCACGCCTGGTCCCAGGCCGGTGACCTGGACCCCGCGCAACCGGGCCGCATCCGCGCCCAGAAGTCCGACGAAGCGCTGAAGCTGCTGTCTAAAGACTACAAGTTCACCAAGGACGGCACTTTCACCGTGGGTATCGCGCTGGGCCGGTTGCCCTTGGGCTCTTTCGCCAATGACAACAAAACCTTTGTCGGCAACGAGCCCGACATCGCACTGCTGGTGGCCGACAGCCTGGGTCGCAAGCTGGAGCTGGTGCCCGTCGCCTGGGCCGACTGGCCGCTGGGCCTGCAGTCCGGCAAGTTCGACGCGGTGGTGTCCAACGTCACCGTCACCGAGGCGCGCAAGGAGAAGTTCGACTTTTCCACCTACCGCAACGACACGCTGGGCATTTACGTGAAGAGCGATAGCAAGGTCGCCAGCGTGAAGGAGCCTAAAGACATAGCCGGCCTGCGTGTGATCGTCGGCGCCAGCACCAACCAAGAGCAAATCCTGCTGCGCTGGAACCAGCAGAACCTGGCCGCAGGCCTGAAGCCGGTGGAGATCCAGTACTACGACGATGACGTGGTGCAGCGCCTGGCGATCCAGTCGAACCGCGCCGATGCCTACCTGGGCCCGAACGCGCTGGCTGCCTACGAGGCCCGCGACGGCAAGACCCGGCTGGCCGGCACCTTCTCTGGCGGCTGGCCACTCAGCGCCGAAATTGCCGTTACCACGCGCAAAGGCTCGGGCCTGGCCGACGCGGTGACCGCCGCGCTGAACGAACAGATCCGCAACGGCAACTACACCAAGGCGCTGGCCCGCTGGAACCTGGGCTCCGAGGCCATTGAGAAGTCGCGCACCAACCCGCCTGGGCTGCCCAAGTCCTGATGCGGAATTTTGGTAGGAACCACACCATGCTGTGTATTTCATCTTTCTGCCGCCGCGCTGCCTTGGCTGCTGTCTGGCTCTACGCGGTAGCGGCTGGGGCCGCCGACCGCTTTGACTTCAGCCCCGAGCAGGCGGGCCGCGTGCGCGCCACCAAAGACGCCGAGGCCATCAAGGCCCTGCCCAAGGACTTCCGCTTTGTAAAAGACGGGGTGTTTACCGTGGCGATTTCGCCTATGGCACCGCCGATTTCGAGCTACGCCACCGACGCGAAGACCGTGGTCGGCTTCGACCCCGACTACGCGCAGCTGGTGGCCGACGCCCTGGGCCTGAAGCTGGACCTGCAGCCTATTGCCTGGGCCGACTGGCCGCTGGGCTTGGTCTCCGGCAAATACGACGCGGTGATCTCCAACGTGGGCGTGACCGAGCAGCGCAAGGAGAAGTTCGATTTCTCGACCTACCGCCTGGGCCTGCACGGCTTTTACGTGCGGGCCGACAGCGCTATCCGCAGCATCAAGGAACCCAAGGACGTGGCGGGGCTGAAGATCGTCACCGGCGCTGGTACCAACCAGGAAAAAATCCTGCTGGAATGGAACCGGCAGAACACCGCTGCGGGCCTTAAGCCGCTGGAGCTGCAGTACTTTGACGACGACGTGGCCCGGGTGCTGGCGGTGGTGTCGGGGCGCGCAGATGCCAACTTCAACCCCAATGCGCCGCAGGCCTACCACGCGGCCAAAGAGGGCAAGATCAAGCTGGTCGGCACGGTGAACGCCGGCTGGCCGCTGAAGTCTGACGTGGCCATCACCACGCGCAAGGGCAGCGGCCTGGCGCAGGCGCTAACCATCGCGGGCAACGGCCTTATCAAGGCCGGCAAATACCAGCAAGCGCTGGCCCGCTGGAGCCTGAACGAAGAGGCACTGGCGGCATCGGAAACCAACCCGCCCGGCTTGCCCAAGTTCTAACCATGGCGATCGAAAAACTGGGCTTCTTGACCCCCGGCAACTACACCGATACCGACCCCTTCACCGGGCTGGAGCAGAGCCTGCAGCTGTTCCAGCAGGGCGAAGACCTGGGCTACGACCACGGCTGGGTGCGCCAGCGGCACCTGGAGCGCGCCGTGTCCTCGGCCAGCGTGTTTCTGGCTGCGGCCAGCCAGCGCACCCGCCGCATCGCCCTGGGCACGGCCGTGATCCAGATGGGCTATGAAAACCCGTTCCGCCTGGCCGAAGACTTGGCCACGGTGGATGTGCTGTCGCGCGGTCGTTTGCTCGTGGGCCTGAGTGCGGGTGCGCCGCCCTATGGCCCGCTGCTGGGCGAGCGGTTTCTGGACGGTGACGCCAAGGACGTGGACTATTCGCACCATCGCATTGCCCGGCTGCGTAGCAATTTGCAGGGCGGCTGGATAGGCGACGAAACGGCGCTGATTCCATCGCCGGCAGGGCCACAGCGCGCGCGCCTGCACCCCTGGGCGCCGGGCCTGGCCGAGCGCCTGTGGTACGGCGGCGGCTCGCGCCGGTCGGTGGAGTGGGCCGGGCGCAACGGCTTCAACCTGTTGCTGGGCAATATCAATACCGGCGAAACGTCGGACGACTTCTACGTGACCCAATACGGCCATGTGGCGCTGTTCCAGCAGCACTGGGCGGCCGACTACACGCCTCGCATCGCCCTGGGCCGTGTCATCGTGCCGCTGGACAGCGCCGACGCCACCACCCGCCAGCGCTACCGCGCCTATGCCGAGAGCCGCAAGGCCCGCACGCTGCAGCCGCAAGGCGAGCGCCGTACGCTGTATGCGCCCGACCTGGTGGGCACCAGCGACGAGATTCTGGAGCTGCTGCACCAAGACCCTGTGCTGCCGCTGGTGCGCGAGCTGCGCCTGGAACTGCCCTACGACTTTGCGCCGCAGGACTACGCGCAAATCCTGCACGACGTGGTGCGCTCCATCGCGCCGGCGCTGGGCTGGCAGCCTGCTGCCGAGGCGGTTGCGCCGGTGCCGGAGGCTGTGTTTTAAAGCACTATGGTTTTGATAGCTGCTGGCGCAGGTATTACCTGCGCTGGAGGCCGATTTTGCTTAAACCCCGGGTGTGCCACCACAGGGGCCTCGCTAAAATCGGCCGATGACAAAAACCACCACGATCGCCACCCACAGTGGCACTTTCCATGCCGACGACGTTTTTGGCGTTGGCGTTCTGATGGGGGTGTTCCCCGCGCACAGCCTGCTGCGCACCCGCGACAAGGCCTTGATCGCTACTGCCGACTTTGTGGTCGATGTGGGCGGCACCTGGGACGCCGCCACCGGCCGTTTCGACCACCACCAGCGCGGCTTTGAAGGCGCGCGCCCGGTGCGTTTGGTCGATGGCCAAAGCGTGCCCGGCGTGGGCTATGCCAGCGCCGGCCTGGTGTGGTCGGCTTACGGCACGGACTACGTGAAAGCGTGGGCGACCAGCCATGGCCACACACTGGACGACGCTGCGGTGGCCGAGGTGGTGCATTCCATCGACCACTCGCTGGTGCAGTACCTGGACATCGTGGACACCGGCCAGGGCGATGTGGCGCCCGGCATCTTCGGCCTGTCCAGCCTGGTGGCGCAGCTGAACACCCATTGGCTGGAAGAGCAGGGCCTGGACCTGGCCGCCAAAGCCCAGCTGCTGGAAACCCGCTTCCGCGAGGCCATCGCCATCACCCGTAAGTTTCTGGACCATGCCATCAGCAAAAAAGTGGCGCAGATCCGCGCCATGGACATCGTGCGCCAGGCGCCGCGCCTGCTGGGCGGCAAGCTGCTGCACCTGCGTGAGGGCGGCATGCCCTGGACCCGCGTGGTGGTCGATGAAATGCCCGAGGTGATGTTCGTCATCTACCCCGACTCCGACGGCAACCAGTACCAGATCAAGACCGTGCCGACGGAGCCAGGCTCGTTCGACACCCGTATGGATCTGCCCGCCAGCTGGGCCGGCCTGCGCGACCAGGAACTGGCCGCCGTCACCGGCGTGCCCGACAGTGTGTTCTGCCACCTCAACCTGTTCATCGGCGGAGCCCGTAGCTTCGAAGGCGCGCTGAAGCTGGCCGAACTGGCATTGGCGGAGCCCGTCTGATTAAAAGGTACTCCGCTACGGACGCAGCGCTTGGGTGAAATCGATAAACGCGCGTAGCGGTGTCGGCAGCTGGCGGCGGCTGGGGTAGTACAGGTAGGGGCCGGAGAAGCTGGGCCACCAGGCTTGCAGCACCGGCTCCAGCGCCCCGCTGTCGAGATGGGGGCGCAGCCAGTCTTCGAACAGGTAGATGACGCCGCTACCGGCCACGGCGGCATCCACCGCCAGTTCCACGGCGCCGCCGATCCTGACGATCAGCGGGCCGCTGGTGTCCACCTTGATGGTTTCGCCGTCCCGCTCGAATTCCCAGGCCGGCATGGCGCCGCTGGCGAATTTGCCACGCAGGCAGGCGTGGCCCAGCAGGTCGCGCGGATGCTCGGGGCGACCGCGCTGGTCCAGGTAGGCGGGCGCGGCGGCAGCCGCAAAGCGCTGCACACGCGGGCCGATGGGGATGGCGACCATGTCCAGCTCCAGCCGCTCCTCGTAGCGGATGCCCGCATCGCAGCCCTCGGCCAGCATGTCCACAAAGCTTTCTTCGGCGATCACCTCCAGCACGATGTCGGGGTAGGCGGCCAAAAATGGCGGCACGATGCTAGGCAGCACCAGGCGGGCCGCGCTGAGCGGCACATTCAGCCGCAGCGTACCGGCGGGCCGGTCCCGAAAACCGTTGGCCACGTCCAGCGCGGCCTCCACCTCGCCCAGCGCCGGGCCCAGCCGCTCCAGCAGACGGGCGCCTGCCTCTGTCAGTGCGACGCTGCGCGTGCTGCGGTTGAGCAGCCGTACGCCAAGCCGGGTTTCGAGCCGGCGCACGGCCTCGCTGAGGCTGGAGGCGCTGCCACCGTTGGCAAGGGCCGCACCCCGAAAGCCGCCTGCACGCGCCACCGCCACGAAGGCCGTCAGGTCTGCCAGGTTTGCGGTCATTGTTCGCCTTTCTGCACAAGCTGTGCTGATTCAACCCACTTATCGTACGCGGTGTTCTTGCCTACATTCGTGGCTCACCACAGAGGAACGAACATGATCGACATTGGCCAAGCAGGAAATTACACACTCGGCGACCGCAGCGTACAGCGTCTGGGATACGGCGCCATGCAGCTCGCCGGCCCCGGCGTATTCGGGCCGCCGAAGGACCGCAAGGCGGCCGTCGCCGTACTGCGCGAGGCCGTGGAAAGCGGCGTCAACCACATCGACACCAGCGACTTTTACGGCCCGCACATCACCAACCAGATCCTGCGCGAGGCGCTGCACCCTTACCGCGACGGTCTCACCATCGTCACCAAAATCGGCGCCCGGCGCGGCGCGGATGGCTCCTGGAACCCGGCATTTGCACGCGAGGAACTGACCCAGGCGGTGCACGACAACCTGCGCAATCTGGGCCTGGACGTGCTCGACGTGGTCAACCTGCGCAGCATGTTCGGCATCCACGGGCCGGCCGAAGGCTCGCTGGAAGAACCGCTCAGCGTGCTGGCCGGGCTGCAGCAGCAGGGCCTGGTGCGCCACATCGGTTTAAGCAACGCCACACCCACGCAAATCGCCCAAGGGCGCAGCATCTGCCGCATTGTGTGCGTGCAGAACCTGTACAACCTGGCGCACCGTGCGGATGACGGCCTGGTCGCCGATCTGGCCCGCGACGGCACGGCTTACGTGCCGTTCTTCCCGCTGGGCGGCTTCAGCCCTTTGCAGTCGGCGGGGCTCTCCGCCGTGGCCGAGGAGCTTGGCGCCACACCCATGCAGGTCGCACTGGCTTGGCTGCTACAGCGCTCGCCCAACATTCTGTTGATCCCCGGCACTTCGTCGGTCGTGCATCTGCGCGAAAACCTGGCCGCGGCACAGTTGGTGCTGACCCCCAGCACGGTGGCGCGGTTGGACCAGATCGCCGGTGAAACCCAACCGGTCTGATGCGCTGTAGGCTGGCCAGGGCGCTTAAACTTTTGCCATGACCATCGAATCGACTCCTTCCGCCGACAAACCCAATGCCCGCACCGAAGCCGCGCTGGCCCGCCTGCACAAGGCCATGCGCGACATCGAGGCCGA
>JAPLPK010000080.1 GCA_026400275.1 Burkholderiales bacterium
CCCGACTTCAAGAACCACGCCTGCACCTTCTTCATGGAGCCCTTGCTGGCGCACCACGACCCCAGCGTGGTGGATGTGTACGCCTACGCCGAACTCACCCAGGAAGACGGCTCCACCCAGCGTTACAAACGGTATGTCGAGCACTGGGTCCCCACGCGGGGGATGAGCGACGCGGCCTTGGCTGCGCGTATCCGTGCCGATGGCATTGACATCCTGGTCGATCTGGCCGGCCACACCGCCGGCAACCGCCTGGGGGTATTTGCCCGCAAGCCGGCCCCGGTCTCCATGAGCTGGATGGGCTACGGCTACACCACCGGCCTGAAAGCCATCGACTACTACCTGACCGACGCCACCAGCGCGCCTGAGGGTTGCGAACACCTGTTTTCAGAAAAGCCTTGGCGCCTGCCCGGCAGCTATACCGCCTACCGCCCCGCCACTACCACCGGCGAGCCCAGCACCCTGCCTGCGCTGGCGCGCGGCTACATCACCCTGGGGACCCTGACCCGAGGCGTGCGCATCAACCACCGCACCATCCGTGTGTGGTCTGCCATCTTGCAGCGCCTGCCCACGGCCCACATCGTCATCGACAGCAGTTCGTTCAAAGACGCCAGCGTCCAGCAAGCTGCGGTAGATAAATTCATGGCCCACGGCATCGCCGCAGAGCGGCTGCACATCGGCTTCAACAGCCCCCCTTGGGACGTGCTGCGTGGCATCGACATCGGCCTCGACTGCTTCCCGCACAACTCGGGCACAACGCTGTTTGAAACCCTGTACATGGGCTTACCGTTTGTGACCCTGGCAGGCCGGCCCAGCGTGGGCCGCATCGGCAGCGCCATCCTGGAAGGCATAGGCCACCCGGAATGGATAGCCCGGACGGAAGACGAGTACGTGGACAAAGTGGTGGCCCTGGCGGCAGACCTGCCGGCACTGGCACACCAGCGGGCCACATTGCGCCAACAGATGCGAGATAGCCGGCTGATGGACGAAGTGGGCTTTGCACGCAATGTAGAGCAGGCCTATGCTCAAATGTTCCAGCGCTGGGAGAGGAGAGACCTATGAAAGCAGTGATATTGGCCGGCGGCCTGGGTACCCGGATTTCCGAGGAAACCCATCTCCGCCCCAAGCCCATGATTGAAATCGGCGGCAAGCCCATCCTGTGGCACATCCTGAAGATGTATTCGGCCCATGGCGTGAACGACTTCGTGATCTGCTGTGGCTACAAGGGCTACATCATCAAGGAGTACTTCGCCAACTACTTTCTGCACATGTCCGACGTGACCTTCGACATGGCGCAGAACCGCATGGAAGTGCACCACAAGCACGCCGAACCCTGGAAGGTCACCTTGGTGGACACCGGCGACGACTCCATGACCGGCGGCCGCCTCAAGCGCGTGGCCGACTACGTGAAAAACGAGCCCGCCTTCTGCTTCACCTATGGCGACGGCGTGTCCGACGTGGACATCAGCGCCAGCATCGCCTTCCACCAGCAACACGGCAAGCTGGCCACGGTGACTGCCGTGCAGCCCCCGGGCCGCTATGGCGCGCTGCGCATGGAGGGCGACGTGGTGCAGGGCTTCACCGAAAAGCCGCGCGGCGATGGGGGGCTGATCAACGGCGGCTTCTTCGTGCTTTCGCCCCGGGTGCTGGACCGCATCGCCGGCGACAGCACCAGCTGGGAGGCCGAGCCGCTGGCCGGTCTGGCCCAGGAAGGCCAGCTACGTGCCTACGAGCACACAGGCTTTTGGCAGCCCATGGATACCCTGCGTGAAAAGAACCTGCTGGAAGAACTCTGGTCCTCCGGTAAAGCCCCCTGGAAGCGCTGGTAATGGCAGTCTGGCAAGACACCCCGGTATTCCTCACCGGCCACACCGGCTTCAAAGGCGGCTGGCTGGCCCTGGCCTTGCACGCCATGGGCGCTAAGGGCCACGGCTATGCGCTGGACCCGAACACCACGCCCAGCCTGTTCGAGGTGGCGCGGGTGGCGGATGCCCTGGCCAGCGACACCCGTGCTGATCTGGCGGACCGGGTGGCTCTGCAGGCGGCCCTGACTGCGGCCCAGCCCACGGTGGTGTTCCACCTGGCCGCCCAGCCACTGGTGCGCGCCAGCTATGCCGACCCCTTGGGCACTTTTGCCACCAATGTGATGGGCACGGCGTATCTGCTGGAGGCTGTGCGCCAGGTACCCAGCGTGCGCGCGGTGGTGGTGGTGACTACCGACAAGGTCTACGACAACCGCGAATGGGTCTACCCCTACCGCGAGGCCGATGCGCTCGGCGGCCACGACCCCTACAGCGCCAGCAAGGGCGCGGCCGAGATCGTCGCCGCCAGCTACCGTGCCAGCTTTTTCCATGGCGCCGACGCGGCACAGATCGCCACCGCGCGCGCCGGCAATGTGATTGGCGGCGGCGACTGGGCGGCAGACCGCCTGGTGCCGGACTGCCTGCAGGCCTTTGCTGCTGGCCAGCCGGTACAGCTGCGCTACCCTGGCGCGGTGCGCCCTTGGCAGCATGTGTTGGAGCCCTTGTCTGGCTATGTGCGCCTGGCCGAGCGTCTGCTGGCGCGTGCGCCGCACGCCGCCAGTGCATGGAACTTCGGCCCCGACGCGCGCGGCGACGCCAGTGTGGGCCAACTGGCCCAGCGTCTGGCCAGCCTGTGGGGGCAGGGCGCCCGCGTGGACATGCCCTATGGCGAGGCCCATCCCCACGAGGCCGGCCTGCTGCGCCTGGACATCACCCGCGCCCGCGCCCAACTGGACTGGCAGCCGCGCTGGAGCCTGGACCAGGCGCTGGCGCACACCGTGGCCTGGCACCGTGCCTGGCGTGCGGGTGAAGACATGGCCCAGCTCTGCCGCAGCCAGATGGACGCCTATGGCCCGCTGTAAGCCGCTTGCTCTGTTATTGATAGCTGCTTGCGCAGGTAATACCTGCGCTACAGGCCTTTTTTATTTAAAGAAAGTGGCGCAACCATGAGCCGCTTTGAACTGCAAGCCACCCCGTTGGCCGGCCTGTGTGTGGTGCAGCGCCAGCGCCTGGGCGATTCTCGGGGCTTTCTGTCGCGCCTGTTCTGCGCCGACGAGCTGGCTGCCGCCGGCTGGGCCGGACCTATCGCCCAGATCAACCACACCCAGACGGCCGAGATCGGCACCGTGCGCGGCCTGCACTTCCAGCACCCGCCGCATGCCGAGATGAAGCTGGTCAGCTGCATACGCGGCGCGGTGTGGGACGTGGCGGTGGACCTGCGGCCCGACTCGCCCACCTATCTGCGCTGGCATGCCGAGACGCTGTCGGCCAGCAACCAGCGTGCGCTGTTGATACCGCCCGGCTTTGCCCACGGCTTCCAGGCGCTGGAGGCCGATGTGGAAATGCTGTACTGCCATTCCCAGGCCTACGCACCGCAGAGCGAGGCGGGCCTGCACCCGCAGGACCCGCGCCTGGCCATTGCCTGGCCGCTGCCAGTGCGCGGCCTGTCCCCGCGCGACGCCAGCCACCCTGCGATGGGCGATGATTTTGAAGGAGTCCGTTTGTGAAATGCCGCCACTGTGGGGCCCTGCTGAGCCTGCCTTTTCTGGACCTGGGCAGCGCGCCGCCCAGCAACGCCTATCTAACCGCAAAGACGCTGAACGCGCCCGAGGTCTGGTACCCGCTGCGGGTGCTGGTCTGCCAGCACTGCTGGCTGGTGCAAACCGAGGACCACGCCGGGCGCGAGGCCTTGTTTACCGCCGACTATGCTTACTTCAGCAGCATCTCCAGCTCCTGGCTGGCCCATGCCCAGGGCTATGTGGCCGAGATGCAGCAGCGCTTTGCGCTCGGCGCGCAGAGCAGGGTGGTCGAGGTGGCCTCCAACGACGGTTATCTGCTGCAGTACGTGCAGGCCGCCGGCGTGCCCTGCTACGGCATTGAACCCACGGCCAGCACGGCGGCTACCGCCAAGGCCAAGGGCATTGCGGTGGTAGAGCGCTTCTTTGGCGTGGCGCTGGCGCAGGAGCTGGTGGCCCAGGGCCAGCAGGCTGACCTGACCGCCGCCAACAATGTGCTGGCCCATGTGCCCGACATCAACGACTTCGTGGCCGGCTTTGCCTTGCTGCTCAAGCCCCAGGGCGTGGCGACTTTCGAGTTCCCGCATGTGCAGCAGATGGTGCAGCAGTGCCAGTTCGACACCGCCTACCACGAGCATTACTCTTACCTGTCGCTCACCGCAGTGCAGCGCATCTTTGCCGCCAATGGTCTGCAGGTGTTCGACGTGCAAGAGCTGCCCACCCATGGCGGCAGCCTGCGCGTATTCGCCCAGCGGGCCGATACCGGCACCCAGCCTGTGGCACCCGCTGTGCAGCAGGTGCTGCTGGGCGAAGAAGCTGCCGGCATGCGCACGCCCGAGTTCTATAGCCAATTTGGCGCCCAGAGCAGGCGCATAGCGCGTGAGCTGCTCTCATTTTTGGTAAGCGCTGCACATGCGGGCACCAGCATTGCCGCCTACGGTGCGGCCGCCAAGGGCAACACCTTGCTGAACTTTGCCGGCGTGCGCCCGCACCTGCTGCCCTATGTGGTGGACCGGGCGCCGGCCAAGCAGGGCAAATACATGCCGGGCAGCCGCATCCCCATCGTGGACGAAGCCTATCTGCGTGCCCAGCAGCCGCGCTATGTGCTCATCTTGCCGTGGAACCTGCAGGCCGAGGTGATGGAGCAGCTGGCCTACATCCGCGACTGGGGTGGCCGCTTTGTCACCTCCGTGCCGGGGCTGGTCGTGTGGCCGTGAAGGTACTGCTTACCGGCGCCAGTGGCTACCTGGGCCGCTACGTGCTGGCCCACCTGCGCGCGCAAGGCTGCGAGGTGGCCGTGCTGGGGCGCAGCCTGCCACCGGGCTTTGAGGACGTGCCCTTGGTGCACTGCGATCTGCTGGACGGCGCGAACCTGGCCGAGGCCCTGCAGACCGCCGGCGCCAGCCATTTGATGCACCTGGCCTGGACCACCGAATACGGCAAGTACTGGACATCCCCGCTCAACTTCCGCTGGGCGGATGCCACGTTGCGCCTGCTGCAGGCCTTTGCCGACGCGGGCGGCCAGCATGTGGCGATAGCCGGTAGCTGCGCTGAATACGACTGGGCCGCAGGCTATCTGCGCGAAGACGTGTCCCCCTACGCCCCCGCCACCCTGTATGGCGTGGCCAAGGACGCCACCCGGCGCATGGCTGCCGCCCTGTGCGCGGCGCGCGACGTGAGCTTGGCCTGGGGCCATATCTTTTTTCCGTTTGGTCCGGGTGAGGCACCCCAGCGCATGCTGCCCTCGCTGGTGCGGGTGTTCCGTGGCGAAGCCCCGCCCTTCGGTGTGAACGTCGCGGCCTACCGGGGCATGCTCCCCGTACCGGACGCCGCCGCCGCGCTGGCCACGCTGCTGCTGCAGGGCTGCGGCGGTAATTTCAATATCTGCTCCGGCGAGCCCAGCCGCATTGGCGACGTGGTCGCAACCCTGGCGCGCCTGTGCGGTGCCGACCCAGCCCCCGTGCTGGCCCTGGCCACGGCCCGTCCCGGCGACCCGCCCATGCTGGTGGGCGACAGCACGCGCCTGCGCGCCACCGGCTGGCGGCCCCAATTGACGCTGGAGCAAGGCCTGGCCGCCATGGTGGTGCCTGTACCCGTAACGACCAAGGTGACGCCATGACCGACAAAAACCATCTCACCGGCATGTTCTGGGGGGCTGCCAATAAACCCGAGTTTTTGCGGGGCATCCAGCACAGCGTGAACAACCTGGACGTGCAGGTGGGCATTTACACCGGCGACCAGCTGTTCACCTTCAACCGCAACCTGAGCTTTCTGGACGATGAGGCCTTCATGCGCTCCGTCGAGAAGAATGTCCATGAGGATGTAGAGCGGGCCATTCTTTGGCGCACTTCCATCCTGCTGTGGGGCGTGCGTAACGGCATGCATCTGGAGGGCGACTTCGTCGAGGGTGGCTGTTACAAAGGTACCAGCGTGCGCGTGGTCTGCGACACGGTCGACTTCGCCCACTGCGACAAGCGTTACTACCTGTATGACCTGTTTGAACATGCCCCGGGTATGGCCCACCACGCCATGCCCGACCACGGCAACCAGCTATACCAGGCGGTGGTAGACCGGTTTGCCGACATGCCCAATGTGGTGGTCACCCAGGGCGCGGTGCCCGAGGTGCTGCACCGGGTGGCGCCCGAAAAAATTGCCTTCATGCACCTGGACATGAACAACGCAGCGGCCGAGGTGGGCGCGCTGGAAGTTCTGTTCGACCGCATGGTGCCAGGCGCCCTGCTGGTGCTGGACGACTACGGCTGGGCGGTGTACCGCGACCAGAAGCTGGCCGAAGATGCCTGGCTGGCCAAACGCGGCTACCAGGTGATGGAACTGCCCACCGGCCAGGGCCTGGTCATCAAACGCTAGATATTCACGACATTGGACAAGGAGCAACTTATGACCCCAGAGCAACTATTCGCCGCCGAACGCCAGGAACGCTTGGCCGCCTACGCCCAGGACACCTCCTTCAAAGACCTGTCTCGCCAGTGGCTGCAAGCTTCTATGGACAAGAAGTATGTGTACAACTTCGACTGGCTGGGCCGCCCCATCATCCAGTACCCGCAGGACATGGTGGGCATCCAGGAGCTGGTGTGGCAGGTGCGCCCGGACCTGATTATTGAAACCGGTATCGCCCACGGCGGCTCGCTGGTGCTGAGCGCGTCTTTGCTGGCCATGCTGGACATGTGCGACGCCATCGAGAGCGGCAGCACCATCGACCCGCGCAAGTCTGCTCGCAAGGTGATTGGTATCGACATCGACATCCGCCCGCACAACCGGGCCGCCATCGAGGCCCACCCCATGGCCAGCCGCATCCAGATGGTGCAGGGCTCGTCCGTCGCGCCGGACGTGGTGGCCCAGGTGCATGCGGCGGCCCAGGGTTACAAGAAAGTGCTGGTGTTTTTGGATTCCATGCACACCCACGACCACGTGCTGGGCGAGCTGGACGCCTACGCGCCCCTGGTCACCCCCGGCAGCTACTGCGTGGTGTTTGACACCTTCGTGGAAGACATGCCGCCCAATTTCTTCCTGAACCGCCCCTGGGATGTGGGCAACAACCCCAAGACCGCCAGCCGCCAGTGGCTGAAAAGCCACCCCGAATTCGCTGTGGATAGCGCGGCTGAGTCGCGCCTAATGGTGACCGTGGCCCCCGAAGGCTTTTTGAAACGCAGCCTGTAAATCAACATGGCGAAAAAACCACCGCCGTCGGATGACGAGAAGGCTATCCACCACCATTTGATAGAGGCAGAGTCCTGGGAGCTGATCAAGGACCCCACCCGAGCTGTTGTCGAGTACATGCACGTGCTGGCTATTGACCCCCAGCACGTGGATGCGTGGCTCCGCTTGGGCCATATTTTTGTGCTGGGGCTGGAGTGGCAGAAGGCGATCCAGGCCTTCGAAGCTGCACTGCAAATACAGCCAGGGCAGGTGACCGCCCAGAAGTTACTGGCCTTGTCTTACTTCAACCTGGGGCAGCGGGGGCGAGGCAGGGCCTTGATCGAAGATGCGGCCCGGCGCGCGCAGGATGCGTCGGTATGGGTGTTGCGTGCCTGGATTGTCAGCAGCATCGATAAAAGTCCTGCCAACACCTTGGCGGTGTACCAAGACTGGGGGCGCCGCTTCGCCGACCCCCTTACGCGCCAGGCCAAGCCCTTTTCGCCAAGGGACCTCAGTCCGCAGCGCAAGCTGAAGATTGGCTACGTTACGGCAGACTTCAAAGAGCATTCGATTGCGTTTTTCATGCAGCCGGTCTTGCAGCACCATGATGCCCAGCAGGTTGAGGTGCATGTGTATTCCAATGGCGATCCAGACTACCTGACAGCCACCATCCAGCAGTGGGTGCCACACTGGAACGACGTGCGATCGCTGTCTGATAGTGATCTGTGTCAGCGCATCCGTTCCGACCAGATCGACGTGTTGGTGGACTTGTCCGGTCATACCAGCGGCAACCGATTGATGGTGTTCGCCCAACGTGCAGCTCCGGTGCAAGTTACTTGGCTCGGTTATATGAACACCTTGGGCATGAAGGGTATGGACTACCGTTTGACCGATTGGGGGGCAGATCCTGCAGGCAACGAGGCGTTTTACACAGAAAAACTGTTTCGTTTGGAGTGCATGGCCAGTTACGTGCCACCCGCGTATGCGCCGCTGGCAGAGTCCATGCCGATGGTGCGCAATGGCCATCCCACGCTGATTTCGTTGAACAACTCGTTCAAAATTACCGATGCGATGCTGGGTGTGTGGGCGCGTATCTTGAATGCCCGTAGTGACGCGCATTTGATCATTATGGTCAAGGAGGTCACGCCCGAAGCTGCCCAGGACAACATGCAGCAGCGTGTGCATGACGCGGGTCTGCCCCTGGAGCGGGTATCGGTCATGCCGCAGATAGCTTTGTCCCGGTTCATGGAGTTGGCCTATGTGGCCGACCTAGCATTGGACACCTCTCCTGTTTCTGGTGGGACCACCACCATGCATGCGCTGTGGATGGGCTTGCCCGTCGTGGCCCTGGACGCCGAGCGTGCCATTGACTCGTCCAGCGCCAGAACTTTGCTTGGACTGGGCCTGGCAGAGTGCGTGGCGGCAGATGAAGACGCCTACGTGCTTACCGTCCTGGATCTGCTGGAAAACCCCGAGCGCCTGGACCAGTTGCGTGCCCGTACCCGTCCAGCGCTCCAGTCCAGCGTGTTGATGGATTACCGGGCCCGTACCACGGAGCTGGAGGCCGCATACCGCTTCATGTGGATCAACTATCTGCTGAAAACCCCACAGTACTTGCACGTTGGCCATGATCTGGCCGCAGCCCTAGCCGACGCAGACCAGAAAGTTTTGACGCGCCATGCCTGACGAAACGATGGCGATTATTGACTCCGCAGCCGCAGTGCAGAGTGCTTTGCTGGCGGGCGAGGCCTGCGAGGCGAAACAGGATTACCCGCGCGCCATCCTGTATTACATGGAGGCTCTGTCGGTCAACCCAAAGCATGTGGATGCCTGGTGCCGCCTGGGGCGTATCTTCATGTTGGGCCCTGATTGGACCCGTGCCATCGAAGCGTTGGAAACGGCCTTGCAGCTCAGCCCAGGTCTGCCGTATGCGCAGAAGTTTCTGGCCCTGTCCCATTTCAACCTGGGCCACCGCGAGCAGGCGTTGGCTTTGATAGAAGACGCGGCCCGCCGCAGCCACGAATCGAATATTTGGGTGTTGCGTGCATGGATACGCAGCAATATTGACAAAGACCCTGCCCGTACTCTGGCTGCCTTTCAGGATTGGGGGCGACGCTTCGCCGACCCGTTGACCCGCAAGGCCGTGCCGTTTCGCAAGCAGGATCGTCGCCCGGGTAAAAAGCTGCGCGTTGGGTATGTGACGGCCGATTTCCGGGTGCATTCCATCGCATTCTTCATGCAGCCGGTATTGCGCCACCACAATCCAGAGCAAGTGGATATTTATGTGTATTCGGGCGGTAAGTCTGACTACATCAC
>JAPLPK010000122.1 GCA_026400275.1 Burkholderiales bacterium
ACGGTAGAACCCTGGCTGGCCTTTCTGGCGCAGCGCCAGGACAGTGCCAGCTTCCAGGACATGCAGGTCTTCGACATCCTGGACTCCATCTTCCAGGACTACCAGGGCCAGGGCGCTCTGCAGCCCCAGTGGCGGTTTGACATTGCAGACAAATCTGCCTACCCCCAACGCAGCCTGACCACCCAGTACCAGGAAACCGATCTTGCTTTCATCACCCGGCTGATGGCCGAAGAAGGCCTGTTCGCCTGGGTAGAGCACACGGGGGATGCGGACAGCCCCGCGCTGGGTGCCCACACCGTGGTGATCGCCGACCACAACGGCGCCTTCCAACCCAACGCCAGCGCCGAGGTTGCCTTCACCCAGCCCGGCGCCGTCATGCAACGAGACAGCATCGACCGCTGGCGCAGCCGCAGCAGTTGGCAGGCCCGCACCGTACAACTCAGCACCTGGGACTACCGCGGCGGCACCAGCCGCCCCGAGCGGGCTAGCAGCACCGGCAAGGCACAGTCTGACGCCGATGACGCCACCGGCAGTATTCCCCTTGCCCACCGGGATGCTCCCGGCGCCTACGCCTTCGAGACACCGACCCAAGGCCAGCGCATGGCCCGCAACCAGCTGCAAGCCCTGGACGTCGCCCGCCAGCTCTATACCGGAGCTGGCACCGTACGCAGCTTCGCACCCGGCACCCACTTCGTACTCAGCGGCCAGGCAGATTTATCCACCTTGTTGGAAGAACCCTCTGAGGACGAACGCCGCTACACCTTGCTGCGTGTCGTCCACCTGGCCCACAACAACCTCAGCGCAGACCTGCGCGCCGCAGTCAACCAGCAGCTAGGCGGGGAAGAGGAAGATGCCGCAGAAATAAGCGCCAAATCGGCCTCTGGCGCAGGTAATACCAGCGCAAGCAGCTATCTATTCAATAGCATTCCAGAAGCGTTGAGTCGCCACTCAAGCCCTTGTACCGCAACCGCATAGACGCCATACGCAACACTACCCCTTACCGAGGCTCTCAGGTCGGCAGCCAAGGCCAGCTGCTCCACCCCAAACCCAGCGTCTACGGCCAGCAAACCGCCATCGTGGTGGGCCCCGCCGGGCAGGTGGTCTACACCGACCGCGACCACCGCGTCAAAGTCCAATTCCACTGGCAGCGCGACGCTGTATGGCAATACGCGAGCTACACTTTCGCCCCACCGCACCGCGTGGCCCCACCCCTGGAAGCGCATGGAGTTTTTCACCCTATCTTTGTTGAACGGCCTGGCCTACGGGCTGATGTTGTTCATGCTCAGCGCGGGCTTGACGCTGGTGTTCAGCATGATGGGGGTGCTGAATTTGGCCCATGCCAGCTTTTATATGCTGGGGGCCTATTTGGCCTACAGCCTGACGCAGTGGCTTGGTTTCTGGGCGGCCTTGGTGTTGGCTCCGGTTGCTGTGGGTTTGCTGGGGGCGGGGTTTGAAAAGTTCGTGTTGCGCCGCATCCATGCCCATGGGCATATCGCCGAGATGCTGGTGACTTTTGGGCTGAATTCGGTGCTGGTGGAGTTGGTCCAACTGGTCTGGGGGCGGGGGCCGGTGGACTACCGCATTCCTGCCGGACTGGAAGGCCCCTTGTTTTCTCTGTGGGGCACGCCGTTTCCAGCCTACCGTGGTTTCATGGTGCTGGTGGCTTTGGCCATGTTGGGTGGGCTCTGGCTGGTACTGGCACGTACCCGGATTGGTCTGGTGGTGCAGGCTGCGCTGACGCACCCGGATGCTGTGCAGGCCTTGGGGCATAACGTGCCACGGGTGTTCATGGGGGTGTTTGCTGGCGGTGCTGCGCTGGCCGGTCTGGCGGGTGTGGTGGGGGGCAATGCTTTTGTGACGGAGCCGGGCATGGCTGCCACCGTGGGCTCCGTCGTATTTGTGGTCGTGGTGGTGGGCGGCATGGGGTCTTTGAAGGGGGCCTTTCTGGCGTCTTTGCTGGTGGGCATGCTCCAGACATTGGCTGTGGGCATCGATGCGCCGGTACTCGGATGGCTGGTGGATACAGGCACCTGGGGTGATGCCTTGTGGCGTATCAAGGTCAGCCAGATTGCGCCACTGTTGCCGTATCTATTGCTGGTGATCGTTTTGCTGGCCAGACCGCATGGGCTGTGGGGGCGACGTGCTGACTAAGGCCTTGGCGTGGGGCGGTGCGGCGGCGCTTCTGCTGGTGGCGCCGTGGGTGTTCCACAGCAGCCTGGGCCAAAGTTTGCTGACGCAGATGTGCATTGCCGCGATCGTCTGCCTCAGCTACAACATTTTGCTGGGGCAGGGCGGCATGCTGAGTTTTGGCCACGCGGTGTATGCCGGGCTGGGTGCATTTGCCGCCATGCATGCACTGAACCTGGCGCTGCTACCGGTCAGCCTGGTGCCTTTGTTGGGTGGGGTGGCCGGGGCTGTGCTGGCCTTGCTGCTGGGCTGGATGAGTGCGCAGCGCTCGGCTACCACGTTTGCCATGGTGACACTCGGTCTGGGCGAGCTGGTGGCTGCGATGGCGTGGCTGTTCCCCGTGATCTTTGGCGGCGAATCAGGCCTGGCTGGCAACCGCGTGCAGGGCGCCGCGCCCTGGGGCATCAGCTTCGGTCCGCAAATCCAGGTGTACTACCTGGTGGCGGCCTATACCGCCGGCTGCACCGCGGTGATGTACTTCTTTACGCTGACCCCGCTGGGCCGCATGCTGAATGCCGTGCGCGACAACGCCGAACGCGCCGAGTTTGTGGGCTACAACGCCCGCCGCGTGCGCTTCATGGCGGTGGTGGTGGCGGGCTTTTTCGCGGGTATTTCAGGCGGCTTGGCGGCCTTGCACTTCGAGATCGTGACGGCCGATGTGCTGGGCAGCCAGCGCTCAGGGGCCTACCTGTTGTTCACGGTGCTGGGAGGCACGGGGTTTTTCTGGGGACCGGTCATTGGCGCTGTGCTGATGGTGCTGTGCTTTGTGTTGCTGAGCACCGTGACCAAGGCCTGGCTGCTGTACCTGGGTGTGATGTTTCTGGCCATGGTAGTTGTGGCGCCAGGGGGTATCGCCAGCCTGCTGGTGGCGCACCGGCTGCAGTGGCGCCGGTGGCCGCGTTATGCGGCTCTCACACTGTGTGCGGCGATAGCCTTCGTAGGCTTTTCCATGTTGGTAGAGATGGCCTACCAGCTGCAACTGCAGTCTTCGCTGGGGCCCGAATTACGCTGGATGGGCTTGCAACTGGACGCAAGCCGCTGGACTTGTTGGCTGGGCGCTGTAATGGCGATGCTGGTGGGCGGGGGCATGTTCATGGGGGCACGGCGGCTATGACGGCACCCGTACCTGCGCTGGAGCTGCAAGAGCTGCGTAAGAGCTTTGGCCCGGTGGACATCATCCGGGGGGGCAGTCTGGCCGTGGCGGCAGGCGAGCGGGTGGCGCTGATCGGCCCCAACGGTGCGGGCAAGTCCACCTTGTTCAACCTTATCAGCGGTAAGCATGCGCCAGACAGCGGCCGTGTTCTGCTGCAAGGCCAGGCTATTCAGGGAAAAACACCTTTCCAGATTTACCGCGCAGGCCTGTCGCGCAGTTTCCAGGTCAGCAATGTGTTCGCACGGCTCAGCGTGTTTGAAAACCTGCGCTGCAGCGTGCTGTGGAGCCTGGGCTATGGCTACAGTTTTTGGCGCCGCCTGTCGGGCCTGAAGGACGCGAACGCCCTAGCAGAGCACTGTATGGCCCAGGTACGGCTCTGCGCCAAACGCGATGTGCTGGCTGGCGAACTGGGCTATGCCGAGCAGCGTGCGCTGGAGCTGGGCATCACCATCGCCGGCGGTGCCCACACGGTTCTGCTGGACGAACCCACAGCCGGCATGGGGGCCACCGAGAGCGCCCATTTTGTCCAGCTGATACGCGACGTGACCCAGGGCAAAACGCTATTGATTGTGGAGCACGATATGCAGGTGGTATATGCGCTAGCAGACAAAATAGCTGTGATGGTGGCGGGGCAGATCATCGCCTGCGACACACCGGCCGCCATACGCGCCAACCCGCAAGTGCAAGCCGTCTACCTGGGGGGCGCGGCCTGATGTTGCAGGTACGCCAGCTCCATGCCTACTACGGCCACAGCCACGTGCTGCAGGGCGTGTCGTTCGACCTGCGACCGGGCGAGATCGTTGCTCTGCTGGGGCGCAATGGTGCGGGCCGGTCCACCACGGCCAAGGCGCTGATGGGCCTGGTGCGTAGCGAAGGCTCTGCCATGTGGATGGGCCAGGAGCTGCTGGGGCTGCAGCCGTTTCAGATTGCGCAGCGCGGCGTGGGCTATGTGGCCGAAAGCCGCGACATCTTTCCGCGCCTGAGCGTGCAGCAGAACCTGTTGCTGGGCCAGAAGTCTACCGACCCTATAGATTCCAAAGGCCCGTGGAATCTGGATGCCATCTACCAGATGTTTCCCCCGCTCCAAGCGCGCCAGCATGCACCTGGCGGCGTGCTGTCTGGCGGCGAACAGCAGATGCTAGCCCTGGGGCGCACCCTGGTGGGCAACCCACAGCTGCTGCTGGTAGACGAGCCCACCGAAGGCCTGGCACCGCAGCTGGTGGCACAAATGGCCGCCACCCTGCAGCAGTTGCGCAGCCAGGGCATGGCGATTTTGTTGGTGGAGCAAAAACTGGCGATTGCACTGGACATTGCAGACCGTATCTTGCTGATGGGGCGAGGGCGCATCGTGTTCGAAGGTACGCCGCAGCAGTTGCGGGCAGACGCGCCGCTACGCCGCGAGTGGCTGGAAGTCTGAAAACCTTGCTGCAAACCAGACACCAATTGACAAATAACTTTATACGTGGGTGCTACTGTCGTTTCCATAAAAGAAACTACGGAGTGAGCTTTGAACACACAGCACCGCAATGGCCTACCATTTTTGATTACCTGCGCCACGGTTGTCGCCTTGGCTTCCTGCGGGGGCGGTAGCAGCGACGACACCGCATACACGTTGACCGGCACGGTCAGCGGCTTGAGCACCAGCGGGCTGGTGCTTGCCAATGGCTCGTCCTCGCTGGCGGTGGCCTCGGGTGCCACCAGTTTCACGTTTAGCGACAGCATGACGGGCAGCTATTCGGTCAGTGTAGCGACGCAGCCCGACGGGCAGACCTGCGTGGTCAGCAATGCCAGCGGCAGCGGTGGCAGCAATGTGTCCAGCGTGGTAGTCACCTGCCGTAGCTATGTCGCCTTTACCAGCAACTGGTACAGCGGCAGCTTGGGCGAATTCAGTGTGGGCAGCACAGGGGCCTTGGCAGCGCAGTCGCCGGCCACGCTGTCCACCAACACCTATCTACCGTCGAGCATCAGCACCAGTGCCGATGGCAAGTTTGCTTACGTCAGCTTCCAGAACAACAAGGCCATCGGCGTCTACAGCATCTCGGCCAGCACCGGGGCCTTGAGCCTGGTGGGCACCGGCAGCGCCGATAGTGCAGGGTACGGCCTGGCCATCAGCTCCGACAGTAAATATCTGTACGCCGCAAACTACGGTAGTGCCACGGTATCGCAGTTCACCATCGGCTCCACCGGCGCCTTGACCGCCATGTCCACACCCAGCGTGGCAGCAGGCGTGAACCCCTACGCGGTGGCGGTCAGCCCGGACGGCCTGTACGCCTATGTAGCCAATGCCAGCGGCAACAGCGTGTCGCAGTACAGCATTGGCAGCACCGGCGCACTCACCGCCTTGTCACCGGCCACGGTCAGCCTGAGCTCGGTAGGCAACACGCCGCAGGCGATTGCCATTACGCCAGACAGCAACCACCTTTACGTCACCCTGTCGGACAGCGCCAAGCTGGCCCAGTTCAGCATTGGCAGCGGCGGCTTGTTGACGGCCTTGTCGCCGGCCAGTGTCAGCACCGGCACCTCGCCCAGCGGCATCGTCGTCAGCCCCGGCGGGCGCTATGTCTATGTGGCGAATTCGAGGGACAACACCGTATCCCAGTACAGCATCTCCAGTGGCAAGCTCACTGCCATGGCGACCCCCACGGTGGCCACCGGAACCGGCCCCAGCGGCATGGCCGTGTCCCCCAACGGCAGCTTGGTGTATGCGGCCAACTACAACGACGCCACAGTCACATCGTTCAGCGTGGGCTCTAGCGGTGCGTTGACTTCGCTGGGGACCGCATCGACCAACGGCTCGGGGCCCAGCGGTATTTCGGTGCGCTAGGGATGCTGTCCCGACTGGGACAAACCAGTGCATGCGCTGACATGCACGGGGCCTAGAATTTAAATCGCACGATCGTTCGATTTAAACCTGAGGTTCCTCCATGGCGGCGCAATACCAAGTTCACGGCGACATTGCCGTAATCACCCTGAACAACCCACCGGTCAACGGCCTGGGCCTGGCAACCCGCCGCGCCGTCACCAACGGCCTGGCGCAGGCGAATGCCGATGTTGCCGTTAAGGCCATTGTGCTGACCGGCGCCGGCAAGGCGTTTTCCGGCGGGGCGGACATCAAGGAATTTGACACGCCTGAGGCCCTGCGTGAGCCGAATCTGCTGAGCATGATTCTGGCAATCGAGAACTCGGCCAAGCCGGTGGTTGCGGCCATCCATTCGGTGTGCATGGGCGGTGGGCTGGAGACCTCTTTGGGCTGCCACTACCGCATCGCCGCGCCCGGCTGCAACGTGGCTTTGCCCGAGGTTAAGCTGGGCCTGATTCCGGGCGCCGGCGGCACGCAGCGCCTGCCGCGCGTGCTGGGCGTGGAGGCCGCGCTGAACATGATCGTCAGCGGCGAGCCTGTGAAGAGTGAGTTGCTGGCTTCGCTGCCAGGCCAGAAGCTGTTCGACAAGCTGGCCGCATCGTCTGATTCGCTGATGGAGGAAGCCCTGGCTTTCGCCCAGTCGATTGCCGATGTGCGGCCCCTGCCGCTGGTGCGCAACCTCCAATGCAAGCACCCACAGGGCGATGCCTATTTCCAGTTCGCCCGCAACATGGTCAAGGGCATGGCGAAGAACTACCCGGCGCCGCTGAAATGCGTGGACGCGGTCGAGGCCGCCACCAAGCAGAAGTTCGACGCTGGCATGGCCTTCGAGCTCAGCACCTTCTTGAACCTGATGTGGACGCCCGAGAGCCGGGCGCTGCGGCATATCTTTGCGGCTGAGCGTGCAGCATCCAAAATACCCGATGTGCCCGCAGATACTGCGCAACGCGCTATCAACAGCATAGCAATCATCGGCGCTGGCACCATGGGCGGCGGGATTGCGATGAACTTCCTGAACGCCGGCATTCCGGTCAAGCTGCTCGAAGCCAAGCCCGAAGCCCTGGAGCGTGGCCTGGCCACCATCCGCAAGAACTACGAAGCCCAGGTGACCAAGGGCAAGCTCAAGCAAGACAAGCTGGACCAGCGCATGGGCTTACTCAGCACCACGCTGAGCTACGACGACCTGGGCGATGCCGACATGGTGATCGAAGCCGTGTTCGAAGACATGGGCGTGAAGAAAACCGTGTTCCAGGAACTCGACCGCGTGATGAAGCCCGGCGCCATATTGGCGTCGAACACCTCCACGCTGGATCTGGACGAAATCGCCAGCTTCACCCAACGCCCGCAGGACGTGGTGGGCACGCATTTCTTCAGCCCGGCCAATGTGATGAAGCTGCTGGAAGTGGTGCGCGGCAAGGCCACGGCCAAGGACGTGCTGGCCACGGTGATGGCGCTGGGCAAAAAGATCAAAAAGACTGCGGTGGTGTCCGGCGTGTGCGACGGATTCATCGGTAACCGCATGATTGAGCAGTACGGCCGCCAGGCCGGCTTTCTGTTGGACGAAGGCTGCACGCCAGCCCAGGTGGACAAGGCGCTGGAGAGGTTCGGCATGGCGATGGGCCCGTTCCGCATGGGTGACCTGGCCGGTAACGACATCGGTTGGGCCATCCGCAAGCGCAAGTATGTGGAGCAACCGGGCATGAAGTACAGCAAGACGGCGGACTTGCTGTGCGAACTGGGCCGCTTTGGCCAGAAGACCGGCGCAGGCTGGTACGACTACCAGGCCGGCAAGCGCGACGCGGTGCCGAGCGCGCTGGTGGAAAAAATGGTGGCGGACCACCGCGCATCACTGGGCATCACGCCGCGCAAGATCAGCGATGAAGAAATCGTGCAGCGGCTGGTGTACGCCATGGTGAACGAGGCCGCACACATCCTGGAGGAGGGCATTGCCTCCAAGGCGGGCGACATTGACATGGTCTATCTGACTGGCTACGGCTTCCCGATCTACCGTGGCGGGCCCATGCATTACGTCAATGAAGTGGGCCTGTTCAACGTGGTGCAGGCCATGCAGCGCTTTGCACAGAACCCGCTGGACGATGCTGCTTTCTGGACGCCCGCGCCGCTCTTGGCCAAGCTGGCCGCCGAAGGCAAAACCTTCAACTAAGGACAAGAACATGACCGCCGCCGTAATCGTCTCCACCGCCCGCACCCCTCTGGCAAAAAGCTGGAAGGGCTCTTTCAACATGACCCATGGCGCCACCCTGGGCGGTCACGCGGTACAGCACGCCATCCAGCGCGCCGGCATCGAAGCCACCGAGGTCGATGACGTGATCATCGGCTGCGCCACGCCCGAGGGCGCCACGGGCGCCAACATCGCCCGCCAGATCGCCTTGCGCGCCGGCTGCCCGGTGACCACCTCTGGCGTCACCGTGAACCGCTTCTGCTCGTCCGGCCTGCAGACCATTGCCATGGCGGCCCAGCGCATCATCGCCAACGAGGGCGATGTCTACGTCGCCGGCGGCGTGGAAAGCATTTCCTGCGTGCAGCAGGAGATGAACATCCACATGCTGAACGACCCCTGGCTGGTAAAGAACAAGCCCGAGATCTACTGGAACATGTTGCAGACCGCCGAGACCGTGGCGCAGCGCTACGGCATCAGCCGCGAGCAGATGGACGAATACGGTGCGGCCAGTCAGCAGAAGGCTGTGGCAGCCCTGGCCGGTGGCCTGTTCACCGCCGAGATCGCCCCGATCACCGTGACCATGGGCGTGGCCGACAAGGTGCGCGGCCTGATCACCAAAGATGTGACCGTCAGCCAGGACGAAGGCATACGTGAAGGCACCACCAAGGAAGGCATCGCCGGCCTGCGCTCGGCTTTGCCCGGCGGCCTGATTTCGGCCGGCAACGCGAGCCAGTTTTCCGACGGCGGCGGCGCCGTGGTGGTGATGAATGAGACGCTGGCCAGCCAGCGCGGCCTGCAGCCGCTGGGCCGCTTTCTGGGCTTTGCGGTGGCCGGCTGCGAGCCGGACGAGATGGGCATAGGCCCGGTGTTTGCCATCCCCAAGGTGCTCAAGCGCCTGGGCTTGAAGGTGGAAGACATCGACCTGTGGGAGCTGAACGAAGCCTTTGCCGTGCAGGTGATCTACTGCCGCGACAAGCTGGGCATTCCGGCCGACCGGCTGAACGTGAACGGCGGTGCGATTGCCGTCGGCCACCCGTATGGCGTGAGCGGCCAGCGCCTGACCGGCCACGCGCTGATCGAAGGCAAGCGCCGGGGCGCCAAGCGGGTGTGCGTCACCATGTGCATAGGCGGCGGCATGGGCGCGGCGGGCGTGTTCGAGGTTCTGTAGATCGAATTGCTATTGAATAGATAGCTGCTTGCGCAAGTATTACCTGCGCTGGCGGCCTATTTCTTTTAAATGCAATGACGCCGGCTCTGTGGGGCCTGCGGGCCATAATCCCGGCATGGAACTCCACCAACTCCGCGCGCTGTTGGCTGTGGCCCGCAGCGGCCAGCTCGTCAGGGCGGCCGACCAGCTGCACCTGACCCAGTCCGCGCTGTCCAAACAAATCAAGAGCCTGGAAGACGAGCTGGGTGTGCTGCTGTTCGCCCGCACGCCCACCGGCATGGTGCTGACTGGTGCTGGGCGCCGCCTGCTGCCGCTGGCCACGCAAACCCTGGACTCGGTACAGGAAATAGCGGCACTGGCCGCCTCGATGCGCGGCACCGTGGCTGGCGGGCTGCGCCTGGGCACCATCATCGACCCGGACTCCATCCGCCTCGGGGCCTTGCTGACTGCGCTGCTGCAGTATTACCCGCAGGTAGACGTGTCGCTGCAGCACGGTATCTCGGGCGGGGTGCTGCAAATGCTGCGGGACGGAGAGGTAGACGCCTGCTTCTACCTCGGGCCACTGAAGGACACCGACATCGCCGTGCGCCAGTTGCTGCTGGAGCATTACGTGGTCATCGGGCCGGCTGCCTGGGCCGAGCGCTTGCGCACGGCAGGCTGGGAGGAACTGGCCGCCATGCCCTGGCTGGCGTCGCCCCCAGGTGGCTCACAGTACGGCCTGGTGACCCAGATGTTTGCCGAACGGGGTTTGGCCTACCGCACCGTGGTACAGGCCGACCAGGAGGCATCGATTCTGGAGCTAGTGCAGGCCGGCGTGGCCCTGGGTTTGATGCGCGAGCGCACGCTGGCCCCGGCGCTGGAGACCGGGCAGGTGGTGGCTTGGCAGGGTGCGCGCCTGGCCTGCCCGCTGTCGCTGCTGTACCGGCGCTCAAAAGAAGATTCGGCAACCTTGCAGGCCTTGCTGGCCACCATCGATAGGGTGTGGCCGGGGGATGGCGTCAGCCCTTAGCTGCTTCGATCACGATGGCGCGAAAGTCGTTCACATTGGTCAGCGTGGGGCCGGTGATGACCGAGTCGCCCAGCGCCTGGAAGAAGCCGTGGCCGTCGTTGCGGTCCAGGCTGGCCCTGGGGTTGATGCCCTGGGCCCAGGCGCGCTCCAGAGTGTCCGGTGCCAGCGTGGCGCCGGCGATTTCTTCCACGCCGTCCACGCCGTCGGTATCGCCCGCAATGGCATGCACGCCGGGCAGGCCGTCCAGTGCCACCGCCAGTGACAGCAAAAACTCTACATTGCGCCCACCACGGCCTTTGCCGCGCAGGGTGACCGTGGTTTCACCGCCCGACAGCAGCACGCAAGGCGTCTGGAAAGGCTGGCCGTGCAGCACGACCTGCCGGGCCATACCGGCCATGGCCTTGCCCAGGTCGCGCGCCTCGCCCTCCAGGCTGTCGCCCAGGATGTAGGGCGTGTAGCCGGCCGCGCGCGCCACCTGGGCGGCGGCCTCCAGGGCGATCTGCGGGGCGGTGATGGTGCGGGTGAGGTTGGCGTCCAGCCGTGCATCTTCGGGCTTGATGCTTTCGCCCTGGCCGCTTTCCAACAGCGCGCGCGCTGCGGGTGGCAAGGCAATCTGGTAGCGGTTGACGATGGCCAGCGCATCCGCGCAGCTGCTGGCATCCGCCACCGTGGGGCCGGACGCGATATTGCTGGGCGCGTCGCCCGGCACGTCGGAAATCAGCAAAGTGTGTACGCGCGCAGGGTAACAAGCTGCGGCCAGCCGCCCGCCCTTGATGCCGGACAGATGCCGGCGCACGCAGTTCATCTCGGAGATGCTGGCGCCGCATTCCAGCAGCGCGCTGTTCACGGCCTGCTTGTCGGCTAGCGTTAAACCCTGGCCGGGTTCCACCAGCAGCGCCGAACCGCCGCCCGAGACCAGGGCGATGACCAGGTCGTCAGCGCTCAGGCCCGCCACCAGCTGGCGTATGCGCTGGGTGGCGTGTGCACCGGCCGCGTCGGGCACCGGGTGGGCGGCTTCGACAATTTCGATGCGCTGGCAGGGCACGGCGTAGCCATAGCGGGTGATGACAAGGCCCTCCAGCGGGCCGTCCCAATGCGCTTCCAGGCTGTGCGCCATGGCCGCCGATGCCTTGCCCGCACCGATGACGATGGTCCGGCCCTTGGGGCGGGCGGGCAGGTGCGGCGGCAGGCACAGCGCGGGCTGGGCGGCGGCGATGGCGGCGTCAAACAGGCTGCGCAGCAGAGCGCGGTGGTCGGCGGAAGAGGGCGTCACAGGGCGGTTTCCTTTCCGCACGATTGTCGGTGCAGCGCGGCGCATGCCGGTTCAACGCCCTGCTGGCTTGCGGGTGGCCAGCAACACCAGGATGCCGCCCAGGAACAGGCTACCGGCCAGCACATACAGCCCCGCCGTGGTGCTGCCGGTGGCGTCCTTGATGCTGCCCACCATGAAGGGGCTGACGAAGCCGGCCAGGTTGCCCAGCGCGTTGATGAGGGCAATGCCAGCGGCGGCCGCCGAGCCGCGCAGCATGGCGGTGGGCAGAGTCCAGAACAAGGGCAGGCTGGTCAGAATACCCATGGTGGCCAGGCTGAGTGCGGCCATAGCCAACACAATGTCGTTGCCAAATAGGCCACTCAGCACCAAGCCCAGGCCGCCAATGAAGGCCGCGCCGGAGGTGTGCAGGCGGCGCTCGCCGCTGCGGTCCGAGCTGCGGCTGGCGACCACCATGGCCACAGCGGCTAGGCCATAGGGAATCATGGTCAGCAGGCCTACATCCAGCACGTCCTTGACGCCCGCGCTCTTGATCAGCTGCGGCAGCCAGAAGCTGATGCCATACAGGCCCATGATGCTGCAGAAATAGATGCTGGCCATTAGCCACACCTTGGGGTTGCCAAACACCTGTTTCAGGCTGTGGTCGCCGCGGCCGCTTTCGTCGCGGCGGATGTTGTCTATCAGCAGCTGCTTTTCGTCCTTGGTCAGCCATTTGGCTCCAGCGATGGAGTCTTCCAGGTAGAAGAAAACGCAGATGCCCATGAGGATGGAGGGAATGCCTTCCAGCAGGAACAGCCACTGCCAGCCATGCCAGCCGTTCACACCGGCAAAAGCCTGCATGATCCAGCCCGACAGCGGCCCGCCCACCACACCCGACAGGGCAATGGCGGTCATGAACAAGGCCACCACGCGGGCACGTCGCTCCATGGGGAACCAGTAGGTCAGGTACAGGATGATGCCGGGGAAGAAACCAGCCTCGGCAATGCCCAGCAGAAAGCGCAGCACGTAAAACATGGCCGGCGTGGTGACCAGCATCATGGCGGACGAAATCACGCCCCAGGTCACCATGATGCGGGCAATCCACACCCGGGCACCGGTGCGGTGCAGGATCATATTGCTGGGCACTTCAAACAGAAAGTAACCCACAAAGAAAATGCCCGCACCCAGGCCGTACACGGTTTCGCTGAACTTCAGGTCGGTCAGCATCTGCAGCTTGGCAAAGCCAACGTTGACCCGGTCCAGATAGGCCACGACGTAGCAAAGAAACAGGAAGGGAATCAGCCGCCAGGCGACTTTGTTGTACGCCGATTTTTCGAGCGCGCTGCCCGAGGCGGTGGAGGGTAGGGGGGCCATTGTTGTTTGTCTCCGTAAGGGGGAAATGTGTCTGCTGCCATCAGCCTGCGCGCAGTCTAGTGGCGTCTGCTCCGGGCATTGCATGACATATCGGCAACCACATCTGGATGCGGCGGAATACCCTTGCTGGACAAGGACTTACGCGGCTCCTCAAATTGCCCATTAGCGCAAACCCCTAGGCGCCCCCGTGCCAGGTGCCCAGGTAAACCCTGGGTAAAAACGGCCGAACCGTGGCGAACCGAACCTGCTTTCGTTACAGTGGCTGGCATGTTGAACCCTAAAACCATCGCCAGGCTTGAAAACACCATCTGGGTCCTGTTGTACGGCGGGTTTCTGACCCTGGTGCTGGGCCTGTTCACCCAGCGCGCAGACGACGAGCTCGGCCTGAACCTGGTGGTGGGCGGTGGTGCTGCTGCGGCACTGGGCGCGGTGCTGATCTATGTGCGCTCCCGCGTACGCTCTAGCGACGAATAGCGGAAGGTATTTGCCATGGCCGATCTGATACTGCACCACTACACCATCTCGCCGTTCTCTGAAAAAGTCCGCAAGGTACTGGCCTACAAGCAGCTGGACTGGCAGTCGGTCACCGTGCCCAGCATCGCGCCCAAGCCGGACGTGGTGGCCCTGACCGGCGGCTACCGCAAAACCCCGGTGCTGCAGATCGGCGCCGACATTTACTGCGACAGCGCGCTGATCTGCGACGTGCTGGAGCATCACCAGCCCAGCCCCTCGCTGTCGCCCCCGTCGCACAAGGGCCTGGCCCGGGTGCTGGCGCAGTGGGCCGACACCACGCTGTTCACCGCCGCCATGGCCTATTGCTTCCAGCCGCGCGGGCGCGAACAGCTGTTTGGCCACGCGCCGCCGGAGGTGGGCCTGGCTTTCGCGGAGGACCGCGCCAAGATGCGGGGCGGCATGCCGCACCTGCGCCCGGGCGATGCCACGTCGGCCTACAAATCCTATTTGCGCCGCCTGGCCAGCATGCTGGAAGATTTGCCCTTTCTGGTGGGCACAGCGCCCTGCCTGGCGGACTTTGCCGCCTATGCGCCGCTGTGGTTCACCCGCTTTAACGTGCCAGCGCTGGCGCCCATACTCGATGCCACGCCGAACGTGCTGGACTGGATGGACCACATGGCGGCGCTGGACCACCCGCCCGTGCAACAGCTGAGTGCGGAGGATGCCGTCGCGCTTGCTGCGCAATCCACGCCGCTGCCGCTGGCGGCCGATGTGTTCCAGGACGACCACGGCATCCCGCTGGGCAGCCGCGTCAGCATCCAGGCCGAAAGCTTTGGCCCAGAAGCCAGCGAAGGCGAGCTGGTGGCCGCCACCCGCATGCACATCACACTGCGCCGCGAAGATGGGCGGGCCGGCACCGTGCATGTGCACTTCCCGCGCATAGGCTATGTGCTGAAGGCCATTTAGGCGTGGTTAAACGTGCTTAACAAGGCGCGGTGATGGCCTGCAGCGTCTTCCCCGTCTGCGGATCGAACACCACCAGATTGATCTGCCGGCTGTGATCCGGCGTGCTGGCAATGCTGCGGAAAGTCAGTCGCTGCGCAGCCTCGCCGGTGTAGACGCCTGCACCGGTGTACTGGCGCACCACAAAGTCGTGCTGCAGAAATTCTCCCGCGTTTTCACCGGCCTGCACCTTGGAGCTGTAGCCGTTCTCCGTCACTGTCCAATACGCCGACCAGTGTGCGGGCGCACCGGCCACCGGCGTCACCGTGGCCTCGAACTGGTCAGGCCCCAGCTGGCGCAGGCTGATCTGGGCCAAGCCGGGCTCGGCGGCCTGCTTGTCCAGCGTGCCGCCCCAGTTTCGCCAGTCCTTGCCGTCCAGTACCGCCTGCGGCGTGTAGATGGAGCTTTGCCGGTTCCACGCGGCCACCTGACGCTGCCGCACCGTGTGGGCGGGTGTGGCGAACCGGTCCACCCAGCCCAGCTGGTCCCAGTAGCCCACATGGAAGGCCTGCACCACGGCTGACTGGCCCTTCAGGTGGCTGAGCCACCGGTCGGCCGGCGGGCAGGAGCTGCAACCCTCAGAGGTGTACAGCTCCACCACCGGCAGCTTGTTGCGGCCAGACTGCAGGCTGCAAGTATTCTCTGAAGAAAAAGCGGCTCCAGCGCAGACAATACCTGCGCTAGCAGCTACGAACTTGATAGCACCCCACATAGACGGCTCCTGAAAATAGTCATAGGCTTTGGTCGCAGCAGGCCGCAAAGTCTTACAGGCTTACAACTGGAAACACATGCGCAGGTAGATACCCTGCGATCGGCCAAGCTCCAGAGCTTGGGCACCGGATTGCTGTGGTTCAATATTGTCGAGAACCACCCATCGAAGAACAGGACACTCCATGCCCAACAGCCCTCTGGCCGGACACATTGCGCCCCCATCCATGCTGGTCAACCTGCCCCGGCTGGTCACCGCGTACTACAGCTTGCAGCCTGACCCGGCCGAGTCCACCCAGCGCGTGGCTTTTGGCACCTCGGGCCACCGGGGCAATGCGTTCAATGCCAGCTTCAATGAACACCACGTGCTGGCCGTGACCCAGGCCATCTGCATGTACCGTGAAAAGAACGGCATCACCGGCCCGCTGTTTCTGGGCATAGACACGCATGCGCTGTCCGAGCCGGCCGGTGCCACCGCGCTGGAGGTGCTGGCCGCCAACGGCGTACAGGTCATGCTGGCGGTGAATGACGACTACACGCCCACACCCGCCGTGTCGCACGCCATCCTGGTCTACAACAAGGGCCGCACTACCGGCCTGGCCGACGGCATTTTGATGACGCCATCGCACAACCCGCCCGAAGACGGCGGCTACAAGTACAACCCCACCAACGGCGGCCCGGCCGACAGCGACATCACCGGCTGGATCGAAAAAGCCGCCAACGAAATTCTGCAAAACAAGCTGCAAGGCGTGAAGCGCATGCCCTATGCCCAGGCGCTGAAAGCCAGCACCACGCACCGCCATGACTACCTGGGCAACTACGTTGCCGACCTGGCCAACGTGATCGACATGGATGCCATCCGCGGCGCCGGCGTGCGCATGGGCGTGGACCCGCTGGGCGGCGCGGGCGTGCACTACTGGGCCCGCATCGCCGAGAAATACCAGCTGAACCTGAGCGTGGTGAGCGAGCAGGTGGACGCCACCTTCCGCTTTATGAGCGTGGACTGGGACGGCCGTATCCGCATGGATCCGTCCAGCAAAAGCGCCATGGCCTCGCTGATCGGCCTGAAGGATAAGTACGACATCGCCTTTGCCTGCGATACCGACCACGACCGCCACGGCATCGTGACCAAAAGCGGCGGCCTGATGCAGCCCAACCACTACCTGGCGGTGTGCATCGACTACCTGTTCCAGAACCGGCCCGGCTGGAGCGCCCAGGCCGGCGTGGGCAAAACCCTGGTCAGCAGCAGCATGATCGACCGTGTGGCGGCCCGCCTAGGCCGTAACTTGTACGAGGTGCCGGTGGGTTTCAAATGGTTCGCGGCCGGCCTGTGCGATGGCTCGCTGGGCTTTGGTGGTGAAGAGAGCGCGGGCGCGTCCTTCCTGCGCCGCGACGGCAGCGTGTGGACCACCGACAAGGACGGGCTGATTCCATCCTTGTTGTCGGCCGAAATCATCGCCCGCACCGGCGACGACCCGCACCAGGCCTACCAAAAGCTGACCCAGGCCTTTGGCGCACCGGCCTACGACCGCATCGACGCACCGGCCACGCCCGAGCAGAAGAAGAAGCTGGGCAAGCTCACGCCGCAGCAGATCACCAGCTCGGAGCTGGCGGGCGAGGCCATCACCCAGGTGCAAACCACGGCCCCCGGCAACGGTGCCAGCCTAGGTGGGCTGAAGGTGTCCACCGCCAATGGCTGGTTTGCCGCACGCCCGTCTGGAACGGAAAACATCTACAAAATCTACGCCGAAAGCTTCCACGGCGAAGAGCACCTGCGCCGCATCACCCAAGAAGCGCAGGGCATTGTGGACAAGGCGCTGGCGTAACATAGCCACACTTTTGCTATGGTTTGGATAGCTTCTCGCGCAGGTAAATACTGCGCCAGAAGCTATTTTTATATATGAAATTCGAGGGGCCTGTGTGCTTGTATTGATTCTGGTGGCCGGGCTCTGGGCCGGTTTGCAAAATTCGCTGGCCGGTGGCGGCTCTTTTGTGACCTTGCCCGCGCTGATCTTGTCGGGCATGTCGCCTCTGGCGGCCAATATCACTTCCACGGTGGCGCTGTTTCCGGGGCAGGTGACGTCCGGGTTTGCGGGCCGCAAGCTGGTCACGGGCGCGGGGACATTGCCGTTCTGGGCATTGCTGCTGGTGAGCGTGTTGGGCGGGGCGCTGGGCGGCCTGTTGTTGTTACACACCCCGTCGGACATCTTTACCCGCCTGGTGCCCTGGCTGGTACTGTTTGCCACCACGGTGTTTGCCTGGGGCAGCTTCTTTCGCAAGCCGGGTGAGGCTTCGGTACACATCGGGCCAGCCGGGGCTGCGGTGGCGCAGTTTTTCATCGCTATTTACGGCGGCTATTTCGGCGGCGGCATTGGGTTTCTGATGATGGCGGCACTGACCATGGCCGGCTTGCCCACCCGCAATGCTGGCGCCACCAAGAACGCGCTGGCCGGGGTGATGAACGCCTCTGCCGTGGCCTTGTTCATCACCTCGCCGCAGGTGCAATGGCAGCCCGCGCTGGTGCTGGGCGCAGGAGCCATCGTTGGCGGCCTTGTCGGCTCCTGGGCGCTACACCGGGTGAACGAGCGCTACCTGCGCATCGCCATCGTCTGTATCGGCGTGTGCCTGACCATCGGCCTGTTCGCCAAACCTCTATGAACTAGCTGGGTGCTACGGTGTGGCGCAGCTCCTGAAAAGCCTGCAAACCCCAGGGCCCCAGTTCCCGGCCCAGGCCGCTGTGCTTGAAGCCACCCCAGCTGGTTTGCGGGAAGATCAGCTGTGGCGTATTGATCCACACCGTGCCCACCTCGAGCCCGGCAGCCACCTGGCGTGCGCGCGCCACGTCGCCCGCGACGATGGTGGCCACTAGGCCGTAGTCGCTGTCGTTGGCCACCGCCACGGCTTGGGCATCGCTGTCGATGGCGCGCACGCAGGCCACCGGACCGAAGACTTCTTCTTGCCACAGGGCCCGGCTGTGCTCGGCGTGGCTGAACACCGTGGGCGCGATGGCGAAGCCGCCCAGGCCGGGCAGGGCGCTGCCGCCGGTGAGCAGCCGGGCACCGTCGGCTACGCCGGTCTGTATGCGCAGCAGCACGGCCTGCTGCTGTTTGCGGCTGATGATGGGCCCCAGCGTGGTGTCGGCATTCTGCGGGTCGCCGTGGCGCAGCGCTTGGGCGGCGGCCACAAAGCGCTCCACAAAGTCGGCGTACAGCGGCCGCGCCACGCTGATGCGCGAAGTCGCCGAGCACATCTGCCCGGCGTTGAAGAAGGCCCCGCCCACGGCCAGGTCCACCGCCTGGTCCAGGTCGGCATCGTCTAACACCAGCAACGAAGATTTGCCGCCCAGCTCCAGGCTGACGCGCTGCATGCGCGGCCCGCAAGACTGCAAGATGCGCTGGCCGGTGGCGTTGCTGCCGGTGAAAGACACCTTGGCAATGGCCGGGTGCTGCACCAGCGCCTGGCCCACAGCCCCAGCGCCATAGACCAGGTTGACCACGCCCGGTGGCAGCCCGGCGCTTGCGAAGATCTCCAGCAGAGCGATCTCGGCCAGGGGCGTGAGCTCGGACGGCTTCAGCACCACGGTGCAGCCCGCCGCCAGCGCCGGGGCCAGCTTCCAGGCGGTGGTGACCATGGGGAAGTTCCAGGGCACGATCAGGCCCACCACTCCAACCGGCACCCGCTCCAGCGTGGCATGGAAACCACCGTCCGGCAAGGCCACGGCCTGGGGCAGTAAGCCGGTACCGGTGCTACACAGGTCGGCGTAATAGGCCAAAGTAGCCACCACGTCCGACACGTCCAGCCCGGCTTCAAAGGCTGGTTTGCCGCTGTTCAACTGCTGCAAGGCTTCCAGGCGCGGGCGCTGGGCCTCCACCTGCTCGGCCATGCGGCGCAGCAGGGCACCGCGATCGGCGGGTGCGGTGCTGCGCCAGGCTGGCAAGGCCCGCTGGGCGGCCCGCACGGCGGCATCCACCTGGGCAGTGCTGGCGCAGGCCACCTGGGCGATGGGTGCGCCAGTGACCGGGTTGGATATGCCGAACAGCTCGGCCTCGCCGGTGTGCCATTGGTTGTCAATCAGCACGCCCGTCACAGCTGTCTGCGCGCTCATACTGTCACCTCGGCGGCCACCGGCATGGGCGACAGGTGCTCGTGCACCGCAAGCCACTGGCCGTCGGCATAGCGCTGGAAGACGATGGTTTCGCGCTCGTCCAGGGCTATTTCTCCATCGTGCGTGCCCACCACGGTGTGTACCTGGTGGCAGAACACGCCCACCTCACCCAGCATCTGCACCGTGGCATCTTGCGAGCGGCACGACAGCACCCGAAAGCCGATGGCGCGCTCCCATTCGGCCCACAGCGCCTGGTAGGCCGCCCGCGTGGGCAGCACCGTGGCGTAGGTATGGAAGATAAAGCTGGCCTCAGGTGCAAAGGCCGCAAAGTAGGCCTGCGTATCGTGGCGAGAAAATGCATCTACCAACGTTCGGGCAGCTTGCAGTACGCCATCGGCGTGCGAAGGGGTTGTTGCCATGTTGCTCACGCGCGATATCCGACTGGGTTGCCCACCGCAACGGCCTGCTCTTCTGTGCGGGTGGGGGCAAAGTGCTGGGTCTTTAGCTCGCGCTCGCTTTGCGCCACCACCACGGCCTCGGCGGCCAGGTCCAGCGAGCGGCTCAGGCCGTAATACACCAGGCCTGACAACACCAGGCCGACCAACCAACCCAGGTCCACGCCGCCTAACGCTTCAGCCGCCGGTCCGGTGTAGATGCCGGGCAGCACGAAGAAGGGCACGGTGGCCACAAAGCCAAGCAGGTAGGCCGCAATACCCCGTGCACCCCACAGGCCGTAGATGCCCTCGGGTTTAAACAAGTGGCTGATGGCGTAGCGGCCCCGGCGCACAAAGAAGTAGTCCACCAGGTTGATGGCCGTCCAGGGCACCAACAGGTAGAGCATTACCGTCAGCACGGCAAACAGGATGCCGATCGCATCGCCGCTGATCGACAGCGAGATCACCAGCCACACCAGCGCCAGCGCCAGAATCGTCAGCACCCGCAGGCCTTTGCTGGGCGTGACCTTGCGTAATGAATCGATGGCCGTCACCACGGTCAGCATGCCGCTGTAGGCGTTCAGCCCCATGGTGGCCACCATCGCCGCCACCGAAGCCAGCGCGATGGCCGTGCCAAAGCCGGGGAACACCGCATTGCCCGAGGCATGCAGGGCCACCAGGCCGTCGGCTGCGCCCAGATGGGTTGCCAGCCAGGCACCTAGCGCAATCAGCCAGATGGCAGACGTGGACGCGCCCAGAAACACCGAGGCAATGATGGCCGACGGCCTGGTGTTGCGAGGCAGGTAGCGCGAGTAGTCCGACACATAGGGTGCGTAGGTAATGTTGTAGCTGGCGCTGGCCGCAATCTGGGCCACAAATGCCACCCAGGTAAAGCCGCTGGCAGCCGGAGCCGTGCCGCCCGCATGGCCCAGCAGAATGGCCAGCGTCAGCACTACATACAGCGGCAGGCTGATGACAAAGCACCACTGGAAGATGCGGTGCAGCCAGTCGTGGCCGTAGATGGCCAGCAGCGTGCCGACCACGGTGATCACCACCGCCACCTGGGTCTCGCCCCAGCCAAAAATCCCGTGCAGCCCACCGGCAACGAGCACCGTGTCCACTACATTGAAGCCAACAAATGTGAACAGCGTGCCGATCAGCACCAGCACCACCCCGCGGTAGCCAAACTGCGCCCGCGACTGGACCATTTGTGGCAGACCCAATTCGGCCCCCTGAGAGGCGTGGAAGGCCATGAACAGCGTACCGAACAAAATGCCGATAGCTCCTGCCAGCGCGGTGTAGCCCAGCGACAAGCCCATGCCCGGGCCGATGAAGCCGATTGCGATGGTGAAGAACTGGAAGTTACCCAGGAACCAGAACGGCCCCTGGTGGCTGACCTTGCCGTGGCGCTCGTTCTCAGGCACATAGTCGATGGAGCGGGTCTCAATGCCGCTCGCGGGGCCGGGAGGTTTGGGCGCGGTGCCGGAGGGATGTGCTGCCATGTTGCGGTGTTCCTTGGTGTTATGCGGGTGTCGAAATAAGCGCATTGAATGCCGTGGGAATGATAGGAATGGATGCCGCTTCGGGTCCATGTCAGCCTGCGTATGTAAACATCGATCCGCATCGATGTAAAAATAGTGGGAACCCTGTGAGTGCAGGGACCGCGTGTACCTATCCTTCTAATTTTTTAAGCGCCACATCCTATGCTGACCACCGTTTCCGACATGGACCTGCGGTTGATCCGCGTCTTTTTGGCCATCGTGGAGGCAGGCGGCCTGTCGGCAGCACAGGCCAGCCTGAATGTGGGTCAGTCCACCCTCAGCAGCCAACTGGCCACGCTGGAGACGCGCCTAGGCTTCACCCTGTGTGAGCGCGGGCGCGGCGGCTTCCGGCTGACCACCAAGGGCGAGCGCTTCGTGCAGTTGGCCCAGCGCCTGGTGTATTCGCTAAACGATTTCAGCGCCGAGGCCCGCAACATGGACCGCCAACTGGTCGGTGCACTGACCGTCGGCCTGATCGGCCATGCGCCCATGAACCAAAACGTGCGCATCGGCCAGGCGATTGCACGTTTTCGCCAGCGCGACGAGGCTGTACGCTTTTCGCTGCTGGTGCGCGGCCCCAGCGAGCTGGAGGTGCTGCTGCTGGGCGGGCAGATCCAGGTGGCGGTGGGCTACTTTTGGCACCGCGTGCCCACTCTGGACTACACCCCCTTGTTCGTGGAGCGCCAGATTGCCTACTGCAGTCCCTCTCACCCGCTGGCCGCCCGCGCGGGCCAGGTGGCGCTTGAGGACCTGGTCGATGCCGACTGGGCCTGGCGCAGCTACCCGCTACCCGAAGCCCGCCTGTCGGCCCCGAGCCGGCGTGTCACCGCCGTGGCCGACAATATGGAGGCTGTGGCCGTACTGGTACTGTCGGGGCGCCACCTGGGCTATCTGCCCGAGCATTTTGCGGCTCCTTATGTGCAGGCCGGCCTGCTGCTGGCACTGAACCCCAAAGAGCTGCACTACAACGTCACCTTCCACATGGCTGCGAAAAAGCGCGCCTACCTGGACGACATAGCCCGGGCCTTCATCGAAGACATGCGGCATGTGCACCTGGGCCTGCTGGCAGACGAAGATGTGCCCCAGAAAGAATAGGCCCACCATGCAATCCACCGTCCAGTTCCGCCTGCGTATTTACCGCGATGCCAGCATTGCCATCGGGCCGGGCAAGGTCGATCTACTCGAAGCCATTGCCGCAACCGGTTCCATCTCCGCGGCCGCCCGGCAGCTAGGCATGTCTTACCGGCGCGCCTGGGTGCTGGTGGACGAGATGAACCGCGCCCTGGTGTCGCCCGCCGTGACCACTGCGGCTGGCGGCGCGCAGGGCGGGGGCACCGCGCTGTCGCCCCTGGGTGAACAGTTGGTGCAGCACTACCGCGCAGTGGAGCAGGCCGCCCGCACGGCAGCCGCTGCCGACATCGCCGCGCTGCAGGCGCTGCTGGCGCCCTAGGCATTTCTTTGTCGCTATATACGGCCGGATACAATGCAGGCCATGCCCGCGCTCCTCGCCTCCATGGACTGGTTCCCCCTCGTCTTGTCGCTGAAAGTGGCGGCGGTGGCGACCTTGCTGGCAACGCTGCTGGGCGTCGCCCTGGGCTGGGTATTCGCCCGCAAGCAGTTCCCTGGCAGCACCGTGCTGGAGGCCTTTTGCATGCTGCCGCTGGTGCTGCCGCCCACCGTGATCGGCTACGCAATTCTGGTGGCCGCCGGGCGGCGCAGTCCGCTGGGCAGCTGGCTGCGGGCGCACTTGGATTACACGATTATTTTCAGCTGGCATGGCGCGGTGGTGGCGTCCAGCGTCGTCGCTTTGCCGCTGGTGCTCAAGTCGGCCACTGCAGCGTTTGCGGGCGTGGACCGCTCGCTGGAAGCGGCTGCCAGCACGCTGCGCCAATCGGCTTTCTCGGTTTTCATGCGCGTCACGCTGCCGCTGGCCTGGCCGGGCATCCTGGCCGGCACGCTGCTGGCGTTTGCGCGGGCCATGGGCGAGTTCGGCGCCTCGCTGATGGTGGCTGGATCGATCCCGCAGCAGACGCAAACCCTGTCCATGGCCATCTACGACGCGGTACAGGCCGGGCAGGACGACAGGGCGCTGCTGCTGGTGCTGGTGACCTCGGTGCTGTCGATTGCGGTGCTGGTGCTGTCGAACCGATTTTTTTCTCTACGCTAACTGTCACGTTAAGGAAACCCATGATGCGTCTTTTCAGCCTGCTGTTGCTATTGCCGTTTGCCGTGGGTGCCCAGCAGATCACAGTCTCCACCGCCGCCAGCCTGACCGATGCGTTCAAGGAACTCGGCCCCAAGTTCGAGGCCATCCAGCCTGGCGCCACCGTGCGCTTCAACTTTGCGGCCTCTGGCGTGCTGCTGCAGCAGATCAACCAGGGTGCGCCGGTGGACGTGTTCGTCAGCGCCGACCAGGACACCATGGACCGGGGCGCAGCCCAGAAGCTGATCGACACCGACACCCGCAAGGACTTCGTCAGCAACAGCCTGGTGCTGATCGAGCCCGGCAAAGACGGCCCAGGCCTGAAAAGCCTGCAAGACCTGGGCGGTGCCAATGTGCGCAAGATCGCCATCGGCAAGGTCGCCACCGTACCCGCCGGCCGTTACACCAAGCAGGTGCTGGACAGCGCCCACCTGTGGACCGCCCTGGAGCCCAAGTTCGTGCAGGCCGACAACGTGCGCCAGGTGCTGGACTATGTAAGCCGTGGCGAGGCCGAGGCCGGCTTCGTCTACCGCACCGATGCCACGCTGCTGGGAGATAAGGTGAAGATCGTGCTGACGACCACCGGCCACACCCCCGTGTCCTACCCCATCGCCGTGGTGGCCGACAGCAAGCAGAAGGCCTTGGCCAAGAACTTCATCGCCTTCCTGTTCACCGATGCGGCCCAGCAAGTTCTCGCTAAATACGGCTTCGCTAAACCTTGATCGACATAGACATCCAGCTCACGGTCGCCGACCGCCGCCGGCGCTTTGATCTGGCCGTGCGCTTTGCCACCGACGCTCCGTTTGCCGCGATCTACGGTCCCTCGGGCGCGGGCAAGTCCCTGACCCTGCAGGCCATTGCCGGCCTGCTCAAGCCCCACCGGGGCCATATCCGACTGGACGACCGCAGCTTGTTTGACGCAGAGCAGGGCGTGCATATAGCGCCGCCCCAGCGCCGCGTGGGCTATCTGCCGCAAAACTACGCGCTGTTCCCACATCTGTCGGTGCATGAGAACATTGCCTTCGGCCTGAAGTCCTGGCGCAAAAAACGCCTTTTGCCGGACGAGC
>JAPLPK010000001.1 GCA_026400275.1 Burkholderiales bacterium
GCTTATGCTGCAGTACGGCGGCGGCGGCCACCATGCGGCCGGCACCTGCCAGGTAGAAAACGACCGCGCCGCAGCGGTGCTGCAGGAGCTGACAAACAAAATCAACCTGGACGGTTAGACAGAAACCTCCTGGGGCAAAAGCCTGGCGCCACGGCAAGTGGTTCCAGGCTTTTTTGTACCTCATATACAAACAATATCAAGAATCAGTCGCATTACAATTCGCAGCCAAGGAGGTTGTGTCAATTGCGAAAGTCTTGCTGTTCACGGCCTGCATCCCAAGGACTCTTGCTGTGAAATCTATCTTGCTGAGCGCCGCGCTCCTGACGGCGTTTGCCGCACATGCCCAGACCACCGAGCAGCCTGCCGCCCCAGCGACGGCCGCCGTCACCTCCGCAACCGTGGCCGCACACTACGCCCGACTGGTACAGGCCAGCTACGAAGACACACTCACCGCAACCCAGGCGCTCAACACCGCGATTGCAGAATTTACCGCCAGCCCCAGCGCAGACGGCCTGACCAAGGCCCGCAAGGCCTGGCTGGCCGCGCGCGAGTTCTATGGCCAGACCGAAGCCTTCCGCTTCTACGCGGGCCCGATTGACGACAAGAACGGCCCCGAAGGCCGCATCAACTCCTGGCCCATGGACGAAGCCTACGTGGACTATGTGGTGGGCAAGCCCAAGTCCGGCATCATCAACAACCCCAAGGTCAAGATCAGCGCCAAGAGCCTGTCGGCCCTGAACGAACGCGGTGGCGAAGAGAACATTGCCACCGGTTGGCATGCGATTGAATTCCTGCTGTGGGGACAGGACCTTAGCGAAACCGGCCCGGGCGACCGATCATTCGAAGACTTTGTGGACGGCAAGACACCCAACGCCAACCGCCGTCGCGAATACCTGAAGGTCGTCACCGAACTGCTGGTCAGCGACCTGGGCGACATGGTCAAGGCCTGGGCGCCCGACGCCAAGAACTACCGTGCCAAGTTTGAAAAATCAGGCACCAACGCGCTGCGCAATATGCTGGTCGGCGTAGGCTCGCTGTCGCGTGGCGAAATGGCCGGCGAACGCATCGAAGTAGCGCTGGCTTCCAAGAACCAGGAGGATGAGCAATCCTGCTTCTCCGACAACACCCACCGCGACATCGTTAGCGATGCGCTGGGGATTGAAAACGTCTGGCTGGGCCGCTTCAAGCGCGCCGACGGCAGCCTGCTGCAAGGCGCCTCCCTGCGCGACCTGGTCGCCGCCAAGGACGCCAGCGTGGCCGAGCGCACCAGCGCCCATATTGCCGCAACGGTCAAGGCCGCCGAAGACATCCGCCCTCCGTTTGACCGCGAGATCGTGGACCCGGAGGGCCGCAAGCGTCTGCAGGCCGTGGTTGAATCCTTGAAGCTGCAAAGCAAGGACTTCGTCGATGCAGCCAAGGTCGTGGGCATCAACAAACTCAGCATCTCTGAGCCCAAGGACAAGTAAGCACATGCCAACCTTTGCCAGCCAGCAGACTCTGCGTCTGCTGGCACTGGCATGCGCCGGGGCCAGCGTCAGCTGGCTGGCCCTGGCGGTGTCCAGCTCTGAACCCGACCCCTCCGAAGAAAAACCCGGTGGCGACACCACGGTGTTTGAAGTGGGGCTCAACGCCTTCTCATTCCCCGCTGCCAATCTGGATGAAGAAGGCCGCACAGCATTTGCCATCGGCAACTCCTTCTTCCGGCGCAACTGGGTGGAAGCCCCCTCCTCCACGGCAGCGCGTGACGGCCTGGGGCCGCTGTTCCTGGCCCGTTCCTGCGGCGGCTGCCATACCCAGGACGGACGTGGCGCACCACCGAATGCGTTTAAAAATGGGCTGGCCAGCGAGCAGCCCATTGCCTTGCTGTTCCGCCTGTCGGTGATGGGCCCAGATGGCAAACCCTTTCCTGAACCCACGTACGGCGACCAGTTCACCAACCTCGCGGTGCAAGACGTGAAGCCCGAGGGCAAGGTCCGCATCCGCTACACCGAGCTGCCCGGCCAGTTTGCCGACGGCACACGCTACAGCCTGCGCCAACCCCACTACAGTTTCACCCATTTGGGCTTCGGCCCCATGCAGGCCCACACCATGGTCAGCCCCCGCCTGGCCCAGCAAATGCCGGGCGTGGGCCTGTTGGACGCCATCGCCGAGGCCGACGTGCTGGCCAATGTGCAGCAGCAGAGCAGCCGCACGGACGCCATCAAAGGCCAGGTCAACCGCGTTTTCGACCCCGTTGCTGGCAAAGAAGTGCTGGGCCGCTTTGGCTGGAAGGCCAACACCGGCTCGCTGGCGCACCAAACCGCCGCCGCGTTCAATGGAGACATCGGCATCACCTCCGAACACTTCCCACAAGAAAACTGCACGCCCAAACAAAAGTCCTGTCTGGCAGCCCCGCGTGGTGGCAAGGATGGTGGCCCGGAGATAGACAACGCCCTGCTAGCCAAAGTCATCCTGTACGAAGCCACGCTGGCGGTACCGGCCCGGCGCAACTTCAACGACGTGGACGTACGCCGGGGCCAGGCCCTTTTTGCCCAGGCGCAATGCGCCGCTTGCCACCGGCCCTCGTACACCACCGGCACATCGCCCTTCCCCTCGCTCAGCGGGCAAAAAATCTACCCGTACACCGACCTGCTGCTGCACGATATGGGCCACGGCCTGGCCGACGGCCGCCCGGACGGCCTGGCCAATGGCCAGCAATGGCGCACCGCGCCGCTGTGGGGACTGGGCCTGGTACCCGATGTGAACGACCACAGCTTCCAGCTGCATGATGGCCGGGCCCGCAACACCATGGAGGCCATTCTGTGGCACGGTGGCGAGGCCGAGGCATCCCGCCAGCAGGTGCTGAAAATGCCCAAAGCCGACCGCGATGCGCTGGTGAAGTTCGTGAACTCCCTTTAAGAACGTGCTCAAAGAGCATCTTCAAAAGAAAGCCAAACTGTGACTGTTCTGATCGACCGCCGAAGCTGGCTTGCCGTGAGCCTCAGCCTGGGCCTGGGCGCGCTATGCCACGCTACGGGTACTGCCGCCCTGCCCACGCGCATCGCCAGCCCGGCCTATACCCCGTCCGACTTTGTACGCAACGGCTTGCGGCTGCACTTTGTGCCGGCAGCACAGGCCTTTGCCCAGTCCACCGCCGTGTTACGCGACCGGCTCGCTGACGGCTGTAGCCTGCAGTCCGCACGCGATGCCTGGCGCGCCGCCATGCTGGACTGGGAGCGGCTGTCGGCCGTGTCCGTCGGCCCGCTGCTGGAGCGGCGCAGCGCCCGCAGCGTGGACTTCTGGCCCACCCGCCCGGCCATGGTGACGGCTGCCGTGCAAGCCCCACCCGCCGACGCCGCTGCGCTGGAACAGCTCGGCGCCCCAGCCAAAGGCCTGCCGGCCCTCGAATGGCTGCTGTGGCAACCCGCCCCGGACCCCGCCCAGTGCTACTACGCAGCCCAGCTGGCAGAAGCCTGCGCCGCCGAAGCCCAGGCCGTGCTCGCCGACTTCCAGGCCATGGCCCAGCAGAACTTGACGCCAGAGACCGCCCTCACCGTATTCCACGAATGGTTCAGCCAGGCCGTGGGCGGCTTCGAGCAGTTGCGCTGGAAGAAGATGGGCAAGCCCGCACGCAGCGGCCGCGCCAGCGACTGGCCGCGCGCCACCAGCGGCAACACCCGCGCAGCCTGGCAGGCCGCCTGGGCCGGCTTGCAGCACTTCCTGGTCGGAGCCGGCCGCGCCCAGGAGCAAGGCAGCTTGAACGGCTATCTGGCCGGCGACAACCAGTTGGCTCTGTCGGCCCAGCTTGAAGCAGCTGTCGCAGAGCTGCACGCCCGCATGCAAGCAGCAGATCCCCGCCGCGTGGCAAGCGTTACCGCCGCGATGCAGGCCCTGGCCCAAACCAAACAGCTGATGGAGGACAAGATCGCCCCCGAGCTGAAGACCATGGTCGGGTTCTCGGAGTCAGACGGTGATTAAGACCTTGACTAGCACGGCGACCCAGCCCTACACCCTGCGCCGCCGCGAGTGGCTGGCCTTAGCCGCCACCGCCGCAGCCACGTCGGCGCTGCCCCTGCATGCCGCCAACGCAGCCCGCCCCGGCCTGCTGACCGCCTGGACCAGCGGCGACGACAACCAGGCCTGGGCCGGCATTTGGCAGCTGGGCAGCAACCCGCGCGGCGTGGCCCTGCCCAAGCGAGCCCACGAAGTGCTGATGCAGCACAGCGCCCTGGGCCAGCCCACGCACGCCCTGGCCGTGGCCCGCCGCCCGGGCGAATATTTGCTGCGTTTCGACACCCGCACCGCCCGCGCCGTGCGGTGGTTTGAGATCGAAGACGACCGCGTACTCTGCGGCCACGCCAGCTATGCGCTGGACGGCAGCGCGCTCTACACCACCGAAACCAATACCGACACCGGTGCCGGCATGGTCGCCGTGCGCGACCCGCTGAGCCTGGAAAAGCGCGCCGAATTCCCCAGCGGCGGGCTCGACCCGCACATGGTGCTGGTCGAGCCCGACGGCAGCCTGCTGGTGGCCAACGGCGGCCTGCTCAGCCTGCCGGAAACCGGCCGCACCAAACTCAACATCGGGCGCATGGATTCGTCCATTGCCCGGCTGGACGCCCACACCGGCGCCCTGCGCCAGGCCTGGCGGGTAGACGACCCATACCTCAGCCTGCGCCACCTGGCCCGCGCCGCCGACGGCACGGTCGCCGTGGCCATGCAGGCCGAGCACACCGACCCGCAAGCCCGCCGCAGCGCCCCCTTGCTGGCCTTGCTGGATGGATCGGGCCTGCGCAGCGTGCCCTTGCCGCCTGCCCTCGCTTTGGGCGGCTATGCGGGCGACGTGGCCTATGTGCCCGGCAGCGGCCTGCAGGCCGCCGACCGCTTTGTCATCAGCGCCACCCGTGCCGGGCAACTGGCCTGGTGGTCGGCCCAGGGCGAAGCCCCCAGCCAGCAGCCCCTGCCAGAAGCTGGCGCCCTGGCCACGCTGGGCGCTGACTGGCTGGCCAGCGGCGCACAAGGTGATGTGCGTGGCATGCAGAACCACCACGCACTGGAGCGCCATTTAGACAACGTGCGCTGGGACAACCACGGCAAGTGGCTGGCCTGACGCGCAAATGCTATTAAAAAAATAGCATCTTGCGCAATCTGTATATGCGCTAGGGATGCTCTGCATAACTCTGGCGAGGATGTGGTGGTGCGGATCGGGATGGGATGCAAGGCGCATTTGGCAGCCAATAGCCGTA
>JAPLPK010000185.1 GCA_026400275.1 Burkholderiales bacterium
GCGACGGTGATTTGGTCAAGGTGGTCGACGCCTTGAAGCCAAATGCGGCCATAGCCCCCGCCAATCGTGCTGCACCAGCTACGAAATAAGGAGCATATTCATGAATGTCTCCGCGTGGTCCATCAAAAACCCCATTCCGGCGGTCATGCTCTTCGTGATGCTGACATTTGCCGGCCTGCTGTCCTTCAACTCGATGAAGGTGCAGAACTTCCCCGACATCGACCTGCCCACGGTCACCGTCACCGCGTCCCTGCCCGGCGCCGCGCCGGCCCAGCTGGAAACCGAGGTGGCCCGCAAGATCGAGAACTCCATCGCCACCGTGCAGGGCCTGAAGCACATCTACACCTCGGTGAAGGATGGCGGCGTGGTCGTCACGGCAGAGTTCCGGCTGGAAAAGCCGGTACAAGAAGCGGTGGACGATGTGCGCTCCGCCGTGGCCACGGTGCGCAGCGACCTGCCCGCCGATGTGCGCGACCCCATCGTCGCCAAGATGGACATGGCGGCCCAGCCGGTGCTGGCCTTCACCATCAGCAGCCCCAAGATGGACGGCGAGGCGCTGTCCTGGTTCGTCGATAACGACGTCACCCGCAAGCTGCTGGCCGTGCGCGGCGTGGGTGCGGTAAGCCGCGTGGGCGGCGTGACGCGCGAGGTGCGTGTGTCGCTGGACCCGCTGAAACTGCAGGCCCTGGGCGCCACCGCTGCCGACATCTCGCGCCAGCTGCGCCTGGTGCAGATCGACAGCGCCGGTGGCCGTGCCGACCTGGGCAGTGGCGAACAACCCGTGCGCACCCTGGCCACGGTACAAACCGCCCAAGAACTAGGCCAGCTGCAACTGGCGCTGAGCGACGGCCGCCGCATCCGGCTGGACCAGGTAGCCACCGTGAGCGACACCACCGCCGAGCAACGCTCTGCCGCCTTGCTCAACGGCAAGCCAGTGGTGGGCTTTGAAGTCTCGCGCAGCCGGGGAGAGAGCGAGGTGTCTGTCGGCGCGGCGGTAGAAAAGGCGCTGGACGAACTCAAGGCCCAGCACCCCGACATCACGCTCACCGAGTCCTTCAACTTCGTGGCCCCGGTGCAAGAGGAATACACCGGCTCCATGCATTTGCTGTACGAGGGCGCCATCCTCGCCGTGGTGGTGGTGTGGCTGTTCTTGCGCGACTGGCGCGCCACCTTTGTGTCGGCCGTGGCGCTGCCGCTGTCGGTAATTCCGGCCTTCATCGGCATGGCCTGGCTGGGCTTCTCGGTCAACGTGATCACGCTGCTGGCGCTGTCGCTGGTGGTGGGCATTCTGGTGGACGACGCCATCGTCGAGGTAGAGAACATCGTGCGCCATCTGCGCATGGGCAAGTCGCCCTACCAGGCGGCCATGGAGGCGGCGGACGAGATCGGCCTGGCCGTCGTCGCCACCACCTTCACCCTGGTGGCGGTGTTTTTGCCCACGGCCTTCATGAGCGGCATCGCCGGCAAGTTCTTCAAGCAGTTTGGCTGGACCGCCGCGCTGGCCGTGGTGGCCTCGCTGGTGGTGGCGCGGGTGCTGACGCCGATGATGTCGGCCTACATCCTCAAGCCCATCGTCACCGCCGAGCAAGAGCCCGGCTGGCTGCGCGTCTACATGCGCTGGGCCGCCTGGTGCCTGAAGCACCGGGTGCTGACCATGCTGGGCGCCACGGTGTTTTTCATTGGCTCGGTGGCGCTGATACCGCTACTGCCCACCGGCTTCATCCCGCCCGACGACAACTCCCAAACCCAGGTCACGTTGGAGCTGCCGCCCGGCTCCACCCTGGCGCAAACCAGCGCGGTCGCCGAGCAGGCGCGCCTACTGCTGGCCCAGCTGGACACGGTTAAAAGCATCTACACCACGGTAGGCGGCGGCAGTGTGGGCGGCGACCCGTTTGCGCCCGCCGGCACCGCCGAAACCCGCAAGGCCACACTCACCATCACCCTGACCCCGCGCGGCGAACGCCCCCGCAAACAGGTGATTGAAAACCGCATGCGCACCGCACTGGAGGCCCTGCCCGGCGTGCGCAGCAAGGTGGGCCTGGGCGGCTCGGGCGAGAAGTATGTGCTGGTGCTCAGCGGCGAAGACCCGGTGGCCCTGCAAGACGCCGCCATGGCCGTGGGCAAGGATTTGCGCACCATCCCCGGCCTGGGCAGCGTGGCCTCCACCGCCAGCCTGATACGCCCGGAAATCGCCGTGCGCCCCGACTTCGCCCGCGCCGCCGACCTGGGCGTCACCAGCAGCGCCATCGGCGAAACCCTGCGCATCGCCACCGTGGGCGACTACGACACATCCCTACCCAAGCTCAACCTGTCGCAGCGCCAGGTGCCCATCCTGGTCAAGCTGGATGACGCCGCCCGCAAAGACTTGGCCGTGCTGGAGCGCCTGGCCGTGCCCGGTAGCAAAGGCCCAGTCATGCTGGGCCAGGTCGCCACGCTGCAGACCACCGGCGGCCCGGCCGTCATCAGCCGCTACGACCGCACCCGCAACGTCAACTTCGAGATCGAGCTGTCCGGCCTGCCGCTGGGCGATGTGACTGCTGCCGTGCAAAAACTGCCCGCCATCCAGCAGCTGCCGCCCAGCGTGAAAGTGGTGGAGGTGGGCGACGCGGAGGTGATGGGCGAGCTGTTCGCCAGCTTCGGCCTGGCCATGCTGACCGGCGTGCTGTGCATCTACATCGTGCTGGTGCTGCTGTTCAAAGACTTCTTGCACCCGGTAACGATCTTGTGCGCGCTGCCGCTGTCGCTGGGCGGCGCCTTCGTAGGCCTGCTGATCGCGCAAAAGAGCTTCTCCATGCCCTCGCTCATCGGCCTCATCATGCTGATGGGCATCGCCACCAAGAACTCCATCCTGCTGGTCGAATACGCCATCGTTGCGCGGCGAGGGCATGATGGAAGCGACGGCCGACCAGCCGTCGCCGGCATGACCCGCGTGGAGGCCCTGCTGGACGCCTGCCACAAACGCGCCCGCCCCATCATCATGACCACGCTGGCCATGGGCGCCGGCATGCTGCCCATCGCCCTGGGCTGGGGCGCCGCCGACAGCAGCTTCCGCAGCCCCATGTCGGTAGCGGTAATAGGCGGCCTCATCACCTCCACGGTGCTGAGCCTGCTGGTGGTGCCCGCCGTGTTCACCTACATCGACGACCTGGAGCACTGGTTCAAGCGCATGGGCGCGAAGCTGCGCGGCAAACCGGCCCCAGGGCCCGCCCAGCTGCCCCCGGTGTCGGAGCCCGAGGCGCTATCGTAATGAGAGCTGCTGGCGCAGGTAATATCTACGCTGGCGGCCTTTTTTGGTTTAAGTTTTTGATAGTGAGCACCAGCAGTCCTGCGTAGCGTCACGATGAAACCCATGAAACCTATAGAGTTGGAAAGCGGCCTGGCCAAAGCCCGATGGACCACACGCCTAAGTCTTTGCCTCAGCCTGCTTTTTTTCTGCGTTGCTGTCAATGAATGGCGCTCTCCATCGCTGCCTCCCTTTCATGGACGAAGAGCATGGGTCAAAGAACTGCTTTTCGCAGTTGCGGGGCCTTACGGTCAGTTTGTGCTGTACCTCGTAATCGCTATTGCTTTCGCGGTAACGGCGCGCAGCATTTGGCGACATGTGCCGCGTATTCCTGGGGACCGTTGGTTATAGGCTGTGATCAGCGAACAGCTGTTGTCCAGCGGGCGCGTGGCAGGCGGTATAGCACCTGCCTTCGCAAAGGGCTATCTGCGGGCACCAAGGGATGGTCGAAATCATCCGCTGGGTCGTATGACATACCAAGCTTTTCCATGACCCGGCGTGAGTTGCTGTTGTTTGGCACAGTGTTGGCCACAATCTCCTGAAGTCCGAGACGATCGAACCCGAAGTTGATGGCCGCGCTAGCAGCCTCTGGGGCATATCCCTTGCCCCAAAATCGGCGAGCCAAACGCCAGCCCACTTCCACAGCGGGAGCGAAATGGGCCTGGTAACCAATGCGGAGCAGACCAGCCGCCCCCATGAATTCGCCGGTATCTCGGGACTCTATGGCCCACAGGCAAAAACCGTGCGTCGCCAGATGCGCTTGCTGCCGAGCGATCCAGGTGTCAACAGCCTCTGGTGAAGCAAAGGGGAGCAAATACGCCATCACCTCGGGATCAGATGACATCGCCGCGAAGGGTTCACGATCACATGCGCGCCAGGGACGCAGAATGAGGCGATCCGTTTCAAGCGGCAATGGCTCTGGACTATGAATTCCAGTGGACTTGTACATGGGGCTGTGTCTCCATTCGTTGGCTGCTCAGTGGAATATCCACGAAGCAGCTTACGTATCAGTCGGTAGTGGACATCGCTACTTGCCATCTATCAAGGGCGGCTGGAGGGTGTGCAGGATTTTGTGTAAACGGACAATCCAACGCAGGCGTATGCCTGCATGTCCGTAAACGCAATGACACCCAAGAAACACGAAGTACCTGAAGAGCTGTTGTCCAGCCTGCTGGCCAATTACAAGAAACCTGAA